>JANNTZ010000434.1:0-22938 GCA_031394595.1 Acidobacteriota bacterium
CCGCGAGGCGATCCGGTTGATCGAGCGAGTCGGGGAGTACGCCGCCGCCCGTCCCGAGGGGCGCGCCCTGCCGATCGCGATCCTGTCGCCCGATTACCTGCCGCTCAACTGGTACCTGCGCGATTTTCCCGCGGTCGCCTATTGGGGTCGGATGATCGACGATCCGGACGACCCGGTGGTGATCGCGCGGGAGGACCAGGCGGATCTGCTCGCCCTCCGTCTTGGGCCGGCCTACAGCCGGTCGACCTGGCGACTGCGCCCGGGGGTTCGACTGGTGCTGTTCCTGCGCGATCCGCCTGCGGGAGCCGGGAGCCGGCGGGACTCTGGCCCGGGCGGCCCGGCCCGGCTAGAATCAACGGCGGAGGCCCGTTGCGATGGATGCCGCTCAGCGATTGCCCCGCCTGTTCACCGTCGAAGAGGCGAACGCCCTGCTGTCGATGATCCAGCCGCAGGTCAAGGAGATGGTCGATACCTTCAAGGAGATTCGCGCCGAGGTCGAGACGGCGGCGAGTCAGTCCGGCCTGCCGCTCGGCAGTCCCGAACTGGCACGGGCTCTCGAGACCCGGGCGGTGGCGCCGCGTCTGTTCGAGAAGGTCAAGCATGTCATCGATCGGATCCACTCCTCCGGCTGTCTCGTCAACGGTCCCGAGATCGGCCTGATCGACTTCCCCTGTCTGTTCAACAGCGAGATCGTCTTCCTGTGCTGGAAGTTCGGTGAGCAGGGGATCGGTCACTGGCACCGGATCCCGGACGGGTTTGCCGGCCGGCGGCCGTTGCTCGATTCGAGCCAGGCCGCGGAGGGCGGCCGGGTGCACTGAGACGGGATCGGCGCGGCCGCACTCAGGAGGCCCGGCGCACCCCGTTCGCCTGCAGACGCTGGCGATAGCCCCGACGGACCAGGCGGCAGACCTCCTGCGGATCGTCGGTGACCGTGAACAGCCGCAGCTCCTCGCGGGTGACCAGGCCTCCGCCGAGCATGCGGGCGCGGATCCAGCGCACCATCCCCTTCCAGTAGTCCCGGCCGATCATGATCACAGGGAAATTGTCGATCTTGTGGGTCTGCACCAGGGTCAGTGCTTCGAAGGCCTCGTCGAGGGTCCCGTAGCCGCCCGGGAAGACCACGTACGCGCAGGCGTACTTGATGAACATGACTTTGCGCGCGAAGAAGTAGTTGAAGTGAATCAAGGTGTCGATGTGACGATTGGGCGCGTGTTCGAACGGCAGGCGGATGTTCAGTCCGATCGATCGTCCACCGCCCCGCCGCGCCCCGAGATTGGCCGCCTCCATGATCCCGGGACCGCCCCCGGTGATGATCGAGAACCCCTCCCGCGCCAGGGCCTGCGATACCGCCACGGCGCGACGATAGTCACGCGATCCGCGGCGGACGCGCGAGCCCCCGAAGATCGACACCGCCGGCTCGACCGGCCGCAGCGTCTCGAACCCCTCGACGAACTCGCCCATGATCTTGAACAGCGTCCAGGTGTCCTTCGGGGCGACGTCCTTCATCG
Organism: Acidobacteriota bacterium; assembly: GCA_031394595.1. Taxonomy (GTDB): domain Bacteria; phylum Acidobacteriota; class Polarisedimenticolia; order Gp22-AA2; family Gp22-AA2; genus JANNTZ01. Next base: position 1,509 of record JANNTZ010000434.1, read on the forward strand.
ACAGGACGCGTCGGGCCGGATCGCTGGCCTCGGGCAGATCCTCCTCGAGGGGGGCAATCTTGCGGCGTTCTCTTCGGCGCATGGGTCTCCCTGCGGCCGTGGGTGGATGGCCGGCCGGGGGAATATAAGGCCGGGTCCCCGGAGGAACAAGGAATGACCGATGCCCGTGGACCGGCACCCGTGGGCGCCGGCGATCTGGTCGAACTCGAGCTGACCGATCTGGCCTGGGGTGGTGCCGGTGTCGGCCGCACTCCGGATGGGTTCGTGGTGTTCGTGGAAGGTGGTCTGGCCGGCGAACGGGTCCGAGCCCGGATCCGGCGCGTGCGCCGCGGGCACGCCGAAGCCGGCTGCGAGGCCGTGCTGCGTCCCTCCCCGGACCGATCCGTACCGCCCTGCCGTCATTACGGGGCCTGCGGTGGATGTGACCTCCAGCATCTGGGTCTGGCGGCCCAATCGGCGATGCGCCGCGGGCAGGTCGCTGCCCTCCTGGAGCGGATCGCGGGGTGCGAACCGGAGACGATCGCCCCCACCATCGTCGTGGAGGGGAGCGGTCCGTACCGGTTCCGCATGGACTTTGACCGGGGGCCGGGGCCGGATGGAACCCCCGTTCTCGGGCTGCACCGGCGCGGGGAACCGGCGGTCTTGGAGCCGGTGCCGGACTGCCTGATCCTGCCGGAGGCGGGAAACCGGGTGCGCGAAGGGATCGAGGCCGCTCTGGGCGCCCGCGAGATCCCAATCGCCGTGAAGCGGGTTTCGATCCAGGTGACCCCCGAGGCAGCGGAGATCCTGATCACCCTGGCGCTCGACGTGGCGCCGGGACCGGCGATGCGGGCGCTGGCGGTCGACCTGATGGCCGGCTTCCCCGTGGTAGTCGGGGTCGTCGGGACATGGTCCCCGGTGGCGGAGGGCAGGCCGCGGTTCCTCACCCTGGCGGGCAGGGACTTCCTGGAGGTCGAGGTCGATGGCGACCGGCTGCGGGTGCCGGCCGGCGCTTTCTTCCAGCCCAACGTGCGTGGCTGGTCGATCTTGAGGAAGCTGGCGATCGATCTTCTGGATCCGCAGGCGGCGGACCGGGTCCTGGAGCTGTATTGCGGGGTCGGTTTCTTCACTCTGCCGCTGGCGCGGCGGGCGGCTGATGTGGTGGCGGTCGAAGGAATGCGTTCTGCCGTCGCCGCCACCCGCGACGCCCTGGCGCGTCACGGTCTGACGAACACGCGGCTGGTGGGGCGCGAAGTTGCCGGAGTCCTGCCCGCCCTGCTCCGGGATCGCGAGTTTGACTCGGTTCTGGTCGATCCGCCGCGCGCCGGTCTGGCCGATCGGTCGGCGCGACTGCTGTCCGAAGCCCGCATCCGCCGAATCGTCTATGTCTCCTGCGACCCCGGAACACTCGCCAGGGATCTCAAGACCCTCGTCTCGACCGGGGGCTTCCGGGTCACGCGGGTGGTACCGATCGATCTGTTCCCGCACACCCATCACGTGGAATGCGTGGCGCAGCTCGATCGGTAAGCGGTGGCCGGCCCCGAATCGCGGGGCGGCGCCCGGGTGTCAGTAGGCGGCCTGGCGGATTCGTCCGGGCGCCGCCTTGACACGCAGCGCGCCGGCGGAGTGCAGCGCGAAGAGCGACATGTACGCCTCGAACTCGCCCATCCGCGACAGGGTGATCACCTCGGTGAGCGATCGACGTCCGTCCACCAGGGAAAAGAGTTTCTTGTCGTCCGGCGTGAGATGGGGGCGGCCCGCCACGGCAGGCGCCGCCAGGACCGGTTCGAGCGCCGCGGACTCGTCCGGGAACACGGCGCGGAACTTTCCCCACTCGTCGAGGCGGTGGATCCCCTCCATGATGACCTTGGTGGTCGACATCGAGAGGGTGATTTTTTCCTTCGCGTCGGTCTCGCCCTCGACGAATTCGAAATAGCCGCTCTGCCAGTGGAACAGCGCATAGACGATTTCCAGGACCTGCTGCTTCACGGCCCAGAGGAGCTGGTCGGCGGTGATGAACCCCATGCGGACGAGGACCTTGCCGTGCCGGGTGCTCTCGTCGATCTTGGAGGCGGAGACCGCATTCTGTTCAGTTGTGATGATTCCCTTGCGGACCAGGAAATTCCCGAGACTGTCGCGCACCGAATTCGATCGCCCGAAGACGATCTCGCCGGCGTCCCAGTGGAGAGTGCGGCTCTCGGCGCCGCGCGTCAGGCGCAGGACGCCGCCCCTCTTGGTCATGCCGAGCAGGTTGAAGATGTCGGCCAGCCCGAACGCGGCGAGGTCACCGCTGAGGATGGTTTTGCCGCTCATCGCGGACCACTGGCTGTCGGCCGGCCGACGCCGCGGCGACGGCGCTGACAATGCTGTATCCGGCCCGCAGCGCTCCGGGAATCCTCCTTGACAGGTCCATGGCCTCCCCGTACACTTAGCAAACCTTTGGGGTGGTTGGCGGCCAGAAAGGGCTTGGTTTCAATGGTTTCCGGTGAAAAGCCCCGACCGTGCAGGAAGCCCGAAGGCCTCCAGGAGGAATCGTTCTGATGGTGCGCGCACGGGTGCTTGCCACGGCGACGGTCGCTGGCCTGATGGTACTGACTGGCTGCAGCAAATCCGAGGATGTCCCTGTCGGTAATACGCTGTTCGGCAGTCCGCCTCAGATCGAGGTCGTGTCGGTGACCGACCCTGCTCAGCAGACCTCGACCGTCACCTGCGATTTCACCACCATCCTGAAGGGGCGTCTGTGCGCATTTGGCGTGCCGCCGGACGTCCAGGTGGACGGTGGGGTCATCATTGTCGGCAGGTACACGGAGGCGGTCTTCCAGGTCACCGTCAACGATCCCGAGGGGATCGCGAACGTCCTGTTCGTCGGTGCGAGCTACGTCAAGCCGGACAGCACCCAGGAAAGCACGCTGGTCCTCTTCAACGACGGGTCGGAGAACCGGTTCCCCCAGTCCCAGGCCGAGCAGGGTTCGGGAGTCGGCCAGGATTGCGTGGTGAACGAAACCGAATGCTACTGCCAGGGGGGCAAGATCTACGAGGTCACGTCGAACGATGCCAGCAAGACGGACAGGATCTTCACGCGGGCGCTCGCATTCCTTCCCCCCGGCCCGCCGGACCTCCTGCGCGACTGCATCATGACGGTCAGGGAACAGGTGCCGATCACGATCGAGGGGGGAACGAATCTGACGTTCCGGATCGACGCTGTCGACCGGGACGGAAACCTCGACACCTGGGATAGCAAGCCGGCTGTCTCGGTGCTGACCTACGACTCGAGCGACTCCAGTTTCTTCACCTGCACCGGTGACGAGTGCGGCTGCTGCATCATCCTGAACCCGAACACCTACCCCGAGGTATGCGTCTACAAGCCCGGTCTTTATTCTGAGTCCTTGGGCAAGGGAGTCTGTGTCCTTCTCGGAGAATTGGCGGGCTGACCGGCTGCCCGGTTTTCTGCGCACACTCCACCCTCCGGGTTTCGATCTTGGAATCTAGTGTCGGGCCGGAGAGCGATCAAGGCATCGAGCCAAACTGCCTGACCAGACGGGCCCCTTCGTCCCGGCTGATCGTCCCCGCCTCGAGGGCCAGGGAGACCGACCGCAGGGCCAGAAGGCGGTGGAGTTTGCGGAGGTCACCGGGGAGCGTGCGCAGTGCCTCGGCATGCAGACGAAGCGTCGCCAGATCACCCCGCGAGACCGGCCCTGTCAGGGCCCTGACTGATCCCAGACGGGCCACGTTTTCGACCGTTCCGCGGACCAGCGGAAGGTAGAGCCGCGCCGCCGCCCGCGGGCTCAGGCCCAATCCGGCGGCCGCCTCGAAGCCGATCGACAGCAGCGCGACGAGATCGTTCGACAGCAGACAGGCGATCAGGTGATAGAGCGCTTTGGCGCGGGCCGGAATCGCCACCGGGACGCCCCCGATGGTGGGGACGAGCGACCGGAGGATCCGGACCGATTGCGGATCCCCCTCGATGGCAAACGGCGTCCCCTGCAGCCTCTGGAGTGCGGCGCGCGGCTCGGCGATGCTGGCGAGCGGGTGGATCGAGGCGACCCGGGCGCCGCGGCGGCGGAGCGGTTCGAGGACGGTGGAGGACAGCGCCCCGCTGGTGTGGGCCACGACCCGGCCGGACCAGGTCAGGTTGCTGCGCGCCAGTTCCTCCGCGAGAGGTGCTATCGCCTTGTCGGGCGTCCCGATCAGGATCAGATCGGCGCCGGACGCGGCCCGGACGTTCGAAGTCGTCGGCGCGCCGCCGCCGACAAAGGCCGCCGCTTGACGCGCCGACCGGAGCGTCCGGCAGGACAGTCCGGTCGGGGTATGGCCCTGCAGGGCCAGCAGGTGCCCCAGCGTTTTCCCGAGCTTGCCGGCCCCCAGCACCGCGAAGCGCATTCTCATCTTCATCATGGTCTCCCCACCGACCGCCCGGAGGTGGCCGATTCCAGCGCCTCAATCAGGGCCTGCAGAGCCGCCGGCCGCGCCGCTTCGAACTCGCGCCACACCCCTTGGACGGGATGACGGAACCCCAATCTCCGGGCGTGGAGGGCGAGCCCATCATAACCGGCGAGGGCGGCAGCGAGAGCCGGGTCCGTTCGCGGCGCGGGCCGCCTTCCCCCGTACAGAGGATCGCCGAGGACCGGGTGACCGATCGAAGCGAGGTGGACCCGGATCTGGTGCGTGCGTCCGGTTTCGGGTGCGATCTCGAGCAGCGAGACCGCCCCGAATCGCCCCGCCACCCGCCATGCCGTCCGTGCCGGGCGGCCGGAGGTGACGATCGCCATCCGGACCCGGGCGGTGGGGTGCCGCCCGATTGGCCGGTCGACATTACCGTTGCCGGCCCGAGGTGAACCCCAGACGACCGCCTCGTACAGTTTCCGCACCTCGCGGGTCTTGAACTGGGCAGCGAGCGAGCGGTGCGCCTGATCGTTCTTGGCGACCACGAGGACGCCGGACGTGTCGCGGTCGAGCCGGTGGACAATTCCGGGCCGCAGGCGGCCGCCAATCCCCGACAGATCACGGCAATGGTGCAGGAGAGCGTTGGCCAGCGTTCCCTGTCGACGCCCCGCTCCCGGGTGCACCACGAGGCCGGCCGGCTTGTCGATGACGATCACCGACTCGTCCTCGTGGATGACCCGAATCGGCAGGTCCTCCGCCAGCAATCCGGACGGGGCGGGCGGGGGGAATACGACTTCGACCGTCTCGCCGCCGCGGACGCGGTAGGCGGCGCGGGCCGGCAGTCCGGAAACACGGATGTGGCCGGCGCGAATCAGACGCTGGACAGCGGCCCGACTCTGGTCCGGCAGGATCGCTGCGAGAGTCTGGTCGAGCCGCTCGCCACGGTGACGGGCCGGGAGGTCGATCCGTATCGGATCGGCCGCCGCTGGGTCGGAAGGTGCGGAGGTCACGGACGCCGGCGCGGGTCGCCGGCCGGAGCCTGCCGTCGAAGCCGGACCAGGCAGGTGGAGGCCACGAGGACCGCGACGATCGAGAGGATCTGCGACGTCGAGATCCGGTCTCCCAGGAACAGGCCACGGGCCGTGTCGCCGCGGTAGAACTCGACCACGAAGCGCAGGACCGCGTGGACCAGGACGTAGATCCAGAACACCTGGCCGGGACGCTTCCTGTGGCGCATGGCGACAAGGGTGACCGACAGCACCAGCAGGTCGGCGAGCGCATGGTAGATCTGCGTTGGATGCAGGGCGACCCCGAGCGGCGCGCCGGTCAGCCGGAACGCGTTCGGGTCATTGAAGGTCACCGCCCAGGGCAGGTCGCAGGGGCGACCGTAGCAGCAGCCGGCGGCCAGGCAGCCGATCCGCCCGATCGCCTGCCCGAGAGCGATGGACGGCGCCGCGAGGTCGGTGATCCGCCCGAGAGGCAGCGAGTGCCGGCGGATGTACCAGACGGCCGCCACGGCCGCGAACAGGAACCCGCCGTAGAAGACCCCCGCCGAGCGCAGGCTGCGCACCATCTCGAAGGGATGTTCCAGGTAGTAGCGCCAGTCGATGAGATAGAGGAGGACTTTGGCGCCCACGAAGCCGGCGATCAGCGTGACGATGCCGAGATCGATGATCCGGGTGGTCTCGATCCCCTCGCGTTTCGCGTAGCCGACCGCCAGACGCAGACCCGCGAGGAACCCGAGGGCATAGAACAGGCCGTAGGTCCCGATGGTGAACGTCCCCAGACGGCCGAGTTCCAGTTCGAACAGCACCGGGTACATTCAGACCTCCGGCGGCGCGGGTGACGGCTCGCGCCGGGAACGCGCCAACAGATCAATCAGCAGCAGGCCGACGCCGATGCAGATCGACGAATCGGCGACATTGAACGCCGGCCAGTGATGGGATCCGACAAACACATCGAGGAAGTCGATCACGTGTCCGAGCCGGATCCGGTCGGCGAGATTCCCGAGCGCGCCCCCAAGGATCAGGGCCAGGCCGACCTGGGTGGCGTGCTCGGTGACCGCGGTGCGGTACTGGAACAGGACCACCAGCATCACAGCGAGCGCCGGCATCACGGTGAACAGGACCGCCCGGTACGGATCGGGAAGGTCGTGGAGGAAGCCGAATAAGGCCCCCCGGTTGGTGACAAAGGTAAGGCTGAACAGCCCGGGGAGGACCGGGATCGACGTATGGGGAGCGAGGTGCCGGATGACGATCGCCTTGCTGGTCTGATCGAGTCCCACCACGACGAGACTGAGCAGCCCCAGCAGGACTCTCAGGAGAGGCTCCCGGCTCACCCGGAGGCCCCCGGTTGAGGAGGCAGCGCCCGTATCGTCCTGAGGCAGCGGGCGCACAGGTCGGGATCGCCGGCCTGGGATCCGACCTCGGGTGTCACCATCCAGCAGCGGGCGCACTTCCGCCCGGCTGCCGGCGCGACCGCGATCCGCAGGCCGGGAATCCGCTCGCTGGTGTGGGTGGGAGGATCCGGCACCGGCGCCAGAACGGCCCCGGCGACAATGCACAGGGTCGGCAGGAACGCCGCATAGGGTCGGAGTCGCGCTTCCAGTTCCGGGGGAGCCTGGATCGTCACCTCGGCCTCCAACCCGGTCCCGATCGTGCCGCGGGCGCGAACCATCTCGAGGGCCTTGAGGACCTCCTCCCGGACCTGGAGCAGGGTCTCCCAGCGATCGAGCAGACCGCCGTCCGCGGGAAGGGGAAGGGGTGAGGGCAGTTCCTGGACATGCACCGAGGAGAGGATCGGATCGCCGTCGCGGCGTCCCTGCAGGGCCTGCCACACCTCCTCGGCGGTGAAGCAGAGCACCGGAGCCATCAGCCGCACCAGACCGTCGAGAATGATCCGCATCGCGGTCTGGGCGGAGCGTCGCTCCGGCGCGTCCGGGAGACTGGTGTAGAGCCGGTCCTTCAGGATGTCCAGATAGAGGCTGGAGAGCGTGACCGTCGAGAACCGGTGCACCGCCTGGGTCGCGAGGTGGAACTCGTAGGCTTCGTAGGCGGCGCGCGCCCGCGCCGCGACCGCGTTGAACTGGTGCAGCGCCCAGCGGTCGATCTCCTCCAGATGATCGAGCGGCACGGCGTCGCGCCCCGGGTCGAAGTCGGACAGGTTCCCGAGAATAAACCGGCAGGTATTGCGGATCTTCCGGTAGGCCTCGGCGTTGCGGCTGAGGATTTCCTGCGACAGCCGCATGTCCTCGAGAAAATCGATGGTCGCGACCCAGAGCCGGAGGACATCGACCCCGTTCTGGCGGATCACCTCCTGCGGCGCGATGACATTGCCGAGCGACTTGGACATCTTCCGGCCGGTGCCGTCCAAGGTGAATCCATGGGTCAGCACGCTGCGGTAGGGGGCCGAGCCCCGGGCATTGACCGCGACCAGCAGGGAGGAATGGAACCAGCCGCGGTGTTGATCGCTCCCCTCGAGATAGAGATCGCTCGGCCAGGGATAGCCCCGGGGCTCCTGAAGAGCCAGGAACGAGACACCGGACTCGAACCAGACGTCGACGATTTCGTTGCGCGCCTTGAGGTCGCGCGATCCGCAGGCCGCGCACGTGGTACCCGTGGCGAGCCGTGCGAAAGCGGCCGGGTCGAACCAGGCATCGCTGCCCCGTTCGGCGAACAGGTCGGCGGTGCGGCGGATGAATCCCGCATCGACGACCTCGCGCCCGCATGCCGCGCAGTAGGGGAACGGCAGCGGCACGCCCCAGACGCGCTGCCGCGAGATGCACCAGTCGGGCCGGGTTTCGATCATGCCGCCGATCCGCAGCGAACCTGCCGCCGGGATCCAGGTGACCCGGCGGATCTCGTCGAGACAGCGGCGGCGCAGTTCGGCGTGGTCGAGGGAGATCCACCACTGTTCGGTGGCGCGGAACAGGATCGGCTTCTTGCAGCGCCAGCAATGCGGGTAGCTGTGGCTGAGCGTCGAGGCGTGGTACAGCAGGCCGCGCTCCTTGAGATCGGCGAGGATCGCGGCGTTCGCCTCGGTGACCTGCATCCCGGCAAATGGTATGACGACGGGCAGGAATCGGCCGCGATCGTCCACCGGCGAGAAAACCGGCAGACCGTACTTCCGGCCGGTGAAGAAGTCGTCCATCCCGTGCCCCGGAGCCGTATGCACCGCTCCGGTCCCGGTGTCCCGCGCCACGTAATCGGCGAGCACGAAACGCGACACCCCCTCCGCGGCGAACGGGTAGGGGCTCGTCGCCGAACCGGCGTGTTCGAGTTCCCGGCCGCGCACGGTGCCGAGCACCGCCTTCGGAGCGGTCTTCGTCAGCGCCAGAACCTGGGGGACCAGGTCCGCCGCGATCAGCAGCACCTCATCGCCAAGATCGACCCACTGATACTCGTAGTCGGGGTGGAAGGCGATGGCGAGGTTCGCCGGCAGCGTCCAGGGCGTGGTGGTCCAGATCAGCACCGAAGCCCGGCGGCCCTTGAGGAACGCGAACCGTTCCTCGCGGTCGGGCCGGTAAGGGAAGCGGACATAAATCGATGGCGAGACGTGGTCTTCATACTCGACTTCGGCCTCCGCCAGCGCCGTGGCGCAGGTCGGACACCAGTGGACCGACCGCTTGTCCCGGTAAACGTGGCCGTTCTCGGCGAAGCGGCCGATCTGTCGGACGATCTCCGCCTCGTACGCCGGATCGAGGGTCCGGTAGGGCGCCTGCCAGTCGCCAAGCACCCCGAGCCGCCGGAACTCGTCACGTTGGATGTCGATGAACTTCTCGGCGTACTCACGGCAGGCGGCCCGGATCTCCATCGGCCCCATGCCCGCCTTCCTGGGACCCAGGTCCTTGTCCACCTGGTGCTCGATCGGCAGACCGTGACAGTCCCAACCCGGCACATAGGGGGCATCGCAGCCCATCATGGTGCGCGACTTGACGACGATGTCCTTCAGGATCTTGTTGAGAGTCTGGCCAAGATGAATATGGCCGTTGGCGTAAGGCGGTCCGTCGTGCAGGATGAAGCGCGGCCGCCCGGCGCGCGCCTTGCGGATGCCCCCGTAGAGGTTGGCGCGCTCCCAGGCTTCGAGGAGCAGCGGCTCCCGCCGCGGCAGGTCCGCCTTCATCGGGAAGTCGGTCCGCGGGAGATTGAGGGTCTTCCGGAAGTCGCGCTCGCTCATCGCGGGGGATTTGCCATCCTGCTGTCGGCCAAAGACTTGACCGCCGAGAGGAGGCGCACTCTAGCACCCGCCCGCGAAGGTTGTCAAGAAATCGCGCCCTGTGCTAGGTTCGGCGCATGGCGCGGACCTACCTCGATCACAATGCCACGACCCCGCTGCGACCGGAGGCGCGCGATGCCATGCTGCGCCGCCTCGGCCTCCCCGGGAACGCCTCCAGCGTCCACGCCGAGGGGCACGCCGCCAGGATGGCCGTGGAGACCGCCCGGTCGGAGGTCGCCGCGCTGATCGGGGCCGAAGCGGACGAGATCGTTTTCACCGGCGGCGGGACCGAGGCGAACAACCTGGCGATCTTCGGATCGGCGTGCCGCGGATCGGTTGCCGGTCGCCGCCGGATCGTGACCTCGGCGATCGAGCATCCCTCGGTACTGGGCCCCTGCGGCGAACTCGCGGATCGTGGCTTCGAACTCGTGCGCGTGCGCCCCGATCGTCACGGCGTGGTGGCGGCGCGCGATTTCCTGGAGGCGTGCGTCCCGGGAACGGCGCTGATCTCCCTGATGCTCGCCAACAACGAAGTCGGAACGCTGCAGCCTGTTGCCGAGGTCGCCCGGGAAGGGCGGGCCCGCGGACTGCGGATCCACTGCGACGCGGTCCAGGCGGCCGGCCGGGTCCCGATCGACGTCCGGGAACTGGAGGTCGATCTCCTGTCGCTGTCGGCGCACAAGTGCGGTGGCCCACCGGGGGCGGGCGCCTTGTACGCGCGTCGCGGCGTGGTCCTCGAGCCGCTGATGCGGGGTGGGGGGCAGGAGCAGAACCGGCGCCCCGGCACCGAAAACGTTGTCGCGATCGCCGGCTTCGGGGCCGCTGTGGCGGCGGCGCGGGCCGGTCTTCGCCTGGAGGCCGGGCGGATGCGTGTCCTGCGGGACCGCCTGGATGCCTTGGTGCAGGCCGGCATCGAGGGCGCGCGCGTCAACTGTTCGGGGGCGCCGCGACTCCCGAACACCACCAGCCTGGCGTTCGCGGGGGTGAACGGTGAGACCCTGGTCATCGGCCTCGATCTCGAGGGAATCGCGGTCTCCGCGGGTTCGGCCTGCTCCGCCGGGACCCTGAGGCGGTCGCACGTTCTGGAGGCGATTGACCCGGGCGAATCCGCCGGGTCGTCGATCCGGGTGAGTCTGGGTCCGGAGACCGGCGACCGGGAAGTGGCGGCGTTCGTTGCGGCCCTGGTCCGCGTCGTGGCACGAGCGCGGAGCGTGACACCCGGCGTGGTGGCGCTGACCGCGGAGACCGCGGACCTGCGGGTGACCCGATGATCGTCACCTGCGGCGGCTGTGCGAAGAAATACAAGTTCGATGAGGCGAAGCTCGCCGGTCGACAGTCCGTCAGCCTCACCTGTCCCAACTGCCAGGGATCGATCACCGTCAGCGCGGCCGACCCCGGTGACCAGACCAGTCGTCTCGACGTCGATGCCCTGCAGATTTCGCGTGCCGAAAAGATTCCGGGTGGCGATCTGGCGATGCCGGTGCGGCGACGCTTGTCCCTGGCGGTCCTCGAGGGGCTGGACAGCGGGCGGATCTTCACCATCGACCGACCGCGCACGGTCGTGGGACGCGGCGAAGCCGACATCGTGATCAATGACAGCGAGATTTCCCGCCAGCACGCCGCGATCGAGGTGCACGGTGCCCGCGTCCTGGTGCGCGATATGGGGAGCACCAACGGAGTGTTCGTCAACGACGTGAAGGTGTCGCAGGCCGAGTTGGAGAACCGCGGCGAGTTCCGGCTTGGCGGCACGCGGCTGATGCTGATCGTCGCGGACCAGGAGAGCGATCCGGAGGAGCGCGGATGAACCGGGTTGCCGTGGCGATGAGCGGGGGGGTTGACTCGTCGGTGGCGGCGCTCCTCCTTCACGAGGCAGGCGTGTCGATCCTCGGTCTGTCGCTTCAGCTTTACGATCGGACGCAGGACGGTGGCTCCTCGTGGGGACGATGCTGCTCGCCGCGCGACTTTCTCGACGCGCGGGCGGTGGCCGATCATCTCGGGGTCCCTTTCTACGTCCTGAACATGGAGCGCGAATTCCGCGATGAGGTGATCGCCGATTTCGTGGCCGCCTACCGCGCCGGCCGCACGCCGCTGCCCTGTGCACGCTGCAACAGCGGGCCGAAGTTCCTGCACCTGGCAGAGCGGGCCCGGGCGCTCGGCGCGGACCGCGTCGCGACCGGCCACTACGCACGTGTCGGACAGGACCCCGTGACGGGGCGCCGGACCCTGCGCCGGTCCCGCGATCCGGAGAAGGACCAGAGTTATTTTCTGTACGACCTGTCGCAGGATCAGCTGGCGATCACCCTGTTCCCGGTCGGCGACCTGGACAAGGAGACGGTCCGGACGATCGCGGCGGAACGCGGGCTCGCGACCGCCGCCAAGCCCGAGAGCCAGGACATCTGTTTCGTGCCGGATGGCGATTACCGCGCCTTCCTGCGACGCGAGGGGGACGCCGGAGACACCCCCGGTGACATCGTGGATACGGGAGGTGCGGTTCTCGGTCGACACGCCGGGCTGTCGGGATTCACCGTCGGCCAGCGTCGCGGTCTCGGTTTGGCGGCCGGCCGGCCGCTGTACGTCGTCGATCTCGACCCGGACACCCATCGCGTCGTCGTCGGCGGAGCGGGCGAGGAATACGGCGATCGCCTGGTCGCCTCCCGGGCGCGCTGGGTATCGATCGAGCCGCCTTCGTCCCCGTTCGAGGCAACGGTGCGGATCCGATCGACCCACGTCGGCGCGCGCGCGCGGATCGAGCCGATCGCGCCGGACCGGTTCGAGGCGGTGTTCGCCGAGCCGCAGCGGGCGATCACCCCCGGGCAGGCCGCCGTTCTCTACGATGGCGACCTCGTGCTGGGCGGGGGTACGATCGAGCGTTACTAGGAGCCGGACAGGCTCCTGGAACCACGGCGGAGGCGCGTTTGACACGCTTCGCGGGCCAGTGCTAGATTCACCCGGCAGTTGCGGGCATAGCTCAGCTGGTAGAGTACGAGCTTCCCAAGCTCGGTGTCGCGGGTTCGATTCCCGCTGCCCGCTCCAATGATCTGCCACTGGGCGCTGGAGGCGCCAGGAACCGGGGGCGATGCTGTTCCGAAGACGCCAGGAGTCACAGCCCCATGCCGGCGATTTTCCCCCCGGGATCGCCGCTGTTACGCCCACCGACCCGGTGCCGGGCATTCCCACGGCGACGGAAGTTGCGCCCGCCACCCGGGTCCCCGGTCTCGGGATGACGATCATCAGCCCGCGGACGCAGATTCGCGGCCGCCTGACGGGCGACGGCTCGCTGCTGATCCAGGGACGTGTCGAGGGGGAAATCGAGATCGGGGGCGGCGTCGTCGTGGCCGACACCGGGACGATCGAGGCCGACGTCCAGGCGCCGGTCATCGAAGTCGCCGGTGCGGCGCGCGGATCGATCGTCGCTTCGATCCGGGTGAGCGTCGAATCGACCGGGACGGTCGAAGGAACGCTCATCACACCGATCCTCGAACTGCAGCCCGGTTCGGTCCTGCGCGGTCGGGCGCGGATCGCCGGCGTCCCGGAGCGCGATCGGCGCGGCCGGTCGCACTGAGGTCAGCGGGTCGTCGCACTTCCCTCCCGGCGAGTCGGACTTCTGACGCTTTTTTTCCATTCCTCTGACGTTTTACGTCACCTTTCTGACAGTCTCCCCCGACCCTAACCTCAACCCCCGGTGGCAGTAAAGGGTTTGCGCCAATTGCCCGCCGTCGGAACGCTGGCACATGCCTTGCTGTCAGTGGATCGGATTCGAGCCGGAGGTGACGCCTGTGAAGGAGAAGATCCTGGTCGTGGACGACGACGAAGGTGTGCGGCAGATCCTGACCGAGACGCTCGGGTCGGCCGGTTACGTGGTGACCGGCGTCGAGTCGGGAGAGAGGGCGATCGCGGCCGCGCGCGAGACCCCCTTCGATCTGGTGATTCTCGACATGGTGCTGCCCCGGGTCGACGGTCTCGCCGTCCTCCGGGAGATGAGCACCGTGCGGCCGGACACGCCGGTGGTGATGGTCACCGGGTACGCCTCGGTCGAGACCGCAATCAAAGCGATGAAAATGGGGGCGAGCGATTACCTCGTGAAGCCGTTCCGGGTGGATGAGGTTGAACTGGTCGTCGCCAAGGCGCTCGAGCGCAGCCGGCTGCGGCGCGAGAATGTCAGCCTCCGGCGGCAGCTGGAGGGAAACTACGGAGTCCACAATATCGTCGGCCAGAGCGCGGCGATGCGGCGGGTGCTGTCGCTCGTCGATCAGGTTGCCTCGAACCGCAGCACGGTCCTGATCACCGGAGCGAGCGGGACGGGGAAAGAGCTGGTGGCGCGGGCCCTGCACTTCAACGGCGATCGACGCAGCGCCCCGTTCGTCTCGGTGCACTGTGGTGGAATCCCGGAGTCCCTGCTCGAGGACGAGCTGTTCGGCCATGTCAAGGGCGCCTTCACGGATGCCATAGCGGACCGGCCCGGCCGCTTCGAGACCGCCGGTGGCGGGACCCTGTTCCTCGACGAGATCGGCAGTCTCAGCACCAATCTGCAGGTGCGGCTCCTGCGTGTCCTGCAGGACCGCGAAGTCCTGCCGCTCGGTTCAACCCGCAAGGTCCCCGTGGATGTGCGGGTCGTGGCGGCGACCCACGTCGATCTGAAGAAGGCGCTGGAGGAAGGGCGCTTCCGCGAGGACCTTTACTACCGCCTCAACGTCATCCATCTCCACCTGCCGACCCTCCGCGAGCGGCGCGAGGACATCCCGCTCCTGGTGCAGCATTTCCTGTCGCGACACTGTCGCGAAATGAACCTGCCGGCGAAGCGGTTCAACGCCGATGCCCTGCGGGTGCTCGGGGAGGCTGCCTGGCAGGGGAACGTCCGGCAGCTCGAAAACGTCGTCGAGCGTGCTGTCGCCCTGTCGTATGGCAAGGATGAACTGGGCCGCGAGGACTTGCCGCGCGAGATCCTCGAGGAGGGGTTGGTGGAGATGCCGCCCTTGCAGGTCGGCGGTGACGGCTTCTCGCTCGACGAAGTCCTGGCCAGCTACGAGCAGCGCATGCTCTACCAGGCGCTCGAGCACTCCGGGTGGGTGAAGACCCGGGCGGCGCAACTTCTGAAGATCAAGCGGACGACGCTCATCGAGAAGATGAAGCGGCTGGGGATCCCGCTCAAGGGATCGGCCGAGTCCGGCGGTGAAGCGGCACGGATCGCGGCCGGCGAAGGTTCCACCGGTTCGCCCGGGTCCGTGTCGCACAACTGAAGGGGATCGGCGCCGTCTCGCATTGTTGAAGCGGGGGAAACACTATGGTATCGTGCGCCCGGAACCCGCAGCCCACCGCGGCGATCCCCGAAACGTCCCAGACCCACGCCCCCGGCCTCCGGGTCGGGTCCGGAGCGAGGCGCGCCATGTCCCGCATCCTGATGGTGGACGACGCGGATCTGTTCCGCGCCCTCGACGCAACCCTTGTGCGCCGATTCCAGTGCGACATCGTGCGTGCCCGTGATGCCGGTGACCTCCTCGCCAGGGCCGGGACACTCGTCCCCGACCTGATCGTCCTCGACGCCGAGCGCCCCGACCGTGGGGGCGCCGAGTGCGTCCGCGCCTTGAAGAGGGACCCGGCGCTGCGACAGACGCGCGTGCTGGTGCTGGCCTCGGGCCGGGCGGCCCTCGATGCCTGCCGCGCGGCCGGCGCCGATGCCGCCATGGCGCGCCCGCTGATCGCGGCGGATCTCGAGATCGCGCTCGGGAAGCTGGGCGGTCTGGCCTGGCGCCGTGCGCCGCGCCGGGCGTCGCGGCTGGTGGCCCGGATCCGATCCGGGTCGGTGCGGGCGCGCGGCCGGATCAAAGACATCAGCCGCAGCGGTCTGTTCCTGTCGGTCCGGCGCGCCCCGGCCATGGACGCGGAGGTGCGGGTGTCGTTCGGGGTGCCGTCGGCGGATGGCGTCCGGTCGATCGACACCTGCGGCGTGGTCGTCCGCCGGGTCGAGGACGACCCCGAGTCCCACCTGATTGCCGGTGTCGGTCTGCAGTTCGTGGACCTGGCCGGGGCCGACGCCGCCTGGATCGAAGACTACGTCGGGACAGGGATCGAATCCGGGGAGACCGGCCCCGCCACCGCGGTCGTCCCATGAGCGCCACGCGACGCACCATCCTGGTGTGCGACGACGACGGCGACATCGTTGATATGACGCGTCTGGTGCTGGAGGAGGGCGGTTACGCGGTGATCCCGTGCCGATCCGGTCCGGAGGCTCTCCAGACGCTGGAGCAGGCACGCCCCGACCTGATCCTGCTCGACATCAACATGCCCGACATGGATGGCTGGCAGGTCCTCAAAGTGTTGAAAGTGGACGAGCGCACCACCGCCATCCCGGTGGCGATGTTCTCGATCCGCATGGACGTGCGCGCCAAGATTCTCGGCCTGCAGGAAGGGGCGTACGACTACATCACCAAGCCATTTTCGTGCGACGAACTCCTCGGCCGCGTCGATCGAATCTTCCAGAGTCTCGGGCGGCAGGTGGACGGGTGAGTCCTCCCGCCCGGCCGGACTGCGAACTCGCGCCCGACGAGGCCCGCCGCCTGCGCACCTCGTATCTCCGGCTCAAGAGCGCGCTGTTCGACCGGATCACCGGGCTCGGCTCCTACCACGTCCATCTTGACCGGATCGAGGCCTTGGCCGGTGGACGCCGGCTGGGCGTCATCGTGCTGGAGCTCCCGGGTCTCAGCGCCATCGAGGCGGCGCACGGGTGGGAGGTCGGTGACCGGTTGCTCGCCGGCGTGGCCTCGTGCCTCAAGGCGCTTCGCGGGCGTGGCCTGCCGGCGAGTGCCATCGTCACGCTCGACGGCGTGCACTCCAACGCCTTCCCGGTGTTCCTGTGGGAGTCGGCCGACGGGGGTGATCTCGATCCCGGGGCGGTGGCGTCCGCCGCGGACACCCTGGGCCGGCTGGTGCGCGCGCGCCTGGAGTCAGCCTCCTGGGCCCCGGGCCCGCCGCCGGTGGATTTCTCGGTTGGTTACGCGATCGTCTGCCTGCAGCCGACCATGCGTTTCGAGCGCCTGGTGCATCAGGGGATTCGCGAGGCGCGCGGGATGACGCTGCGAGCGGCGGAGCGGATCGATGAGGAGCGCGCCCTGGAGCTGCGCGCGATCCTGCGCGAGGAGCGCTTGACGACGATGTACCAGCCGATCGTCGACCTGGACCGCGGTGTCATCATGGGATACGAGGCGCTGACCCGTGGCCCCGCCAACACCCACTTCGCCGTGCCGAAAGCGCTGTTCTCCTGCTCGTACACGGCCCAACTGTCCGGCGAGCTCGATCGCGTCTGCCGCCGGCGCGCGGTCCAGAACGCCCGCGGTTTCGACCCCGGCAAGAAATTGTTCCTGAACTCGCTGCCGGAGTCGCTGGGCCGCCCGGGCTTTTTCGACCTCGGCCTGCAGAGCGTCCTCGAAGAGGTCGCCCTGGAGCCCCGCCACCTGGTGCTGGAGATCACCGAACGGACCGCGATCCACGATTTCGAGGTGTTCGGCCGGGAACTGGATCGGCTGCGCCGCCAGGGGTTCCTGGTGGCCATCGACGACGTCGGCACCGGCTACTCCTCGCTGCAGACCGTCTCCGAAGTCCAGGCCGACTACCTGAAGATCGACATGTCGCTCATCAAGAACATCCATCAGAGCCTGATCAAACAGGACCTGGTGCACTCGCTCCTCCAGGTGGCGTCGCGCACCGCCACCAAGGTCGTGGCGGAGGGGATCGAGACCGAAGAGGAGTACCGCACGCTGCGGACCTGCGGCGTGCACTACGGCCAGGGGTTCTACCTGGCCCCACCGGGGCCGCCCTTCACGACGCGGGTCCGGGGCGCGGGCGAGCCGATCTGAGGGGCCCGGGGCACCGGCCTGGCGGCCGGCCCCGGGGGAGATGCCGATGGTGTTGTGGTCGGGGGAACCGGTAGCGGTGCTGGCGGCGGTTGCCGCCGGCGCCGGCGTGCTCGCCGTCCTGCTCGCTGTCCTCGCCGTGGCCGGTCAGCGTCGATCTCTCCTCCGGCTGGCCGCCCGGGTCCGCGATCTCACCCGTCATTCGCTGATCGGCGCCCTGCCCGTCGAGGCCGATCCTCCGGTCGCGGCGGTGGCGGAGGAAATCAACCGTCTGGTGGAAGACCTGCGCGGGCGCGCCGCCGATGTGGGGACGTCCGGGCCGCCGGCGCTCCTCCTGGGAGGTCCGCCGGACCTGGCGTTCATCGGCCTCGATCCGGACTGGCGCGTGACCGCCTTCAGCCGCGGGGCGGTGCGTCTGACGGGGTGGGAGGCGGTTGAGGTGCTCGACCGGCACGTCGAGGTCCTGTTCGCTCCCGGGGAATGGGAGCGCATCCTGCCCAAACTCGCGCGGCGGACGCTGCGCGAATCGGGGTTGACCGATCGTGTCCGCCTGGTGCGTCGCGACGGCGCGACGGTACCGGCACAGGTGTCGGTCTCGGCGCCGCTGCGCGATCGAGACGGTGCCGGGGTGCTCCTGGTGGCGCGGGATCTCAGCGAGGAGGCGGAGCTCGAGCGCCGGCTACGCGAGGGGGAGGCCCGCTATCGCCAGGTCGCCGAGGGACTCGGCGACGGAGTCCTCATCGTGCAGGAAGGGCGAGTGGCGTACGCCAACCGGGCCCTGTCCGGACTCGTGGGGATCGCCCCGGAGACGATTGCCGGAAAACCTTTCAAGGACCTGGTGCACGCCCGCGATCTGCTCCGCACCGTGGACCTGCTGCGCCACGCGGAGGCGGGGGAAGGGACGGCAGGCGAGTTTTCCTGCCTCCTGCAGGGTGAAGGGGGAACCCCGGTCGAAGTCCGGCTCGCCTGGACCACGGGCGAGTACCTCGGGCGGCGGGCGCTGGTCGCGACGGCGTCGGACATCGGGGCGCGGGCCCGCTTCGAGCGGGCTCTCATGGAGAGCGAGGCCCGCCTCCAGGCCACCCTGGCGTCGACCAGCGACGGGATCCTGGTCCTCTCGTCGGGCGCCGGCGGTCCGTCGGTCACGCTCGCCAATCCGGCCTTCGGGATGTTGTTCGGCGTCGACGGGCCGGGGCTCGCCGGTCTGGGCGCACCGGCCCTCGCGGATCGGCTGCGGGCCGCCGCTGCGCGACCGGAGGAGATCGAAGCCTGGATCCGCGAATCGGTCGCGGGCGGAGAGACCGCTCGCGAGGGTCTGGAACTCGCGACGCCCCGGCGGGCGATCGTCGACCTGCGGACCGGCCCGGTTCGATCCGCGTCCGGGGAGGTTTTCGGCATCATCCTGACCGCCCGCGATGTCACCACACGTGCGGACAGCGCCCGCAGCCTCCGCCAGGGGCTCGACGAGGCGGCGCGCGTCCGGCAGCAGGTGGAGGCCGCCTATCGGGATCTTGCCGAGGCCCAGAAGACCCTCGCCGATCGCAATGCCCGGCTCGAGTCGCTCAACGCCGAGCTGAAGTCGCTCGACGAGATGAAATCGAATCTGCTGGCGAACGTGTCGCACGAACTGCACACGCCGCTCGTGTCGATCAAGGGCTACACGGAGATGATCCTGAAGCGCAAGCTCGGCCCGCTGACCCCCGAGCAGGAACGCGGTCTGGGCGTGGCGCTCAAGAACATCGATCGGCTCATCGAGCTGATCGACAACCTGCTGTCGTTCTCCCGCATGGAGAAGGGCGAGACCCAGCTGCACCTGGAGAATGTCGCGCTCTGGCAGCTCGTGGACGAGGCGATCGAGCTGATCGGAGAGCGTGTCCGGCGGCGGAACCTGACGGTGACGACCCAGTACGAAACGGACGAACTCACGGTGCGCTGCGACCGCGTGAAGATGGGGCAGGTGCTGACCAACCTGATGACCAATGCCGTGAAGTTCAACCGTGACGGTGGCCAGATCACCCTGACCGCGCGGCGTGGGCCGCGGGGGTTCCTGGAACTCGATGTCGCCGACACCGGCATCGGCATCCCGCCGGAGGCTCAGGCGAAGATCTTCGAGCGCTTCTACCAGGTGGACGGCAGCCCGCGGCGGCGCTACGAGGGAACCGGGATCGGTCTGTCGATCGTGCGTGACATCCTGCGTCTCCACGGCTGCGCCATTCGGGTGGCGAGCGAGGCCGGCAAGGGATCGATCTTCACGATCACGCTGCCCCTGGCGCGGGACCAGGAGCCGGCCCCCTCACGCCCCGCGCCTGGCACCTCCCGACAACGCGAAAGATCCGGACAGGCTCCCTAGGAGCCGGTCCGGGTATTGCGTCGGGTCGGTTCGCGGGCCGCAGGGAAGCCGCGCTGGCGTGCCGCCTCGTAAAGCAGGACGGCGGCGGCCGCGTGGACGTTGAGCGATTCGGCGCCGGCAGCCATCGGGATGCGCACGCGTCGCGCCGCGGCCGCGAGGAGAGTCCCGGGTAGACCCGCGCCCTCGCTCCCGACCAGCAGCGCGGTCGGACCCCGGAGATCGGCCGCGTCGATCCCATCGGCGGCCCCGGGATCGGCGGCCACCAGGGCGATGCCCGCAGGTCCGAGGGCCGCGATCCATTCGGTCGTGGTCGCCCGGGCGATCCGAAGGCGGAAGTGCGCTCCCATCGCCGCCCGCACGGCGCGACTGGAGAAGACGTCCGCACACCCTTCGAGCAGGCACACCGAGGGGGCGCCGAGGGCGGCGGCGCTCCGGATGAGCCCGCCGAGGTTTCCCGGATCCTGGACACCGTGCGCCGCCAGCAGCAGGTCCGGCGCCGGCCGGAGCAGGTGTGCGATCGAAGTGTCCGGGCGGGGCAGGACCAGGAGGATCCCCTGGTCGCCGCATCCCGGGACTACCCCCTCAAGGACCGCCGTGGTGGTCGTGAAAAGCGTCGCCCCGGACCGTTCCAGACCGGGCCGGATCGCCCTCCCTTCCTCCGACTCCTCGAACCGTGGACCGAGGAAGACGCGTTCCGCACGCACTCCCGCCCGCAGCATCTCCTGCGCCAGATGGATCCCCCAGGCGAGGTAGCAGCCGGACTGCTCGCGGAACGGGCGATCCCCCTCGAGGCGCCGGGCCCGCCGGATCTCGGGATTCGCGGCGCTGGTGATCCGCCGGTCCTTCATGAGCGGGCGCCTGCCGGCACTCTGCTACAGTGGTCGTGCCAGATCGGAAGTTCGAGGTCCGTCATGCGTCTCCTGATCGATCCCCAGCACCCCGACCCGGCGATTGTGGCGCGCGCCGCCGCCGTCCTGCGATCCGGGGGGCTGGTCGCCTGTCCCACCGAGACCTTTTACGCGCTCGCGGCCGATCCGCGCAACCCCGCGGCGGTCGATCGGGTGTTTGCCGCCAAAGGCCGTCCCGATGGCCGGCCGCTGCCGATCCTGGCGGGCGACGAAGCGTCCGCCCGGGGATGCGTGGTTGATTTCCCGGAACTTGCCGGGCGACTGGCGGCGCGGTTCTGGCCCGGGCCATTGACCCTGGTCCTGCGGGCGGCGCCAGGTCTGCCGGCGCGTCTCACCGGCGGCGGAACGACGATCGGGATCCGGGTGTCACCCCACCCGGTTGCCGCCGCGCTGTCGCGCGCCCTGGGCGGACCGATAGTCGCGACCAGCGCGAACCGATCGGGGGAACCACCACCGCTGACCGCAGAAGCTGTGGAACGTTCGATCGGCGGTGCTGTCGATCTGATCCTGGATGCCGGTCCGTGTTGCGGTGGATCCGCCTCGACGGTGATCGACCTGACTGTCGATCCCCCGCGTCTGGTTCGATCGGGGGCGGTCCCGGCGGCCGACCTCGCGGCCGTGGTGGGGCCGGACATCGACTGACCCGCAGGCCCCGGACAGGCTCCCAGGAGCCTGTCCGGGTATTGCGTTGGGCCGCGCGCCTGGGGCTTGCGAGGTGGATGCAAGGAGCGCCGAGGCGGCGATGGGGA
>JANNTZ010000452.1:0-30493 GCA_031394595.1 Acidobacteriota bacterium
ACAGGTGATATGCGATTCCGCGGAGATGAAGTCGTCCCTGCGGATCGGCTCGGAGGCCTGCTCGCCGACGCCCCGCACCGCGCTGCCGACCTCGACGACGTCGCCGCAGAACTCGTGCCCCAGGGTCAGCGGGCGGGCGAACCCGTCGGTTGCCTTGAGGATCTTGTCCCGGATCGAACCGTGCCAGTTGTAGATGTGGGCGTCGGTGCCGCACAGGGACGCGGCCCGGACGCGGACCAGCACCTCGTCGGGGGCGCAACGCGGGACCGGGACATCGACCCACTCGAGACCATTCGGCCGTGGCGCCACCTTGCGGATCGCTTTCACTGGAAGCCTCGCGCCGGATAGGACGGTCCGTATTGAAAACGGGGGTGCGCATGCCCGCGGGACGGCCGGATTATAGCCGCCGCGTTCGCCGGCTCGCAACCCGATGCGTCATGGCGTGGAACATTGTCGAGCATCGATGCTTCCTCGAGCCCACATCCTTGACGGGGATCCCCCGGGGATGCTACAAGAGAGCCCCGTTTGCGGCCGCAGACGGGCGGGCGGTGTGCCCGGAGCGGCCGCGTGGTCCAGATTTCGGGGCGTAGCGCAGCCTGGTAGCGCACTTGCTTGGGGTGCAAGTGGTCGCTGGTTCAAATCCAGTCGCCCCGACCATTCCTTTGCATACCGCCCGCGGAACCGAATGCGGCCGGGCCATTGGCGGCGGTCGGGTTCAGGGTCCGGCGGTCATGGTCCGGCCGCGCGGTGTGAGCCGATGATCCCGGACGCCATCCTGATCAGCAACGACGACGGGTTCGGCGCCGAAGGGCTCCGGGTTCTCGAGGAGAGCCTGGCAGAGATCGGCCCGGTCTGGGTGGTGGCGCCGGATCGCGAGCAGAGCGGGCAGGGCCACGCTCTGACCCTCAACCACCCACTGCGATTCCACCCCCGGGGCCCGCGTCATTTCGTCGTGCAGGGAACGCCGACCGACTGCATCTATCTTGGAGTGCACCGGATTCTCCCGCAGCGACCGCGCCTGGTCGTCAGCGGCATCAACCGGGGTTACAACCTGGGGGACGACATCACTTACTCGGGAACCGTGGCGGCCGCCTTCGAGGCGACTCTGATCGGCCTGCCATCGTTCGCGATCTCGCAGGAAACCAGCGAATCCGACGTGGTGGACTACAGCGCCGCCGCCCGGTTTGCCCGGACCCTGGCCACGCAGATCCTGACCCACGGCATGCCGGCCGACACCCTTCTCAATGTCAACGTGCCCAGGACGGCCCCGCACGGGGTCCGTATCACTCACCAGGGGAAGCGGCTCTATCCGGGCGGGGTGATCGAGCGCACCGACCCGAAGGGCCGGAGCTACTACTGGATCGGGGGGCAGTCGGCGGAGTGGCAGGAGGACCCCGCTTCGGACTTCGCGGCCCTGGAGGACGGATTCATCTCCGTGACGCCGCTCCACCTGGATCTCACGAACCACAAAGTCCTGGACGAGGTGCGACGCTGGAACCTGAGCTGCTGAACCGCAGACCGGCTGGGCGTCGGCCGCGCGGGGCGGCCGGACCCGCGGCGGGGGACGCGGCCTACGACCGACGCAGCCTGCGGATGGTCCGGGAGCAGATCCTCGGGCGTGGGATCGACGAGCCGCGGCTGCTCGAGGCTTTCCTGTCCGTCCCGCGGCATGCATTCGTGGATGAGGCGCTGTCGTCACGCGCCTACGGTGACACGGCGCTGCCGATCGGCGCCGGGCAGACCTTGTCGCAACCCTACATCGTGGCGCGGATGGTGCAGCTGGGCGCGCCTCAGCCAGGACAACGGGTGCTGGAGATCGGCACGGGTTCAGGTTACCAGGCAGCGATCCTGGCGCGTCTCGGCGCCGAAGTGTTCACGGTGGAGCGCCACGCGAGTCTGGGGCGGCGGGCGGGGGAGAACTGGGCGCGCGCCATGGTCCCCGGGATCACTCAGAAGATCGCCGACGGCACGCTCGGGTGGGCGCGTCATGCGCCTTTCGACGTGATTCTCGTCAGCGCTGCCGCACCGGCCGTGCCGATGCCCCTGCTCCGGCAACTGTCCGCGGCAGGACGGATGATCGTCCCGGTGGGCAGCGCCGTGCGCCAGGTCCTGAAGCGTCTCACGCGGACGACCGATGGCGCACAGGTCGAGGACTTCGACAGTTGCAGCTTCGTCCGGCTGATCGGCCGGGCCGGCTTCGACGCATGATCCTCCTCCGGGGCCCGCGTTGACGGAATCCGCGTCTCCCCTCTGGGTGGACACCCCCGAGGCGCTCCGCGAGGCGGCCGCTCGCCTGGCGGGCGCCCGGGCCCTCGCGGTGGACACCGAGGCCGATTCCTTCTATCACTACCAGCACAAATGCTGTCTGGTCCAGGTTTCCGACGGGGAGGTCGCCTACCTGATCGACCCGCTGGCGATCGGCAATCTTGGACCCTTGCGCGAGGTCCTGGGCTCGCCCGCGATCCTGAAAGTCCTGCACGCCGCCGAACAGGATGTCATGTACCTGCGACGCGATCACGACATCAGTCTGGGGCCGCTGTTCGACACGATGATCGCGGCGCAGCTTCTCGGGCGGGATGGGATTGGGTTGGCGCGCCTGCTGGAAGTGCATTTCGAGGTCCGCCTCGACAAGGGATGCCAGCGCGACGACTGGTCGCGGCGCCCGCTGACCGAAAGGCAGCAGGTGTACGCCGCCGAGGACGTGCGTCACCTGATCCGCCTGAGCGATCTGCTGCGTGCCGATCTCGAGGCGCTCGGCCGTCTGGGGTGGGCGGAAGAGGAGTTCGGTCTGGTGGCGCAGCGCGCGTGGGAGCCCCGGGTGTTCGATCCGAACGTCTTCTGGTCGGTGAAGGGGGCGCGGGATCTGACGCCGCGCGAGGCGGCGGTGCTTCGCGAGCTTCACGCCCTGCGTGAGAAGCGGGCGATGGCCGCGGACCTGCCGCCGTTCCGGATCCTCTCGGACGAGGCGCTCATGGCGCTGGCGCGCCGCCGGCCGTCACGGACCCACGACCTTCAGGGGATCAAGGGGGTGACGTCCCTGGTCCGCCGCCGGATCGGCGACGACGTGCTGGAGGCGGTGCTCGCCGCGGACGCCCTGCCGGAGGCCGATCTGCCGGTACCCCCGAAGGGGGTGGGCCGGCGCAAGACCGCCGCGATGCAGGCCCGCCTCGAACGTCTCCGGGAGTGGCGGAAGGAACGTGCCGCGGCGCTGGCGATGGATCCGGGCGTCCTTTTCCCACTGTCGACGCTCGAGGCGATCGCCATTGCGGGGATGGCGGGACTGGAGGCGTCGGACGGACTGCCGGGGCTGCGCCGCTGGCGCCGGGCCCTGATTCTCCCGGACGCCGCCCGCCTGCTGGTCTAGGGGCCTGTCCGGGTATTGCGGCGGGTCGCGTTTGGAGCGCCGTGGCGTCGGACGCGAGGCGCCGCGACGACGCGGGCGGCCGGAATCCGTTGACGAAGGGAAAGCTAGTCCAACGAAGGGGGAAGCGCATCCGCCGACGGAAACGATCCGGCAGCGGCTGATTCTCCGAGGATGCGCCGGGTGATTGGCTGCAGGCGCGCCAGGAACATGGTCTTCAGATCGAGACTGAGGCTGAAGATCGCCGGCACCACGAACAAGGTGAAGATCGTCGACACCGCCAGGCCGCCGATGACCACCGCGCCCAGGCCGCGATAGAGCTCGGACCCCGCCCCCGGGAACAGCGCCAGCGGGAGCATGCCGATGATCGAGGTTGCCACGCTGATGAAAATCGGCCGGATGCGGGTGCCGGTCGCCTCGCGGATCGCCTCGCGCGGCGGCATCCCCTCCTCGCGCATGTGGATGAGCGATTGGTGGACCACCAGGATGGCGTTGTTGACCACCGTCCCGATGAGGATGATGAACCCGAGCATGGTGATGACGTCGAGGTTCTGCGGTGCCCCCGGCGGCGTGATCAGGTTAACCGCCCACAGTCCGAGGATCCCGCCGATACCGGCGAGCGGGACGCTGAACATGATCACGAACGGATAGATGAAGCTCTCGAACAGGGCGGCCATCAGGAGATAGGTGATCGCGATCGCCAGAAGGAAGTTCCAGTACAGGGCCCGACCGGTCTGGACCAGCTTGTCGGCGCTCCCCGAGAGGCGGGCGTGGTACAGACCTCCGAGGTCCCCGGACTGACGCATCGGAGCGAGGACCTTCTCGTCCACCACTTTCATGGCGGTTTCCAGCGGCATCGCCGTCCCGGGATCGACCTGGATCGCCACGGTGCGCTGGCGCTCGCTGTGGTTGATCTGGACCGGTCCGCCCGCGGAGGTGATCTCGGCGACCGCCCCGAGCGTGACCAGCCGTCCATCCGGGGCCGCGATCGGCATCTGATCGAGGAGGTGGGTGCGGTGCGCGAACCCCTTTTCGGCCATCAGCCGGATGTCGATCTCGTGGCCTTCGTGGAGGTAGTCGCTGACCTTGATCCCGTCCACCAGAGCGCTGACGGCGAAGCCGAGATCGCGGTTGGCAATCCCGAGATCGGCGGCACGCCGACGATCGATTGTCACGTGCACCTCCGGGTTATCGAGGTCGAGACTGGGGACGGGGCGCGCCTGCGCCCCGGGCAGGTTCTGCTGGACACTGCTGAAGACCTGGCCACCGAGGGCGATCAGACGCTCCAGGTCCGGCCCGGTGATCTTCACTTCGAGCCCGGCGTCCCCGAGATCCTCCTGGAAGATGCTCGCCTGCTGGATGAAGGCGATGGCGCCGGGGATCTCGAAGTTCGCCCCCATGAAGGGCCCCTCCAGCTCGCGGACCCGTTCCGGGTCGTTGGCGGACACCCCCATGAACGCCAGGTTGTTGAGGGCAACGTAGAAGAAGTCGCGTACCCCGCCGCCTGGCTGGGCGAGGGCCTCGGGGGTCCCCGGCTTGTCCTTCCAGAGGGAGGACAGGCGCTCGTCGTAACTCTTGTGCAGGGAGGCGGTCTCCTCGAGGCTGTAACCGGCGGGCGGCAGCAAGACCCCGAACAGGAAATTCTGGTTCCCCTTGGGGAGGTACTCCATCTTCGGGAACATCGCCCAGGTGGCGAGGATCGGCAGAACCGCCAGGACGAGGATGGTGACGATCCGGTGGGTCATCGATCCGGTGATCCAGTAGACCAGGTCCCCGGCCTTCCGCGTGAGCCGATCGGCGGCCGGCACGATCCCCCAGAGATCGTGAAAACCGCGACGGTCGTGCTGGTGCTCCACGGCATGCAGGACACGGGCCGCCAGGCAGGGGATGACGGTGATCGAGACGATCAGGCTGAGGGCGTTGGCGCAGACGATCGCCAGCGCGATATCACCGAACAACTGGCCGACCTCTTCCTTGATGAACAGGACCGGGATGAAGACCGCGCAGGTCGTCAGGGTGTTGGCGACCAGGGCGCCCCAGACTTCGACGGCGCCGTCGTGGGCGGCGTCAGTCTGCGACTTGCCCATCTGCCGGTGACGGTAGATGTTCTCGAGGACGACGATCGAGTTGTCGACGATGGTTCCGACGGCGAAGGCGAGGCCGGCGAGACTGATGACATTGAGCGTCCGTCCGAACCACCACATCATCAGGAACGTGCCGACCACGCTGACCGGGATCGACGCCGCGATCACGAAGGTCGGGGAGAAAGCGCGCAGGAACAGCAGCAGCACGCCGATCGCCATCGCGCCGCCGATGTAGATGTTGTCATTCACCAGGGCGATGGCGTCGCGGATGTAATCGGTGGCGTCCCAGACCTGCACCATCCGCAGCCCGCGCGGCGCCAGGAGGTCGCGGTTCAGGCGATCCACCGTGATCTGCAGTCCGGTCATGGCGTCGAGCATGTTGGCGCCGGTCTGCTTGACGGCGTTCATCGCCAACACCAGGTGGCCGAACTCGTAGACCTGGGCCCGCGCTTTCTCGTATCCGAGCTCCGCCCGCGCCACGTCGCGCAGGTAGACCGGGACGCCGTTGCGCTCGGCAACGACGATGTTCTCGATGTCCTGGGGGGATCGGTAGTCGCCGACGGTCCGGACGACGTAGCGTCGCTTCCCTTCGTCGAAGTCCCCGCCGCTGTAGTTGCGGTTCTCGCGTTCGATGGCGGCGCCGAGCTCGGTCAGCGGCAGCCGCTGGGCCGCCAGCTTGGCGGGATCGAAGGTGACGTGGACCTCGCGCTCGCGGCCACCGAAGATACCGGCCGAGGAGACCCCGGGGACGCGCTCCATCTCGGGCTTGATGAAATCATCGGCGAAATCGAAGAGCGTCGAGATGTCCCCCTCGAACCCCTTCTCCTCCGTCGGCATCAGGACGAACCAGGCCATGGCGTTGTCGAAGGGGCTGGTGCTCCGGATGACCGGTTTCTCGGCGTCGGCGGGATAGGACGGCACCTGCTGAAGCCGGTTCGAGACCTTCAGCAGGGCGCTGTCGATCGGCGTGCCGACCTGGAACGTGAGGACGACGGAGCCGACACTGTCCTGGCTCTCGCTCTCCATCTCGGTCAGCCCCTCGAGCGACTTGAGCTGCTCCTCCTGTTCGTCGATGATCTCGCGCTCGATCTCGTGCGGGCTGGCTCCGGGCCAGAGGGTCTCCACGATGACCCGCGGCTTCTCGACGTCGGGGGTGAGCTGGACGGGGAGGCGGAACAGGGCGATGATGCCGAACAGGGAGAGGAGCAGGACGCCGACAGCCGTCGACACGGGGTAGCGGATCGACTGGCGGATCAGGATCATGGCAGGGCGTACGCGATGGGCTCGCCACGCACTGGTTGTCCCGCCTGCAGGCGTTCGTTGCCGCGCGTGATCACCTTCTGGCCCGGCTTGACCGCCCCCCCGACGACCACCCAGTCGCCGGCCCCCTCGCTGGTGGTGATGGCGGCGCGCTCGACGGTCTGGTCGCCGTTGAGCAGGAAGACGACAAACTCCTGCCCCTGGCGGACGATGGCATCCTTCGGGACCACCGTGGCTCTGTAGGTCTCTCCGGAGGGGAGCGCCACCTCGGCCAGCATGCCCACGCCGATCCGGCGCCCCTGGTTGGGGATGCGGACCTTCAGGGGGAAGGTCCGCGCCTGGGGATCGGCGCGGGGGATCACGGCGCTGATACGCCCTTCGACTTCCAGACCGGGAAGCGACCCGAAGGTCACGGCCACCAGGCCCTTCGGCTGGAGATTGCGATAGTAGCGCTCGGGCACGTCGACGCGGACCTCCAGGTCGTCCAGGGCCACCATCTCCACGACCGGGCTGCCGACCGCGATCCAGGTGCCGATCTCGGCAATCTCCACGGTCACCGTCCCGTCGTAGGGTGCCCGGATGGTGCTGCGGTCGATCTCAAACTTGATGCGTTCAATCTCCGCGGTGAGGGTTTCGAGACGTCCCTGCCAGGCGCTGAGCTCCGAGGAAGCATCGTCCAGCTGCTGCTCCGAGGTGACCTTCTGGGCAAACAGCTCCCGCGCCCGGGTCAGCGTCGTCTCGGCGAGGTGGGCCCGGGCCTGCGCCTCGCGGAGCTGGCCCTCGGCCGCCTGGAGGCGGAGTTCGAGGGCTGTGCTTCGCAGACGTGCCAGTGGCTGGTCGCGGCGGACCGCGTGACCCTCGCGCGCCGGCAGCTCGATCACCAGTCCGGCCACTTCGCTGGCGACGAGACCGGCGGTCCGGCTCTCGACGGCCCCGGGGAGTCGCAGGACCCGGCTGACCGCATGCTCGCGCGCTTCGGTATAGCGGACCGGCGTCGGGGGCATGCCGGGCGGCTGGGCACGGAAAACCGTCCCCGTGGAGAGTGCCAGGATGAAAAAGATGAACGGCAGGCGGACACAGCTTTGACGCGGCGTCATGCGGTCTCCAGACTCCGATACTCCCTGGGCAGAGGGAGCCGATAGTATGCACAAATCCGGGGCGGAATGCATCCCGAAGCGCCCGCGCGTGCGCTTGACGGATCTTCGGGCCGCGTGCTACAAGGCAGCCTCATTCTGGCTTCAGAACGGTCGGGGCGTAGCGCAGCCTGGTAGCGCACTTGGTTCGGGACCAAGGGGTCGGTGGTTCAAATCCACTCGCCCCGACCAATCTCTTCCTCAGGATGCAGGCGACGCGTTTCCTCATCAGTGGCATCGTCCAGGGAGTCGGGTTCCGCTACTTCACGCTGCGGGCCGCCCGTGCCCTGGGGTTGCGCGGGTATGTGCGCAACCTGAAGGACGGGCGCGTCGAGGCGGTCGCCGCCGGCCCGGACGAGGCGGTCGAGGAGTTCGCCCTGCAGATCCGGCGGGGGCCGGCCAGCGCCGAGGTCGGGAGCATCGAGCGCGTCGCCATCATGCTCGACCCCGGGGACCTCGGCGGTTTCGAGATCCGCGACTGACGGGACCGGACGCGAACGGGGGGGGGGATCATGGACCTGAAAGATTTCATCCGCGACGTCCCCGATTTTCCAAAGCCCGGGATCATCTTCAAGGACATCACACCGCTGTTGGGCGATCCCCACGCGCTGCGGCACTCCCTCGCGATGCTGGGCGGGCACTTCCGCGGCAAGGGGATCACCAAGGTGGTCGGAATCGAGTCACGCGGCTACATCTTCGCGCCGGCAATCGCCGTCGAACTCGAGGCCGGCTTCGTGCCGGTGCGCAAGCCGGGGAAACTCCCCTGGAAGACCGCCGCCGAGGAATACGCCCTGGAATACGGCACCGACCGGCTGGAGATTCACACCGACGCGCTGCGGGCGGGGGAGAAGGTCCTGGTCGTGGACGATCTGTTGGCGACCGGCGGGACTGCGGCCGCCACCCGGCGGCTGGTGGAACGACTCGGCGGGACGGTCGTCGGGGCAGGGTTCCTGGTCGAGCTGTCCTTTCTCGAAGGGCGATCGCGTCTCCCCGGGATCGAGGTGCTCAGCCTGGTGCGCTACTGATGCGCGCCGCGGCATTCCTGGTCCTCGGCCTCGTGGTGTCGATCCCGGACGGCGGGTCGGACGCGGCCGAGGTGGCCGCACGGGACATCGATGAGGTCATCGAGGCCGAGTCCGCCTCGCTCGATGCGCTGTACCGCCACCTGCATGCCAACCCGGAGCTTTCACTTCACGAGGTGGAGTCCGCGCGGCTCATGGCGGAGGAGCTCCGCCGGGCCGGCTTCGAGGTGACCACCGCGGTCGGGGGTCACGGTGTCGTCGGGGTGCTGCGCAACGGTCCCGGACCGACGATCCTGTGGCGCGCCGACATGGACGCCCTGCCGGTCCGGGAGGAGACCGGGCTGCCCTATGCCAGCCGCGTCACGGCACGCGACGATGCGGGGCGCGAGGTCCCGGTGATGCATGCCTGCGGCCACGACCTGCACATGACCGTCCTGGTGGCACTGGCCCGGGGGCTCAAGACGCTGGCCTCCCGCTGGTCGGGCACCGCCGTGTTGATCGCGCAGCCCGCCGAGGAACGGGTCGTGGGTGCGCGCGCGATGATCGCGGACGGCCTGTTCACCAGGTTCCCCAGACCGGAAGCGGCGCTGGCGCTGCATGTCTCGGACGCGCTTCCCTCCGGATCGGTCGGCTACCGCGCGGGGCCGGCGCTCGCCAACGTCGACAGCGTCGACATCGCGGTGTTCGGCCGGGGTGGCCACGGATCGGCGCCGCAGACGACGATCGACCCGGTGGTGATTGCGGCCCGTCTGGTGATGGGGCTGCAGACGATCGTCTCGCGCGAGATCGATCCCCGCGAACCGGCGGTGATCACCGTCGGTTCGATCCACGGCGGGACCAAGCACAACATCATCCCGGATCGGGTGGACCTTCAGCTGACGGTCCGCTCCTACAGCGACGAAGTCCGGAAAAAACTGCTGGATTCGATCGAAAGGAACGCGATCGCCGAGGCCCAGGCGGCGGGCGCCCCCCGCCGTCCCGAAATCCGGTTGAGCGAGGGGACCCCCGCCACCATCAACGATCCGGCCCTGACCCGGCGGGTCGTGGAGGCGCTCAAGCGGACCTTCGGATCGGAACCGGTGCGGGAGATCGCCCCGATCATGGGGGCGGAGGACTTCACCTACTACGGTCGCGAGGGAGTGCCCGCGTTCCTGTTCATGCTCGGGACGGTGCCACCCGGGAAGGTGGCGGCGAGCCGGGTGCCGGGCGCACCGCCCCTGCCCTCGACGCACTCGTCGCTGTATGCGCCCGAACGGGAGCCTTCCATCCGCACCGGAGCGCGGGCGGCGCTCACCGCGGTGACCGCCCTGCTCGCCCCTCGCTGACCGGCGGCACCACTCCGGCCCCCCCCGGGCCCCGCGGGTCGGCCGCCGCCTCGATCGTGCCGTCGGCGCGCAGCCGCACGGCATGCACCTCGCCGATGAAGCCGTCCTCCGTGAGGCGCACTGAGTGGCCGCGTCGCTCCAGATCGGCGACCGCCTCCGGCGTCAGGGCGCCCGGCTCGACGACGATCTCGTCGGGCAGCCACTGGTGGTGGATGCGCTTCCGGTCGATCGCCGCCTGCAGAGGATCCCGGTCGACGGCGACCGCGAGAAAGACCTGCGCCGTCGCGGTCGGGATCCGCGAACCGCCGGGCGATCCGAGGGCGAGAACCTCTTCCCCCCGCCAGGCGATGACGGGCGTCATGGAGGAGAGCATGCGGCTGCCGGCCTTGACGATGTTGGATTCCCCCTGGACGAGGCCGAACATGTTCGGTTGGCCGGGGGCGGTCGTGAAATCGTCCATTTCGTTGTTCAGGAAGAAACCGGCGCCCGGGACATAGAGCCCGCAGCCAAACCACCCGTTGAGCGTCGTGGTGAGCGCGACGACGTTCCCCTCGGCGTCGGCGACCGACAGGTGGGTCGTCTCCGCGGAGCCGGCCGGGGGAGTGCCGGGCCAGGGAAGCACCTGCGCCGACGGCGTGGCCCGTTCCCAATCGATCCCGTCGGCCCGCGTCACTATCCACCCGGGGTCAAGAAGACTCGCGGCATCGACGCCCGTGTTGCCGGCATCGCCGAGCAGGAAACGGTCGGCGAAGGCGCGCCGCCAGGTCTCCGCCGCCAGGTGAGCCCGGGCGGCGCTTCCGCGTGGCAGGCGATCCCAGCCGGCCCGTTCGAACATCCGGAGGGTCTGGCCGAGGATGATCCCGCCTGATGACGGGAGCCCCATCGTGGCGATCTCCCAGCCGTAAGCCTGCAGGCGGAGGGCGGCACGCCAGACGGGACGGTAGGAAGCGAGATCGTCCGCGGTCAGGATGCCGCCGTGCCGGTGCGACGCGGCCAGAATCGCCTCGGCGACCGGCCCGGTCGTGATTGCGCGGGGCCCACGGTCCGCGTAGGCCGCCAGGGTTGCGGCCAGATCCGGCAGTCGCATGACGCTCCCTGCCGCCGGTGGCTCGCCGCCTGGGAGCCAGAGGGTGGCGCTCTCCTGGAACCGCCCAAGGTCATCGCGCGACCAGTCAATCGCGTCATGCAGTCGGGGCGTCACGGTGAAGCCGTCGCGCGCCAGCCGGATGGCGGGATCGACGACCGCAACCCATGGGAGACGGCCCAATCTCCGGTGCAGCTCGTAAAGTCCCGCCGGCGAGCCGGGGACTCCCGCGGAGAGCGGTCCGAGGACCGACGCGCCGGGAACCGGTTTTCCCTCCGGATCCAGGAACATGCCAGGTGTCGCCCCGGCCGGGGCGAGCTCGCGGAAATCCAACGTGAAGGTCTCGCCGCCATGGCGGACCACCGCGAACCCGCCGCCACCGAGATTGCCGGCGTGCGGCTGGACGACGACCAGCGCCAGCGCCACGCCGATCGCCGCATCGATCGCCGAACCGCCGTGTCTCAGGATCTCGAGCCCCGCCGCGGTGGCGGCCGGCTCCGCCGACGCCCCCGCCCCCTCCATTGGGCCGCGCGGCCGCGCGACCACCGTCGCCGGTCGGGCGCAGGCCATCATCAGGACCGCGGCGGCGATCAGGAGCGGCATGCCGGACCGTGCCTTCAGGATGGCGGCGCGAAAGGGGTTCATCCGGATGATCCTCCAGAGGCCGGGAGTCTCGCACAGCCGGGGGGCCGGGCGCCATCAGTGGCTCTCCGCCGCCGGCGCTGCCGGCAGGCGACCTGGTATATCATCCGTCCTCCGGGCCTGTAGCTCAGATGGATAGAGCAGCGGATTCCTAATCCGTTGGTCGGAGGTTCAAGTCCTCTCAGGCCCACCAGCGCGCGTCACCGGATCGCGAGGAGACGATGAAGAAAGAGGAGCGACACCAGATCAAGCGGGACGAACTGGCCACGGTCCTGGAGCGGGCCGAGCGGTTCGTCGAGTCGAACGTGCGCCCGGTGCTGGTCATCTCCGGGACGATCCTGTTGCTCGTGGTGACGATCCTGGGTGTCCGTTCGTGGAGCGCGGGACGCGAGGCCAGAGGGGCGGCACTGCTGGGGGAGATCATCCGCACCTACCGGTCCCCCGTGGCCACCTCGCTGGAGGCACTGCAGGATGCGCCGCCGGGGACGACCGCCTTCACGACCGCCGCCGAACGCGATGAGAAAGTCCTGCAACAGAGCGATGAGCTGCTGGCGAACTGCGGTCGCACGAAGGCGGCACCCAAGGCACGCTACTATCGGGGCATGGCGCTGGCCGCGCTGGGCAGGGTGGACGAGGCCATCGCGGTCTTCGACGCTTTCCTGAAGCACGACCCGGGTGACTTCGTTGCGCCGATGGTGCGGCTGCAGCTCGCGCGGCTGCGTGAGACGCGGGGCGAGGCGGCGGAAGCGCTGCCGCTCTACCAGGCGCTCGCCGGTCAAACGGGGGCGTTCCCTCCGGAGGAGGGACTCATGGGAGCGGCGCGCTGCCACGAGAGCCTCGGTCAGAAAGAGGAGGCCCTGAAAGCCTACCGCCGGATCGTCGGTGAGTTCCCCGATTCCGAATACGTCCCGGAGGCGCGTCGCAAGGTCGACGAGCTGTCCTGAACCCCATGGCGCGGTTCATCAACATGGCCAAGAGCGGTCGAATGGCCGCCGGTGCCCGCCGTCGTCCTCCGGTCCCGCGTGGTGAGCGGAGCGCCGGGGCTGGTCGGACGGTGGGGCGGGTACTGTCCGATCGGCGGGCCGGCGGACGGGCCCCGGGTGCAAGTGGCGCTCCCGCGCGCCGCCGTCGGAGCGGCGACCGGGGTTAGAAAGGGATGTCGTCGCCCTCGGGCGGCGGACCCTGCGCGTTGTCGTCGATGACCACATCCGGACCAGGGCGGCCAGGACGACCCTCGGTCCCCTCGGCGCGGCCAAGCATCAGCACGCGCATCGCCTTCACTTCGGTCGTCTGGCGCTTGACACCTTCCTTGTCGTTCCACTCGCGGGTCTGCAGCGACCCTTCCACGTAGATCTGTTTCCCTTTGTGGAAGTGCTCGCGAACGATTTCCGCCTGCTTGCCCCAGACGACGACCCGGTGCCATTCGGTCTTCTCCTGACGCTGCCCACCCTTGTCGGTCCAGACCTCGTTGGTCGCGAGCGTGAAGTTGGCGACCGGTGACCCTCCCTGGGTGTAGCGCACTTCCGGATCCCGCCCGAGGTTGCCGATGAGGATGACCTTGTTGACACTCGCCATGCCTGCCCCCTTTTGTTCTGCCGATCGGATCCGCGGGTAGGGTACCACATCGCCGGCAGGCGTCTGTTGCCGGGTGCCCTTCCCCCGCGTAGAATCCCCCCGCCCCGCGGTCGGGGCCGATCGGGGGCACATGCACAGCGAGCGCAGGCTCGTCCGGGCGGCCGGTTCGATGGGGGCGATGACCCTCCTCAGCCGGGTGACGGGGTACGTTCGCGACTCTCTGCAGGCCAGCCTTCTGGGTGCCGCGCAGTCCTCCGACGCGTTCGTCATCGCCTTCCGCATTCCCAACATGCTCCGCCGGCTGGTGGGCGAGGGGGCCCTCAACTCGGCCTTCGTCCCGACCTTCAGCCGTTACCGTCATTCGGGTGACTCGGCCGCACTCTGGCGTTTCGCAGGGTCGGTCCTCTACGCGCTGTCGGCGGTCCTTGCCGTGCTCGTCGTGATCGGTGTGGCGGGATCGCCGCTCCTGGTCCGCCTCCTGGCGTGGGGGTTCGCCGTCGACCCGTCACGCTTCGATCTGACGGTCGCCCTCAACCGACTGATGTTTCCCTACATTTTCTGTGTGGCGCTGTCGGCGCTCGGTGGGGCCATCCTGAACGTATTCGACCGCTTCGCCCTGCCGGCGTTCACGCCGGTCCTCCTCAATCTGTCGATCATCGCCGGCGCCGTCCTGCTGGCGCCGCGCTTCGACGAACCGGCGTATGCCTTCGCGATCGGCGTGCTGGTCGGCGGTGTTCTGCAGCTGGTCGTCCAGGTGCCGGCTCTGCTGCGCCAGGGTCTCGACCTGCGACCACCACTGGCGATTGACCGCGCCGGATTGCGCGAAGTGGGACGACTGATGCTGCCGCGCGCCTTCGGGGCCGGCATCACCCAGATCAACCTGGTGGTCGACTCGCAGTTTGCCGCTTCGTTGGCCGCCGGGAGCGTCTCCTTTCTCTATTACGCGGTGCGCGTCGAGGAACTGACCCTGGGGGTGGTCGCGGTCAGCCTGAGCACGGTCGTCCTGCCGGCGTTATCGCGGGCCGCCGCGATCGGGGACAAGGTCGGGGTGCGCGACACGCTGGGAACGGCGATCCGTCTTTTGCTGTTCGTGACCTTGCCGGCAACCGCCGGGCTGGTCGTCCTGCGCGTGCCGATCATCCACGTGCTGTTCGAGCGCGGTCGCTTCGGACCGGAGGACACCCTGTTCACGGCCAGCGCTCTGGGATTTTATGCGCTGGGTCTGCTGCCCTACGCGGCGGTGTCGGTCCTGGCGGCGGCGTTCTACGCCCACCGGGACACGCGGACGCCGGTGATCGTGGCGGCGCTGACGTTCGGGATCCACATCGCCTTGAACTTCGTGCTGAGCCGCCCGCTGCGTCACAACGGCATCGCCCTCTCCACCGCCGTGTCGGCGCTGCTCAACGCCGGACTGCTGCTGGCGCTCCTGCAGCGGCGTCTGGGTACTCTCCTGACCGGGGATGTGCTGCGCGCCGCCTTGCGTTCTGCCGCGGCCGCCGCGGGGATGGCGGTGGCGCTGGGATTCGCCGGAGCGCATTGGGACGTGCTGGGGGCGCCGGGCATCGTCGCCAAGGCCGGACTTCTCGCGGCGCTGGTGGCAGGCGGGGGCTGCCTTTATGTGGCACTGGCCTACCTCCTCGGCAGCCGCGAGGTCCGCCTCCTGCACGCGGTGGTGTCCCGCCAGCCATGACGATCGTCGTCCAGCGGGTGTCGCGGGCCGCGGTCAGGGTTTCGGATGTCGAGGTCGGCGCGATCGGCGCCGGTCTTCTGCTGCTGGTGGCGGTGGAGAAGGGCGATGACGATGCCGTCCTTGACTGGTGTTCCGACAAAGTGTTACAGATGCGCATCTTCGCAGACAACGCGGGCAAAATGAACCTCTCGGTCCTGGACACCGGCGGCGGGATTCTCGCCGTCTCGCAGTTCACGCTGGCGGCGGATCTCAGCCGCGGACGTCGGCCCGGGTTCGAGAACGCCGCGCCACCGGAAATTGCCGAGGCGTTGTTCACCGCGTTCGTGGATCGGCTGGCGCGCAGCGGTCTGCGGGTCGCGACCGGTCGCTTCCGCGCCTTCATGGACGTTGAGCTGATCAACGACGGTCCCGTCACCTTCGTGATCCGGAGACCGGCGCGATGAAGGGCGACACCCTGATCCCCGACTTCCTGCACTTTCTCACGGTCGAGCGGGGCCTGGCGCACAACTCGGTGATCGCGTACGGCCGCGATCTCGCAAAGCTGCAGCGCTTCCTGGGAGCGCGGAGCCGGACGCCACGGCAGGTCCGTCAAGGCGAGATCCAGGAGTTCGCGGGCCGACTGTCACGCGAAGGTCTGTCGGCCAAGTCCATCACCCGGGCCCTCAACGCGGTCCGGATGTTCTACCGGTTCCTGGTGCGCGAGAACCTGATCGCCGAGGATCCGACGGCGCAGGTGCGGGCGCCCCGCACGCTCAAGAGCCTGCCGCGCTTTCTCACCCTGGAAGAGGTCGACCAGATCCTGGCCGCCCCCGATACCGCGACCCCGCTTGGGGTGCGCGACGCCGCGATGATCGAGCTTCTCTACGCCACCGGTCTGCGCGTGTCGGAACTGGTGACGCTCCGGCTCCGGGACCTGAACCCGGAGGCCGGGTACCTGCGCTGTCTGGGAAAGGGGAACAAGGAACGGCTGGTCCCGATGGGTCGGAAGGCGGCCCAGCGTGTCGGCCTGTACGTCGAATCGGCGCGACCACGGTTACTCGACGGCGGCACCGAAACCCGGCTGTTCCTCAACAACCGGGGCCGCTCGATCACGCGCCAGGGATTCTGGAAGATCCTCAAGAACCACGGCCGCGTGGCCGGTCTGCGCGGCCGTCTCAGCCCGCACGTTCTGCGGCATTCCTTCGCGACGCATCTCCTGGAGCGTGGCGCGGATCTGCGATCGGTCCAGTTGATGCTCGGCCACGCCGACATCTCGACCACCCAGATCTACACCCATATCAATCGCGAACGCCTGCGGCGGATCTACCGCGAGTTCCATCCACGCGCCTGACCCCGGACCCGCGCGCACTTTGCTTGACACTCCTGAACGCGTGTGCTTGACTACGAGACATGGCCGCCGAGGAAGATGATTTCGAACGGCCGCTTCGCGAGCTCGAGCGGAAGATCGAAGAACTCTCCGGTGTTCCGGGTGGCGACGACCGCGCCGAGGAAATCGCCCGCTACCAGAGGCGGCTCGATGCCCTGCGTCAGGAAGTCTACGGGCGCCTGACGCCCTGGCAGCGCGCGCTGGTGGCGCGTCACCCACGGCGTCCCTACACGCTCGACTACATCCAACATCTCCTGACCGATTTCACCGAGATCCATGGCGACCGGAAGTTCGCCGACGATCCCGCCATCGTCGCGGGCTTCGGGTTGTACAAGGGCGCCCCCGTGGCCGTCATCGGCCATCAGAAAGGCCGCGACACCAAGGAGAAAGTGCACCGCAACTTCGGGATGCCTCGTCCCGAGGGATACCGCAAGGCGATGCGAGTGATGGAAATCGCCGAGAAATTTCAACGTCCGCTGTTCACTTTCGTCGACACACCGGGGGCCTACCCGGGGAAGGATGCCGAGGAGCGCGGCCAGGCCGAGGCGATCGCCGCGAGCCTCCGCCTCATGTCGCGGCTCAGCGTGCCGATCGTGGTGACGGTGACGGGGGAGGGAGGCAGCGGCGGGGCACTGGCGATCGCGGTCGGCGATCGGGTGCTCATGCTGGAGCATGCCGTCTACTCGGTGATCAGCCCGGAGGGCTGCGCCGCGATCCTCTGGTCGGATCAGAGCAAGGCGCGCGATGCGGCGCGGGCGATGCGGATCACCGCGGAGGATCTGAAGGAACTCGATATCATCGACGCGATCGTGCCGGAACCGCCGGGTGGCGCCCAGGTCGACCATTCGCGGCAGGCCCGGACGCTGGACGAATTCTTGCTGGGCAGCCTCGAGGCGCTCAGGTCCGTGCCCCCCGACGAACGCGTCGAGTTGCGCTACCAGAAGTTCCGGCGGATGGGGAAGTTCGGACAGGCGCGGTTTTTCTGACCCGGCGCTTGGCCTCCTGCCACAGTTCTTCCATCCGCGCCCGATGTTCGGGGGCGGGGTGGAGACCCTCCCGGCCCAGACGGTCCTCGATGTAGCGGAAGCGCGCGATGAATTTGCGGGTGGCGGCCTGCAGCGCGGCTTCGGGATCCAGGTCGGAGGCGCGCGCCACGTTGGCGACGGTGAACAGCACGTCGCCGATCTCCTCTTCGATGCACGCCGGCTTTCCACCCGCCAGGGCGCGGCGCAACTCCTCGATTTCCTCCTGGAGCTTCTCGAGCAGACCGTCCATGTCGGGCCAGTCGAAGCCGACACGGGCGGCCTTGGAGGAGACCCTCAGGGCCTTGAGCAGCGCGGGGAGGGTTGGGGGGACGCCCGCGAACATTGAATCCACGCCCTTGCTGCGGCGCTCCGTGGTCTTGATCTGCTCCCACTGCTCGAGCACCTCGCCCGCGGTGGACAACGCTCCGTCGGCGAAGACGTGCGGGTGACGACGCACGATCTTGTCGCCGATGGACCGCATGACGTCCTCCAGCGTGAAGGCCCCGCTCTCCTGGGCCAGACGGGCCTGGAAGACGATCTGGAACAGGAGATCCCCCAGTTCCTCCTGGTGGTCGTCGGGCGACCCCGTGGCGATCGCATCGAGGACCTCGTAAGTTTCCTCGAGGAGGTAGGTGGTGAGGGTGTGAAGCGTCTGCTCGCGGTCCCAGGGACAACCGTCGGGGCCTCGCAGGCGATCCATGATGGCACGCAGTCGATCGATCTCGGACATCGGTCCTCCGGCGGCGGCATGGTAGCCCACGCGCCGCGGGCCGGCAATCCGAACCCGAACGATCGGGCAATCGAACTTGTCATGCCGCGCGTCGCGATGCTAGGATGCGCCTCCCGCAGCCGGAAGGAGGAAAACGCCTGAGCGATTCAAAGGAAGGAACCCGACCGCAGGACATCCGGGTAATCGATCGTCGGAAGTTTGCGCCGGACGGCACCCCACGCGATGCCGGCACGGCGGCCGAAGACTTTCATGCGGCCGACCCGGTCCCGGCGTTTCATCCTCCGGCCAGCGCGCCCGCGCCCGCTTCTCCCGAGGCGCCGACCGGACCGGCGCCGACGGGACGCGAGGTGCAGCAGGCGGCGGCGCAGTTCCGCAGTCTCGTTCTCAATCTGGCGACCACCGCCGCGGCCAATCTGGGCGAGATCCCCAACCCCTTCACGCAGCAGACCGAGATCGACATCGAGGGGGCGCGCCAGGTGATCGATCTGATCCGGGCGCTTCAGATCAAGACCCGCGGAAACCTGAACACGGAGGAGTCCGGGCTGCTGGAGTCCCTGCTGTACGACCTGCGGGCGAAGTTCCTTTCGCTCCAGACCCGGGCCGCAAAAAAGCCGTGACCGTGCCGGCCCCGTCCTGCGCCGGGCGCCTCCTCCTGGCCGGGCGTCGCGCCGCCGCCCGACCCGGGGTCGCGGGCCCCCTTCTGGCCATGCTCCTGTCCTTCGCGGGATCGGCCGTCCGGGCCCAGGAACCGGAGATCATTACCCTCGATCCCGCCCGCCCCTTGATCCAGGAACCGGGGACCGTGAAACCTCAGGAAGTGGAGGTCGACCCGGCGACGAGCGCGACTCCAGCGACCGAGGCTCCGGTGCCCGACTTTCGCAACCTGCTGGCGGAGGTCTGGTTCCGGCACCGGGCAGCGCTGGATCGTGGCAGCGGGGAACAGGCGGAGCAACTGTTGCAGGCGGCGCTCGACTTCATGCGCCGCGAGGCGATCCGTGCGGCTCCCGAAGTGGCGACCGCGTTCTTCGCGGACGGCAGGCGGGCCCTGGAGGAGGAACACTATGCCCGGGCCCGCGCCTCCCTCGAAACGGCCGCCCGCTTCGACCCGGCGCTCGGTGCGGCCCACTATGGGATCGGTTCGGTGAGGCTGCGCGCCGATCGCGATCTCCCGGGCGCCGTCGCCGCCATCCTCGCAGGAATGCGGGCCCAGATCAGCGACCCTGCCACGCGTTTTCTCCTGGTCGCCAACTCGCTGTTGATCGCGGCGCTCGGTGTCTGTGTCGGGGCCGTCCTGGCCTTCCTGATCCTCGGATGGCAGCAGGCGTCGGCGTTCTTCCACGACCTCCAGGAGATGTTGTCCGGGCGGCTGTCTGATCACGCGGCCCGTCTCGTTGGATGGACGGTGCTCCTCCTGCCGTGTCTGTTCTATCTGCCGTGGGCCTGGGTGCTGGCGATCTGGGGCGTGCTCCTGGCGCCATACCTCCGGCGTCGCGCCAGGGTGCTGGTCATTGGCCTCCTGTCCGTCATGGTGCTGGCGGGACCGGCGGGGCGGGTGATCCGGACCTGTTTCGCCGCTGCCGCCGATCCCGGGGCGCGCGCGCTGGTGAACACCCGGCTGGAGGGACACGATCCGGCGCAGGTCGAGATCCTGCGCACGCTGGCGGGGGCCCACGAGGACGATCCCCTGTTCGCGTTTGTCCTTGGCGGCGTCGAGAGCGCGGCCGGGCGTCTCGACGAGGCGACGCAGGCCTACCAGCGTGTCCTGGAGATCGATCCGCGGCATGCGCGGGCGATGGTCAACTTGGGCAACGTCCACGCCCTCCGCCAGGAACACAACCTGGCGCAGAACCTCTATAAGCAGGCGGCCAAGATCGATCCCGGGCTGGCCCTCGCCCTGTACAACAGCCACCTGGATTACCTCGGGAATTTCGAGATGGAGGCGGCCGACACGGCGCTCGAGGAGGCGCGCCGTCGCGACGGCGCCCTGATCGCCGCGCTGGTGGGCGGGGGATCCGGGAAGGGTGAGCGACCGGTGCCACGCGACTGTCGCGCGTTGCTCCATGAGATCTATGGCCGGGCGTTCCGGCTGGGTCAGGCCAGCCCGGCGCCGGGGTGGACGCGGACCTTCCTGGCGCCGTCGAGCCTCGCCGGCGTGGCCGGCCTGGTGGGGCTGGTCCTCCTTCCGGGGCTCGGACTGGTGCCCCGGCAATCGTCCGCGCGACGGTGTCACCGCTGCGGCCGTCCCTTCTGTCGCCGGTGCCAGTCCGTCGGCAAGCACCCGGATGTCTGCTCCCAGTGCCTGCACCTTTTCATCCTGCGCGATGGCGTGGCCCCGGAAACCAAGCAGCGCAAGTTGCAGGATGTGGCGCGCCACGCACGCCGGCTCTGGATCGGGGAACGGCTGGTCAGCCTTGTCCTCCCCGGGGGCGGGCATCTGCTCGGCGGCCGGGTGCTGAGCGGCGCCTTGCTGATCACCGCGTGGTGCACCGTGTGGGTGTCCCTTGCGCTCTGGGGACGCCTGCTTGTCATGGCGGGATGGCTGCCACCCGCCGGCGCCTCCTGGGCCGTCCTGCCGGTGGCTCTGGTCGGCGGCATCGTCTGGCTGTCGGCGAACCTGACGGCGCGGATGCGGCACGGGGACTGATCGATGGCGCTCAAGGGAACCCTCAAGGACTTCAGTCTCCCCGACATCTTCCAATTGATCGGCATCCAGAAAAAGACCGGTGTGCTGACCCTCAAGAGGTCGGGCGAGGTGGTGACCGTGACCTTCGTCGACGGGGACGTGGTCACCGCGGACGCGCTGCAGCGGCGGCTGGAAGACCGCCTGGGGACCGTGCTGGTCAAATCGGGCCGCCTGACGGAGGCGCAGCTCCACGAAGCGCTGCGGATCCAGAAAAACACCCTGAAGCGGCTGGGGAACATCCTGATCGAGCACAAGTTCATCGACACGGCCGGGCTTCGCGATGCCCTGCAGGTGCAGATCGGCCAGATTGTGTACCGGCTGTTCCGCTGGCGCGATGGCGAGTACGACTTCAGCCAGGACTCCCGGCCGGACTACGACAAGGAGCTCGCAGTGCCGATGTCCGCCGAGAGCATCCTGATGGAGGGGGTGCGCATCCTGGACGAATGGCCGATGGTCGAGAAGTCGGTGCGCTCATTCCAGACGATCTGGAGGCACGCCAACGTTGAGATCGGCCCCGCGGCCGGTCGGGCGGCACCGGCTGGAACGGGGGGCGAGGGGGAGGCTGCGGCGGCGATCACGTTGAGCGACGAGGAGCGTGTCGTGCACCTGCTCGTGGACGGCAAGCGCTCCGTCCAGGACATCGTCGAGCGCTGCATGCTCAGCGAGTTCGACACTTGCCGGATACTGCACGAGCTGATCGGACGGCAGCTGCTGGAGGAGTCGCGCGCGGCGGCGTCACGGGTCGCGACCGGGGCCAGGCCGGCGGAGGCCCGGGCGCAGGGCGCGCGCGCACTGCCGCCGGTGGTCGTGGCTTTCGCTGCCGTGGTCCTCGTCGGTCTGGTGGCGGGGACACTCTACTTCCGGGTCCAGGGCTTTCTGGCCGGCAGGGATCGCGGCGAGACCCGCAGCGCGCTGTTGTCGGCCCTGTTCCATGAACCCGACGTCCGCGAGTTGGAGCGTGCCGTTGCCAGGACCCGCCTCCAGAGGGTGGACACGGCGATCCAGGTGTACTTCTTGATGCAGCGGGGATTCCCCGAGAACGTGCGGTACCTCGTGACCTCCGGGCTGCTCAGGCCGGACGGGATCCTGGATCCGTGGGGGCGGGAGATCGGCTATGAAGTTGCAGGTTCGGGCTATCGCCTGAGGCTGGCGGCAGAGAGCCAGGTGCTGATCTCCGATCCATGAGAGCAGCTCTAAGTGTGTTCTGCAAGATATTGTAGACATGTAAGTTATTCACATCGTCCAGTAACTTGACACTAATAGGCTCAATATTTATACTGCTCAACGGTTCATCGATCTGATCGGGACAGGAGGAACAAAAGAATGAGCAAGATCATTGGGATTGACCTGGGAACAACCAACTCCGTTGTCGCCATCATGGAAGGCGGCAAACCGGTGGTGATCCCGAACGCCGAGGGGGCACGCACGACCCCGTCGGTCGTGGCCTTCAATGACAAGAGCGAATTGATGGTCGGCCAGGTCGCCAAGCGACAGTCGGTCACCAACCCGGAGAACACGGTCTACTCCATCAAGCGGTTCATGGGCCGGCGGATGGAGGAAGTCACCGAGGAAATGAAAATCGTCCCGTACCGCGTCGGCGCCGGTCCCGCGAACGCGGTCCGGGTCAGGATCCGCGGGAAGGAATACAGCCCCGAACAGATCTCCGCCTTCATCCTTCAGAAGATGAAGCAGTCGGCCGAGGATTACCTCGGCGAGAAGGTGACCCGGGCGGTGATCACCGTCCCGGCCTACTTCAACGACGCGCAGCGTCAGGCGACCAAGGACGCCGGCAAGATCGCCGGGTTCGAAGTGGAGCGCATCGTCAACGAGCCGACCGCGGCGGCCCTGGCGTACGGGCTCGACAAGACCAAGAACCAGACGATTGCCGTCTATGACTTCGGAGGCGGGACTTTCGACATCTCGATCCTCGAGGTGGGCGATGGAGTCGTCGAAGTGAAATCAACCAACGGCGACACCCACCTGGGTGGCGACAACATCGACCATCGGGTTGTCGAGTGGATCATCTCGGAGTTCAAGAAGGACCAGGGGATCGATCTGGCGAAGGATCGGATGGCGCTGCAGCGTCTGAAGGAAGCGGCCGAAAAGGCCAAGTGCGAGCTGTCCACCGTGACCGAGACCGAGATTAACCTCCCCTTCATCACCGCCGACGCCGGGGGACCGAAGCACCTGACGCTGAAACTCACGCGCGCGCAGTTCGAGCGCCAGGCCCAGGACCTGTTCGAGCGATCCCTGCCGCCGGTCCGCCAGGCCCTCAAGGATGCCGGTCTCGATCCCTCCGCCATCGACGAGGTCGTCCTGGTGGGTGGCAGCACGCGCATCCCGAAGATCCAGGAATTGGTCCGAACCCTGTTCGGCAAGGAGCCGC
This sequence comes from Acidobacteriota bacterium, assembly GCA_031394595.1. Classification (GTDB taxonomy): domain Bacteria; phylum Acidobacteriota; class Polarisedimenticolia; order Gp22-AA2; family Gp22-AA2; genus JANNTZ01. The sequence continues at coordinate 23,367 of JANNTZ010000452.1, forward strand.
ACAAGGGAGTCAACCCCGACGAGGTCGTGGCCGTGGGCGCGGCGATCCAGGCCGGTGTGCTCGCCGGCGAGGTGAAGGATCTGCTGCTCCTCGACGTCACCCCCCTGTCGCTGGGGATCGAAACGCTCGGTGGGGTCATGACCCGCATGATCGATCGCAACACCACCATCCCGACCAAGAAGGAGGAGACCTACTCCACCGCGGCGGACAACCAGACGAGCGTCGAGGTGCACGTGCTGCAGGGCGAGCGCGAGCTGGCGCGCGACTGCCGGACATTGGGACGGTTCCACCTGGTGGGGATCCCGCCCGCCCCACGGGGCATGCCGCAGATCGTGGTGAAGTTCGACATCGATGCCAACGGCATCCTGCATGTCTCGGCCAAGGATCTCGCGACCTCGAAGGAACAGAAGATCACCATCAGCGGCACCGGCACGCTGACCAAGGACGAGATCGATCGGATGGTCGGCGAGGCCCAGTCCCACGCGGACGAGGACCGCAAGCGGCGCGAGGAAATCGAATCACGCAACACCGCGGACAGCCGCGTCCACCAGGTCGAGCGGCTGCTCGAGGATAACAAGGACAAGGTGCCGGCGGCGGACGAACAGGCGATTCGGACCGCCATCGAACAGGTGCGCAAGGCCCTGAACGACGGGCCGAAGGACGCCATCGACACGGCGCTCGGGCAGCTCGAGAAGGCGTCCCATCGGCTGGCGGAGGTCCTGTATCAGAAAGTCGGGGCGACCGATCGCGCGCCCGGCGCGACGGGAGCGGAGGGCGCCACCGGCCCCGATCCGGGCGGGCCACCCTCCGACGTGATCGATGCCGAGTACGTCGAGGTCGACGAGAAAAAGCAGTGAGCACCCGGCCGCCACGTGGCGCAGGCCGGACCGGCGGAGACGCTGGCCTGGATCTCCAGGCCCTGCGCGATCGGACCAACCGTCTGCTGGAGAGCGCCCTGCGTCTCGGGGAAGCCTCCGGGGAGGCGCCGGGGGGCTGGAGCCCGGTCGTTGACCTGCGGGAGGACCGCGAGGGATTTGTCGCGACGTTCGAGATCCCGGGGATCCCTTCGGACGGCGTGATGATTCAACTGGAGGGGACCCGACTCACGGTGGAAGGACGGCGGATCCAGGACCGGACAGGACGGGGTGTGGAGTACCTGCGCATGGAGTGCAGCCACGGCCCGTTCAGCCGGATGATCCAGCTTCCGGATCCCGTGGATCCCCGGGGCGTCCGGGCCCGCCTCCAACGAGGCGTGCTGGAGATTTTCCTGCCACGTTCACGCGCCGTGCGTCGCGATCCGGTCCGCATCCCGGTTGGGTAGCGATGGATCATTATGAAATCCTCGGCGTGCCGCGCAAGGCGCGCCTGTCGGACATCAAGCGGGCCTATCGTAAGCTGGCGCGCCGTTACCACCCCGACCTGAACCCCGGGGACAAGCCGTCCGAGGAAAAATTCAAGCAGGTCGCCGAGTCCTACGAGGTTCTCTCCGATCCCGAGCGGCGCCGCCGGCACGACCTGGAGATCCAGACGCACGCGGGGCCCCGCACCCGTTCCGCCGGCCCGTTCAGTTCGGACGGCCCGGGCCAGGGGTTCGAGGTCGGCGATCTGGGCGGCGGGTTCACGTCGGTCTTCTCGGAGATCTTCGGCGGGGCTTCCCGGGAGGCCATGGAGGAGACCGGCCCGGGCCGGGGCGATGACGTCACGCACGCGGCGCGCATCGGCTTCTTCGAGGCGCTGCGCGGCGTGACGGTGGCCCTCGAGATCGATCTCGAGACGCCGTGCACGCATTGCAGCGGACGGGGGCGCATCGCGTCGCGGAGCCGCCGGCCCTGCCAGGACTGTGGCGGGAGCGGACGGATCAGCCACGCGTCCGGCCTGCTCCGCTTCGCGTCGAGTTGCCGACGCTGCCGTGGCCAGGGCTCGATCACCGACGAAGGGTGCGGACCATGCAACGGGTCGGGCGCTCTGGCGCGACGCGAGACACTCCGGGTGACGCTGCCCGCCGGCGTCGACACCGGTTCGCGGGTCCGCGTACCCGGGAAGGGGCGCGCGGGACGCAACGGCGGGCCCCCGGGCGATCTCTTCGTGGCCCCGCAGGTCGAATCCCACGCGTTCTTCCGGCGGCTCGGGGATCACATTTACTGCTCGGTCCCGATCACCATCAGCGAGGCGGCGCTGGGCGCCCGGATTGACATCCCGACTGTCGACGGGACCGCGACCATGAGGATCCCGCCGGGCACCGCCAACGGGCAGACCCTCCGGCTGCGGGGGAAGGGGGCGCCGGTGCTGCGGAGCAGCGGCCGGGGCGACCAGTACGTGGAAGTGCAGGTGGTCACGCCGCAGGCCGATGACGAGCGCACCCGCAGCCTCCTCCGCGAACTCGCCGCCCTTCATCCGGGTGACGCAGTGCGCCGCGGGTTGCCGCTGTGACGGTCCGCCGGGGAGGGGGCCGGGCCCGGCTGCCCCGTGACGGTGGCGGATACTATATGATCAGCGTTGTGGCGCGCCGCTTCGCCGTCCACCCCCAGACGCTCCGCCTCTACGAGCGCGAGGGGTTCCTGAAACCGTCGCGCACCGAGGGCAACACCCGGCTCTATTCGGACGCCGACCTGGAGAGACTGACATTGATTCTCAACCTGACTCGTGATCTAGGAATCAACCTGGCGGGGGTCGAGGTGATCATGAACATGCGGCAGCGGATGCATGCCATGCAGGAAGAGATGGATCGCTTCATCGCCAGCCTGAGGGACGAAATGGCCCGGCGCCAGCGTGGCGCCGTGAGCCCGGACCGATCGCTGGTCCGGCAGACCCCGGGGCGGATTATCAAGATCGAGAAGGGGTAGGGCGTGGACGAGGAACGAGCGGACGTCAGAAGGTCCCCCTCAGGGGCCTCCTCCGAGACCCTCAAGAAGTACCTGCAGGAAATCTCCCGCCTGCCCCGGATCACCCCGGAGGAGGAGAAGGTCCTGGGGGATAAGATCCAGGGCGGCGACCGAGAGTCGATCCGGGTACTGGTTGAGGCAAACCTCCGGTTCGTGGTCAGCTTTGCGAAGAAATATCGCAACTGCGGTCTCTCCTTTCTCGATCTGATCAACGAAGGCAACATCGGCCTGATCGAGGCTGCCAAACGCTTCAAACCCTCGAAGAACGTCAAGTTCATCACCTATGCGGTCTGGTGGGTCCGCCAGGCGATCATCCATGCCCTCTCCAATCACAGCGGTGCGTTCCGGCTGCCGCAGAAGCAGGCGAACCTCCTGTACCGGATCGGCAAGACGATCTCCCAGTTGACGCTCGATCTGGAACGCAACCCGACGGTGGATGAGATCGCCCTGAAACTGGCGATCCCGGTCGAGGAGGTGACCAACCTTCTGCAGGTCGCCGACGAGAATGTCTCGCTGTCCACGGTCATCGACGAAGAGCACGAGTTTCACCTGTCCGACAAGCTCGAGCAGGACGTGATCCCGGCCGCCGACGCGGAACTCCTCCGGTCGTCGCTCAAGGATCATCTGTACGCCTGCCTGGGCGATCTCGACCCGAAGGAGCAGAAGGTGCTCCGGTTGCGGTTCGGGCTGGACGAAGGCGAGCCCAGGACGCTGAAGGAAATCGGCGAGATGATGGGACTGTCGCGCGAACGGATCCGGCAGATCGAGGCGCAGGCGCTCGACAAGCTGAACCGGTCACAGAAATGCCAGCAACTGCAGGGCTACCTCAACTAGGGAAAAGGGGTCGCCAATGATCGGGACGGAAGAGGGCGGCTGCCCGGAGTGCCACGGGACCGGCTTCGTCATCCTGGAAGCCGGCGGCCGGACGCGGGCGCGACCCTGCCCCTGCCGAGTCCCCGCGCGCGGGCCGGCGGCCGGGCTGGACGCGTTCCTCGATGCGGCGCGCGTCCCGCCACGCTACCGCGAGTGCGAATTCCAGAATTACGCCGCTTATGGCGATCGGGCGCAGATCCAGTCGCTGGAGACCGCGCGGGCCGTTGCTCTGCGTTATGCCGACGAGTACCCGCTGGACGAGCGCGGCCTGATGCTCATGGGCCCCCCTGGTGTCGGCAAGACCCATCTCGCGGTCGGGACCCTGCGCCGGCTGCTGGTGGACAAGGGGGTGGCCGGCCTGTTCTGCGACGTCCAGGATCTGCTGCGGCAGCTTCAGGGGACCTTTGACCGCCAGTCTGGGTTGACCGAGCTGGACCTGCTGCAGCCGGTACTGACGACGGAAGTCGTCGTCCTCGATGACATGGGTGGCCGGCAGTTCAGCCCCTGGCTCGAGGAGACACTCGCGCACATCGTGACCATCCGCTACAACGAGCGGAAGGCGACGATCGTGACGACCAACTACCTGGACGAACCGCGTGACGCTCGCGCGCCAACACTGCGGGACCGGATCGGCGCCCGAGTGCGCTCGCGTCTCCATGAGATGTGTCATCTGATCCGGATCGAGGCACAGGACTTCCGCCAGTCGGTCAATCTGGCGGAGTACCATCGCGTCCCCGAACAGAACAGCCGGCCGAAGGCGGGTCCATGAGCGATCGTCGCGCGCGCCCCTACGACGCCTTGGTCCTGGGCGGGGCCCGCACTCCGATGGCCGCCTACAACACCCACTTCCGGGATCTCACCGAGGTCGAGCTCGGGGCCCACGCGGCGCGGGGGGCCCTGGCCCGGAGCGGGACGAACGTCGATCGTGTCGATCATGTCGTGTTCGGTAACGCCATGCAGACCAGTGCCAATGCCCTGTACGGCGCCCGCCATGTCGCCCTCAAGGCGGGGCTGCCGGAACGCACCCCGGCGCTGACGGTCAACCGGCTGTGCGGATCCGGGATCCAGGCGGTCGCGAGTGCGGCCCAGATCCTTGCACTCGAAGAGGCCGACGTGGTGCTGGCCGGAGGGATGGAGAACATGACCCAGGCGCCGCACGTCGCCCGCGGCCTGCGAAGCGGGCTCAGGATGGGTCACGCGCAGCTCGAGGACGCCCTGCTGGCCGGCCTGACGGACACGCACTGCGGCTTCTCGATGGCGCAGACGGCTGAGAATCTGGCGCGGGACAGTGGGATCACGCGTGTCGAGGCCGATCGGTTTGCGCTGCGGAGCCAGCAGGCGGCGGAGGCGGCGCGTGTCGCGGGCAGGCTCCGGGACGAGATCGTCCCCGTGCCGGTCCGTGAACGCGGCAAGGAGATCCTGGTGACGGAGGACAGCCATCCCCGGCCCGAAACCACGCTCGAAGGGCTGGCGAAACTGCCCGCCGCCTTCGGCGGGGCCGGTTTCGTCACCGCGGGAAACGCTTCCGGGATCGTGGACGGCGCCGCGGCCCTGGTGCTGGCCTCCCCGCAGGCGGCCCGTTCTGCCGGGGCGGCGCCCATTGGCCGGGTGGTGGCCTGCGGCGTCGCCGGCGTGCCGCCTCGCGTCATGGGAATCGGTCCGGTGCCGGCGATCCGGATCGTGTTGGAGCGTTCCGGACTGGCGCTCGGCGACATCGACCTGTTCGAGATTAACGAGGCGTTCGCGGTGCAGTACCTGGCGGTGGAAAAGGAGCTGGGACTCGATCGCGAACGCGTCAATGTCAACGGTGGGGCCATCGCCCTGGGGCATCCCCTGGGCGCCACCGGCGCCCGCCTGGTGCTCACGCTCCTCCTGGAGCTGCGGCGCCGCCGGGGCCGGTGGGGGATCGCCAGCGCCTGCATCGGCGGCGGTCAGGGGATCGCACTACTGGTCGAGGCGCTCCCCGCCGCGACCTGAGGCGCTCGGTTCGAGGAGACGACGATGGAGATCAGAAAAGTCGGGGTCATGGGGTGCGGGTTGATGGGATCGGGAATCACCCAGGTGACGGCGCAGGCCGGTCTCCCGGTGACCGTCCTGGAAGTCTCGAAGGAGGCGCTCCAGGCGGGCCTGAAGCGGATTGACCAGTTCCTCGCCGGCGGTGTCGCCAAGGGGAAGCTGCGACCGGAGGACAAGGAGGCGACACAGTCGCGCATCAGCGGCACCACCGACTACCGGGCGCTGCGGGACTGCGATCTCGTCATCGAAGCGGTGGTCGAGGACCTGGGGGCCAAGAAGCAGGCGTTCCGGAGCCTGGAGGAGTCGCTCAAGCCGGAGGCGATCCTCGCCAGCAACACGTCGTCGTTGTCGATCAGCGAGATGGCGGCGGTGACCACCCGCCCGCAGCGTTTCGTAGGGCTGCATTTCTTCAACCCGGTGCCGCTCATGAAGCTCGTCGAGGTGATCCGCGGCCTGCAGACGGCGCCGGAGATCGAGGCGGCGGCGGTGTCCTTCGCGCAGTCCCTGGGCAAGACCCCGATCCGCACCGCCGATCGTCCCGGCTTCATCGTCAACCGGCTCCTCGTGCCCTACCTGCTCGATTCGATCCGTGCGCTCGAGGAAGGAGTCGGGAACATTGTCGACATCGACCAGGGGATGAAACTCGGCTGTGCGCATCCGATGGGCCCGCTGACGCTCAACGACCTCGTCGGGATCGACACGACCTATCACATCGCCAACATCATGTTCGAGGAGTTCCGCGAACGCCGTTTCGCTCCGCCGCCGCTCATGAAGCGCATGGTCCTGACCGGGTTCCACGGGCGGAAATCGGGGCGCGGCTTCTACGACTACAGCAGCGAGCCGGCGCGCCCGAACGATTTCCTGTGCGCGGGGGCGCGTGGCGGGAAGGAGCGGCCGGTATGAGCGAGGAGAGAGTCCAGTACAGGATCGACCAGGGGATCGGGCGGTTGACGATCAACCGTCCCGAGAAGCTCAACGCCCTCGACCGCGACACCGTCCAGGACATCGATCGGTGCGTGGCGGCGGCCGCCGGCGATCCGGGTGTCGGCGTCCTGGTGCTGACCGGGGCCGGTGAAAAAGCGTTCGTGGCCGGTGCCGACATCAAGGAGTTGTCGTCCCAGACACCGGCCGGTGGTGACGCCTACGCGCGCGCCGGGCAGGGGGTCTTCGACCGGCTGGAACGGCTCGGGAAACCGAGCCTCGCGGCGATCAACGGCTACGCGCTCGGAGGTGGCCTCGAGCTGGCCCTGGCCTGTACCCTGCGGATCGCCGCGGAGACCGCGCGCGTGGGACTGCCGGAGACGACGCTCGGGATCATTCCCGGCTACGGCGGGACCCAGAGGCTGGCCCGGTTGA
>JANNTZ010000456.1:0-15474 GCA_031394595.1 Acidobacteriota bacterium
GCCCCCGGCCGGTCGGCATTGCCGGCCGCCGCCGTCCCGATGGTGGCGAAGATGCCGGTGCCGATCACCGCCCCGATCCCGAGCATCGTCAGGTCGAGCCCGGTCAGGGTGCGCTTCAGACCGTGCTCCGCGTTGCCGGCCTCGCCGGTGATGCGGTCGACGCTCTTGGTCCGGAACAGCGATCCGATCTTCATCGTGCCGCCACCGTGAGAAACGCCGTCTCGTCCGGGATTCCTTGGAGCGGCGGCACTCTACAGAAAGGCCCTCCGTGGTGTCAACGGCGCCCACTGATCGCCGCACTTCGGTCGGGCTTGACACCTCATTGGAGCGCCCGCTAGCATCGCTCTCCATCCGGAAACTTCGCCCATGAAACCCTCCGTCTTGACCGCGCGGCTTCGCGACCTGGTGTCGCGTGGCGAACGCGTCGTGGCGTTCACCGGCGCGGGCATCTCCGCCGAATCGGGGATCGCCACCTTCCGCGGCCAGGACGGCCTCTGGGAGCAGGAACGTCTGGAGGACGTCGCCACGCCGGAGGGGTTCCAGCGCGACCCGGGCCGCGTCTGGTCCTGGTACGACAAGCGGCGGGTGCAGATCGCCGCCGCCTCCCCCAACGCCGGGCACCGGGCGCTGGCCCGCTACGAGGCGCGCCACCCCGATTTTCTCCTGGTGACCCAGAACATCGACGGGCTGCATCACGCCGCAGGCAACCGCCGGGTCCTCTGTCTTCACGGGGAGATCTTCCGGGTGCTCTGCACGCGCGATGGGACATCGCGGGAGGACCGCCGGGTGCCGCTGCCGGAGATCCCGCCGCGCTGCGAGTGCGGCGCGCTGCTCCGGCCGGACGTCGTCTGGTTCGGGGAGGCGCTGTCCGAGGAAACGATGGCGGAGGCGACGGCCGCCGCCCGGAACGCCCGTCTTTTCCTCGTCATCGGGACCTCCTCCCTGGTGTATCCTGCAGCGTCCCTGCCCGAGATCGCCCGCCGTCACGGCGCGTATCTGGTGGAGATCAACCTCGAGCCGACGCCGTTGTCGTCGCTGGCCGACGAAGTGATCCGGGAGCCGGCGGCGGCGGTCCTGCCGCGGCTGCTCGAAACAGACAAGAACGACGGAGCGGGTCTCTGACATGCGTGGTCTCTACCTCGACTGTTTCTCCGGCATCAGCGGCGACATGCTGCTCGGGGCGCTGGCCGATCTCGGCGTGCCGCTGGCGCATCTGCGCGCCGAGCTGAAGAAACTGCCGGTCAGCGGGTACACGATCGCGACTTCCCGTGTCACGCGATCGCACCTCGGCGCCACCAAGGTCGATGTCCGGCTCGGCCGCGGACCCCAGCCGGAGCGCGGCATTCGCGACATCACCCGCATCCTCGACCGCAGCCGGCTGTCGGCAAAGGTCCGGGAACATGCCCAGGCCGCCTTCGACCGGCTGGTGGACGCGGAGGCGCGTGTCCACCGGATCTCCCGCGACCGCGTGCATCTGCACGAGGTCGGGGCGGTGGACGCCATCGTCGACATCGTCGGGGCGATGGTCGGCCTCGAGTGGCTCGGCTGGCCGCGGGTCGTCTGTTCCCCCCTGCACGTCGGGCGTGGCATGGTGACGATGGAGCACGGCACTTTCCCGGTCCCCGGCCCGGCGACCGCGGCGCTGCTGCGCGGCCGGCCGGTGTACGCCACGCATGTCGAGGGGGAGCTGGTGACGCCGACCGGCGCGACCCTGGCGACGACCCTGGCGACCGATTTCGGCCCGCTCCCCTCGATGCGGCTGCAGAAGATCGGCTACGGGGCGGGATCGCGCGACATCGAGGGGCACCCCAACGTCCTGCGGGCGTTGTACGGCGACCTGCTCGACGAGGCGGCGGTGCGCGAGACGGTGCTGGTTCTGCAGACCACCATCGACGATATGAACCCACAGCTTTACGGCCATCTGATGGAGCGGCTGTTCGACGCCGGGGCGCTGGAGGTCTTCTACACCCCGATCCAGATGAAGAAAAACCGGCCCGGGACGATGGCGACGATCATCTGCCCCGAGCCCCGCATGGAAAGGGTCACCGAGGTGCTGTTCAAAGAGACGACCACGATCGGCTTCCGGTTCCTGCCGATGGGACGCATCGAGATGAGTCGCCGTATCGACACCGTCCGCACTCCGTACGGCCCGGTGCGGATCAAGGCCTCCTTCTACAACGGCGATCTGATGCAGGCGACGCCGGAATACGAGGACTGCCGCAAGGCGGCCCTCGCAACCGGCACGCCGCTCAAGATCGTCCAGCGCGAGGCGGCCTCGCTGCACGCGCGTCAGGTTGCCGGCGGGGAACGCCGCCCCGTCCGGGGTGGCGCACGGCGCGCCGCGGCCCCGGTCCGGGGCCGCCGTGGCGCCGGTCCGCGCCGGCGAAACGGAGGACGCCGATGATCTACGACAAGATCAAAACGGAGCGGATGCTGCGGGTGGTCGTCGAGGTGGCGCAGGGAGCGATCGATCTCGCCGGCAGGGCCGGCGGCGAACCGAGCCTGCGGCGACCGGTCCTCGACGCCGAGAAGCTCATGCGCTCTCTGGCGGCAAAAGGGGACGCGGACGCCATGTACCACGAGTACCTGCGCCTGCTGCAGTCGGGGGCGACCGTCGGCAGCACGCTCGACCGCCACCATCAGAAGTCGTTCGAATCGGAGTTCTACCGCTTCTGGGCCATCTACCTCGAACGCGAGTGAGGCCGGGTTGAATCGCAAGTTCTACATCACCACGCCGATCTACTACGTCAACGACGTGCCGCACATCGGGCATACCTACACCACGGTGGTGGCGGACGTCGTCGCCCGCTTCCGGCGGATGCAGGGGCAGGACGTCTACTTCCTGACCGGCACCGACGAGCACGGCCAGAAGATCGAGCGCGCCGCGCAGGCGAAGGGGCTGCAGCCGATCGAGCTCGCCGACCAGGTCGTCGAGCGCTTCCGCGATCTCTGGAAGACCCTCGGCATCCGCAACGACGATTTCATCCGGACCACCGAGGACCGGCACAAGCGCGGTGTGGAGAAACTGTTCGACCGGGTCTGGAAAAAGGGCGACATCTACAAGGACGCTTATTCCGGCTGGTACTGCACCTCGTGCGAGGCGTTCTTCACCGAGACCCAGGTGGTCGAGGGGCGCTGCCCCGACCAGGGGCACAAGGTCGACTGGACGCAGGAGGAGTCGTACTTCTTCCGTCTGTCGAAGTACCAGCAGCCGTTGCTGGACCATTACCGCGCCCATCCCGATTTCGTCTTCCCCGACGCTCGGCGCAACGAAGTCGTGGCGTTCGTGCAGTCTGGACTCAAGGACCTGTCGATCAGCCGCAGCAGCTTCTCCTGGGGGATCCCGTTCCCGAACGACCCGAAGCATGTCCTGTACGTCTGGTTCGACGCCCTGGCGAACTACATGACGGCGCTGGGATACGGCTCGGACCGGCGCCTGCTGGCGCGCTACTGGCCGGCCGACGTCCACCTGGTCGGCAAGGACATCCTGCGCTTCCATGCCGTCTACTGGCCGGCCTTCCTGATGTCGGCCGAGGAGCCGCTCCCACGCCGGGTCGTCGCCCACGGCTGGTGGCTCCGCGACCAGGCGAAGATCTCCAAGTCGAAGGGTGGCGTGGTGGACGTCGGCCCGCTGATCCGCGATTTCGGTGTCGACCCGCTGCGCTACTTTCTCATGCGCGACATGGTTTTCGGGCAGGACAGCAATTACTCCGACGAGGCGTTCATCGATCGGGTCAACGCGGATCTCGCCAATGACCTGGGCAATCTCGCGAGCCGCACGCTCAAGATGATCGAGGACTACTGCGGCGGGATGGTGCCGAAGCCCAATGCCCGCTTCCGCGAAGACGAGCCGCTCAAGAAGGCGGCGCGCGATGCCTGGAGCGGATTCACCCGCGACTTCGAGGAGATGGACTTCGCCTCGGGCCTGGCGAAGGTCTGGGAGTTTATCGGCCTGCTCAACCGGTTCATCGTCCAGAACGAGCCCTGGAAGATCGCCCAGGACGAAGGGCGGCGATGGGCCCTCGACTCGGTGCTTTACAACGCCGCGGAGGGACTGCGGATCGTCGCGATCATGATCGCCCCGGTGATGCCCGGGTCGGCCGCCGGGTTGTGGCACCGACTCGGGGTCGCGGGCGACGTCACCGCCGCGAGTCTCGAACATTTCTCGTGGGGCGAGCTGAAGCCGGGCCGCCCGATCCAGCGTGGCGAAGCACTCTTCCCACGCATCGACAAGGCCGCCTACCTGAAGGGGACGGCCACCAGGGAGGTCCCGATGGAGACACCGACCACCGGCAAGCCGGGCGATCCCGTGCCCGGCGCCACGCCCTCCGCGACCCCGGCCGCCGCGGGGGCCGCAAACCCCGCCGCGCCAACGCCGGCCGGGGGACCGGCGGGCGCCGCCGCACCCGCGCCCGCCCCGACCACGGCCGAGATCGGCATCGACGACTTCGCGCGGGTCGAACTGCGCACCGCGAAAGTGATCGCCGCCGAGAAGGTCCAGGGGGCCGATAAGCTCCTGAAGCTCACCGTGGACATCGGCACCGGAACCCGGACCATCGTCGCGGGCATCGCCACGCGCTACGCCCCGGAGACACTGGTCGGCAAGACGATCGTCGTCGTCGCCAACCTCAAACCGGCGAAACTGCGCGGCGTGGTGTCGCAGGGGATGCTGCTCGCCGCTTCGGACGCCACCGGCCAGCCGTACATCCTGACCACCGAAGAACCGGTCCCCGCCGGCTGGCGGGTGAAGTAACCCGGACCTCACCCATGGACGACCGTCCCTCCCTGCGAACTGTGTACAGCGACTGCCACGCGCACCTGACGATGGAGGCGTTCGACGCCGACCGCGAGGCAGTGATCGCGCGGGCTCGCGACGCCGGCCTGCAGCACATCGTCATTATCTCGTCCTACGTCGGCGATGCCGGGCGCTGCGCCGATCTCGCCTCCCGGCACGACTTCATCCATTTCACCGCCGGTGTCCACCCGCACGACGCCCGGCACTGGGACGCCGCCATCGCCGCCGGCATCCGCGACGCCGCCCGGCACCCGAAGGCAGTGGCGATTGGCGAGATCGGACTCGATTACCACTATGACCGGTCGCCACGCGACCGGCAGCGCGAGGTGTTCCGCGATCAGGTGAACCTGGCGCGCGAACTCGGGCTGCCGATCGTGATCCACACGCGCGAGGCCTGGGACGACACGATCCGGATCCTGCAGGAGGAGCGCGCCCGCGACATCGGCGGTGTCTTCCACTGCTTCTCGGGCGGGGTCGAGGAGGCGCGCCGCTGCCTGGACTTGGGGTTCCGGCTGTCGTTCGCCGGTCCGGTGACCTTCAAGAACGGCGGCCCGATTGCCGAGGCGGCGGCCTTCACGCCCCTCGACCGGATCCTGGTCGAGACCGACTCCCCCTACCTCAGCCCGCACCCGCACCGCGGCCAGCGCAACGAGCCGGAACGGGTGCGGGTGGTCGCCGCGAAAGTGGCGGCGTTGAAGGGGATCGATCCGGAAGCGGTCGGCGTGGCGACGACTCTGGCGCTTCGGGACGCGTTCAGGATCCCGCCACCGGTGGTCCCAGGATCAGACTGACGCAGGCGCCGCCCGTCCCCAGGGCGTGAACCAGGACGGGGGCGCGCAGTCGGGAGGCGGGCTGGGCCGCCAGCCCGAGGGCCGGCGACGGCATCCGGTCGCCCCGGATCGACAGCACCGCCGCGATCGCCCCGCACGCCGAGGCCGCGCCCGACTCGCCAATCAGCCGTTTGATGTTCACCGTCGGCAGCCGGTCGGCACGGCCGCCGAGCGCTTCGCGGAGGACGGCGGTCTCAAACGCCCCGAGTGTCCTCGACCCGTTCGCGGTGGTCACCACACTCCCGAGATCGCCAGGACCGATGCCCGCGCTCTCCAGCGCCCCGTGGATGGCAGCGACCGCCGGGCCGATTGCGCCCGGCCAGCGGTGCGATCCCCGGCCGGCATGGGCCATCCCGGTGCCGAGGACCTCGGCCCGGACGACGGCGCCGCGCGCGCGTGCCTCACCGACCGCTTCGAGCGTGACGACATACGCCCCCTCACCGGGGAGGAATCCGTTTTCGGTGCCCGTCATCCCGGCGTGGGCCGTCAAACGCAGGCGGCGCCAGGCCTCGACGACGCGGGCCGGGAGATCGTCCACGCCGCCGGCGACGACCATCGGCGCCGCCCCGGCGCGGATCAGATCCGTTCCGACCACCACGGCTTCAAGACCCGAGGCCTCCATGCTGCAGACCGTGAGCCCCGGCCCGTGCAGGCCGATCAGGATCGAGCACTGGGCGGCCGGCGCGTTCGGGACGGTGAGCGGGAACAGCATCGGCGAGGCGGCATCGAGCCCATCGATCATGACGGTGCGCAGGTAGGCGTCGAGCGACGTGCTGCCGGCCATCATCGTCCCGAGGACGACACCGGCCGCGGCGGGGTCCGCGATCGCGGCGGTTGCCAGCGCCTCGCGGACCGCGAGGACCGCCATCTTCGAGCCGCGATCCAGCCGGCGCCAAGTGTTGGCCGGCACCTCGCCCGGGGCCAGCACATCGGTGACCACCCGGGCCGGACGGTCTTCCTCTAACCCCGCCTGCAGCCGATCGAGCCCGGCTCCGTATGGGCTGACGACCCCCATGCCGGTGTTCACGACGCGCCCCGCGGATCGCGGACCTTCCGTTGTCACGAGGCGGGCTCTCCCGGATGGACCTCCTCGATGAGCGCCAGGATCTGCGCCTCGAGCCGGTCCCGCACCTGCTGGAACGACGCATGGACCGCTCCCGGCCCGCCGGCGACGAACGACGGATCGAGCGTGGACCAGTGCCGGTGCGGGGCGTCGAAGAGCGATCGCGGGCAGTCGCGGACCGCGGAATCGCACAGCGTGATCACCAGGTCGAAGGGACCGACGACATCGTCGAGACCTTTCGAGTAGTGGCCGGCGATGTCGATCCCCCGCTCGCGCAGCACCGCGACCGCGTAGCTGCTGACTCCGAACGGCATCGTCCCCGCGCTCTGCGCCTCCACCCGCCCGGCGCCGAGATGGTTGGCCAGTCCCTCGGCCAGCTGGCTGCGGGCCGAGTTCCCGGTGCAGACGAACAGCAGGCGGAACGGCGGCCGCGCTCCGCTCCCGGTCCGTCCGGCCGCCATCGGTCCACCGCCGCTCGGGCCTCCCCCGCTCGATCCTCCCGTGGTCATTCCGCCCACCTCCGGAGGACGATGGCCGCGTTGTTCCCCCCGAACGCCGCCGAGTTCGAGATCGCGAGGCGCACTTCGGCGCGCCGCGCCTCCCCGGCGACCAGGTCGAGATCGCAGCGGGGGTCCGGGACACGCAGGCCGGCCGTCGGCGGGACGATGCCGGTGTGCACGCTCATCGCGGTGGCGAACGCCTCGATGGCGCCGGCCGCGCCGAGACAGTGACCGACCATCCCCTTGATCGAATTCACCGGGATCCGCGAGACGCGCCGGCCGAAGACCGCATGCAGGGCACGCGCCTCGGCGACGTCGTTCTGCTCGGTCGCGGTGCCGTGGGCATTGATGTGATCGACCTCATCGGGACCGGCACCTGCCGATCGCAGAGCCGCGCGTATCGCGGCCGCGATCCCGGCGCCGTCCGGTTCCGGGGCGGTGGCGTGATGCGCGTCGGCCGACAACCCCCAACCGGCGACCTCGGCGTAGCTGCGGATGCGCCGCCGGCGCGCGCGATCCCCCTCCTCCAGGACGAGGAAGGTGGCGCACTCGCCGAGCGACAGGCCGCACCGGTCGCGGTCGAACGGCCGGCACGGGTCGGGGTCGATCAACCGCAGCGCATTGAAGCCGGTGTAGGTCGTGCGGGACAGGGTCTCAATACCCCCCGCCAGGACGACGTCGGCGCGGCCGGCGGCGATCCAGGCGGCGCCGAGACCGATCGCGGCGGTGGAAGAGGAACAGGCGTTCATGATCGTCCCGGCCGGGCCGGAGAGGCCGAGCCGCGTGGCGATGAGATCGGTCGTCGTGGCGGCTAAGAAGCCGAGGGCCATCGTCGGGCGCCAGGACAGGCCGTGCGCCCGGCGGCGCGCCACTTCCTCCGCCTGCAGCAACCCGCCCCCACCGCCACCCACGACAATGCCTGTCCGATCGCCGGGCAGGATCCGGCGTGGACGGCGGTCACGGTTCTCCGGCTCCGCCTCGAACAACCCCGCGTCGGCGGCTGCCTCGATCGCCGCCTGCAGCCCGATCCGATCACCCCGCGAGGCGCGCGCCAGATCCTTCCCCGCGAGGCCAGGGTCCCCGTCGAAGGCCGGAATCTCGGCGCCGGTGTGCGTCCGCAATCCCTCGGTCTCGAACAACGTCAACGGCCCGATCCCAACCCGGCCCGCGACCAGGGCGTCCCAGGTGGCCTGCGCCGTGAGGCCGAGGGCCGACAGCACGCCACAGCCGGTGATCGCCACCCGGCGGCTCATCGCGGTCCCACGGCGATCGTCATCTCCCCCTCGGCCACGATCTCCCCTCCGCCGCCGGCGATCGCCGCCCGGCAGGCGACCCGGATCAGCCCGCCGTGTGTGGCCACGATCCGCGCCGTGATCGTCAACCGGTCCCCAGTGTGGACGGGAGCATGCAGCCGGAAGTCGTCGATCGCTGCGAGCCACCCGGGCGGGCCGGAGTCGGCGGCGACTGACTTCATGTCACCGCCGGCGATCGGCAGCGCCGCCTGGGTCAGCGCCTCGATCACCAGCGCCGTGGGCCAGGGGTGCGATGGGTCGACCCGGTCGGCTTGCAGGAAGCCGTCGGCGGTGACGCCGCAGGTGACCGTGACCGTGCCGGCCTCATGGGTCTCGACGCGGTCGACCAGGCGCATTGGAAACCCGTGCCCGGACGGGCCTTCGGACGGGAGCGGGCTCATGGCCGGGAGTCTAGAGGACGCCCCGTTTCCTTGCAAGGCGGCGCGCCGCTCTGGTATAGGATCGTCGCTCATGTCCGGCAACCATGTGGGGCTCCGTCGCGAGCTGAAGCAGTTCATCGTCCGGCGCCTCCGGCTGGAGCAGATCGATCCCGACTCGATCCGCGATGATCAGCCGCTCACCCAGGGCGGTCTCGATCTCGATTCCATCGATCTGCTGGAGCTGGTGGTCGGGATCGAGAAGGAATACGGCCTGAAGATCGCCGACGTCGCGGAAAGCCGGCGGGCGCTGGCATCGGTGGCGAGCCTCGCCGAATTCGTCGCGGCGCGCCGCGGCGGCACCTGATCGCCGATGACGCGTCCGGAGGGGTCGGACGGGGCGCCCCGTCCCCGTCTCCGCTTCGCGGTCTTGATTCCCGCCCGCGACGCCGCATCGACGGTCGGGGCCGTGGTGCGTGGCACGCTCCGGCACGTGCCGTGCGTGATCGTGGTCGACGATGGTTCCGTCGACGGCACCGCGGCGGTGGCAGCGGCGGCGGGCGCCACCGTGGCGCAGCATCCCCGGCCACGGGGCAAGGGGTCCGCGCTGCGGACCGGCATCGACCGGCTGCTCGCCGGCCCGAAACCAGACGGCATCATCACCCTCGATGCCGACGGCCAGCACGACCCTGACGACATCCCCCGCCTCGTCGAGCGGTTCGAACGCGAAGCGGCGGCGGTGCTGGTCGGATCGCGTGCCGCGCGTTTCGACGACATGACGCGGGCGCGGCGGGTCATGAACCGGTTCTCCTCGGCCGCCCTGCGGTTCTTCGCCGGGCTCGACCTGGCCGATTCCCAGTGCGGCTTCCGCATCTACAGCGGCCGCTTCCTCGCCCATCACCGGCTGCGCGGGCGCCGCTACGAGGCCGAGATGGAGATCCTGATGCAGGCCGCCGTCGCGGGCGGCCGCGTGGTCTCCGAACCGATCGAGTCCGCCATGCCGGATGGCCGTGCCACCAGTCACTACCGGACCTGGCGCGACACCTGGCGGATCATCGGCGCCGTGCTGGGACACCGGGCGCGGCACCTCATCCGTGTAAGGCCGTGATCCAAACGGGCAACCTGGCCTTCAGGAAGCTTCAACTTCGTGGGGGTCGATCCCGGCGTCCGCATCGCCGGATTCGCGAACCGTGGCCGCCATGGCCCGTTCGATCCGGCCCCGGACAATGCGGCTGACGGCCCGCTGCCGGGCCGCGTCGAGAATCGTCAGCGCCGCTGGCACGCCGAGGACGGCGCCGGGGAGCAGGACCCCGGCGGCGACCCAGCCGGCGAAGGTCATCCGCGATCGGGCGGTCGGCGCGATGCCTCCGCCGCCGGACGGCACGACCAGCCCCCGGTAGTACTCTCCGACCGCACGGTGAACCTGGCCGAGCAGCGCTCCCAGACCGAGCGGCCGGCTCTCGAACCGGCACTCCCCGAGCGCCACGTTTGCGAGCCACTCCCGCGCGGTCGAACCGGGCGCCGCGGTCCACGAGGTCCCGACGTGACCGGGGGCGTGGGCGTCGCTGCCGGCCACCGCGATCACCGATCGGCCCCGCGCCGCCCCGTAGGCCACCAGCGCCTCCGATGCCCGGCGGTGGGCCACCGACATCATGCCGTTACCCACTTCGATGTGCGGGAAGAGATCGAGGATTTCCTCGACGAACGCTCCCGTGGGCTTCTGAAAACTGAATGACTGGAACGGGTGGTTCAAGACGTAGAGGAGGCGGCGGGTCCGCAGCCAGCCGACGAGCGACCGGACGTCGCCGCGCAAACGCCGGATCTCGGCGTGTTCCGCCTCCTCGATCCCGTGCACGCCGACATGGACCCACTGGCCGGTGTCGGGGAAGAACGCCTCGACCTCCTCGCCGATGATCAATCTGTCGGCCAGCACGGGGCGCGCGTCCCGCAGGCGCAGCGCCCCCTCGATGGTGTCGTGGTCGGTGATGGCGATGTAATCCATCCCCGCTGCCAGCGCCCGCGCCGCCAGATCCGCCGGGTCGGCGGACGAGTCGCACGCCTGGATGAGACGCAGGTGCGTCCAGACCGAGTACCGGGTATGGGTGTGCAGGTCGCAGCGCCGCCAGTCGTGGGTCACGTCTCCTCCGGAACTTGCGAAAGGCGGGAGATGATAGCACCCGGAACTTCTATAATGCCGGTCATGTCCGACCCGGTCACGCGCGCTTTGTACGACCGCTGGATCGCCGGCCTCGAGTCCCAGTCGCGCCGCGATGTGGCGCGGGTCCTGCCCGCCGGCACCTCGATCGATGTCGACTCGTTTCAGCGCCAGGTGATGGGGTTCGAGCGCCGCATCCTCCGCCTGTGCCGCGCCGACGACGGTGGCACGGCGAGCCTCGAACCCGACTCCGGGCAGCTGGTGCTGCTGTCATCGCGCAACCTGCCGGCGCACCTCGTGGCCCTGGCCGGGCTTTGGAAACGGGGGTTCGTGCCGCTGCTCGCGGATGCCGATCTCGGACGGTCGGAGATTGCCGGCCTGGTGGCGTCGTTCCGTCCCGCCCTGTGTCTCCTCGATCGGCGTATCGAGCCCGCCGGGGGGCAGGCCGACGATCTCGGCAGGATGCTGCCCGGCCTGCGCGCCTGGCAACCGCCAAGACGCCTGCGGCCCGCCATCGTCCCCGGCGGGGCGGTCGTCCGTCTCACCTCGGGGACGACCGGGAAGCCGCGCGGTTGCATCGTCACCCCCGATCAGCTTCTGGCCGATGCCCGCCAGATCACGGCCAGCATGGGGATCACGGCGCGCGACTCGATGGTCGCCGCCATCCCCCTCGGCCACGCCTACGGATTCGTGCACATCCTGATGTCCCTGGTGCTGCAGGGGACTCGCCCGATCCTGCTGGAGCAGCCGCTCCCGGCCCTCCTGCTGGAAGCGATCTCCGGCCCCGGGCCGATCGTCTTCCCCGGCACGCCTTATCTTTTCGAACTGCTGCTGAAGTCGGCGGGCCGGCGGCGATTCAAGGGACTCCGCCTGTGCCTGTCGGCCGGCGCGCCGCTGCCGGCCGAGCTCGGCGCCGCGTTCCGGAAATCGATCGGCCTGCCGATCCGGACTTTCTATGGCGCCAGCGAGTGCGGCGGGATCACCTTCGATCGATCGTCCGGCGGCGGGCTGCCCGACGGCTGCGTCGGCACGCCGCTGGACGGCGTGACCCTCGACATCGTCCCCGTCCCCGGGATGGATTCGGGAACCGGCCGGATCCGCGTGGCCAGCGCTGCAGCGGCGGCCGGCTACCTCGATCGCGAGTCGGTCAGGCCGTTCGAGGGCGGACGCGGGAGGTTCGTGACCCAGGACTTCGGCCGCCTCGACGACCATGGCCGTCTCTGGATCACCGGGCGGGCCGACCGCGCGATCAACGTGGACGGACGCAAGGTCAACCCGGTCGAGGTCGAGAACGTGCTGCGGGCAATCCCGAAGGTGCGCCAGGCGATTGTCCTGTCGATCGCCGACCGCCGCCGGGGTCAGTCGGTCTGCGCCTGTCTGGTCACCGATCGCGGGCTGACCCGGGAGACGGTGCTGACCGCCTGTGCCGCCCGCCTGGCCCCTTTCAAGGTGCCGCGCCGCGTCGAGTTCGTGCACGCCATCCCGCTGACCGGCCGCGGCAAGACCGATCTGGCGGCCCTCGCCGCCCTGGTCGCGCGCCACTGAGCCTTTAGTCCGCCGCCCAGACATCGTAGAAATTGAACCACTGTGTCGGGTAGCGGCGCAGGATCGTCTCCACGATGCGCGCGAGCCCGGCGGCCGCCGCGGCGATCCCTTCATCGCCCGGCCCCACGAACAAGGGGCCATGGGCCTCGAAGGTGAAGCGATCGCCGCCGGTCATCGGCACCGCGATCACGAGGATCGGCGCCCCGGCGGCCTGCGCCAGCCGGAGCGGCCCCAGGACGATGGGGAACGGCGCGCCGCACACCGTAGCCGCCGCTGTTGACTCCCCCACGGCCCGATCGCCCATCACCACCACCGTTTCGCCGCGTCGCAGGGCCAACAGCAGATCGACTCCACGCCAGGCGGAGGGGTCCCCGGTCACGACGTGCATGTGGGGCCTGGCGCGGGCGCGGTCCATCCAGACGGAGGGCGCCGATCGATCTTCCCGGAGGACGACGTGGACCGGTCGCCCCTCTCCTGCCAGAAGCGCGAGACCGGTCTCCCACTGGCCGAGGTGCAGGGTCACGATCACCAGACCCCTGCCCTCGCCCAGCAGCCGCTCCACCGCGCCCCGCATCTCCCCGCCACCTGTGTTCCGGGATCGCAACCGTTCCGGGTCGCCCGCGACCAGGTCGATGTACCCGACCATGAAGATGCTGAAGTTGTAGAACAGACGGAAGGCCTCGCGGTGCGGGGCCGGCCCCGGTCGCCCCGCGATGCGCGCCAGGTTGCGGCGCACCGCACGGCGTTCCCGCGGCATCACCGCGTAGAAGAACAGGGTCGTCACCAGATGCATTGGCGGGCGCAGGGGACGGGGCACGCGCGGGACGATGGCGTGGATCAGCCGCCAGGAGAGTTCGCGGTTCCAGCCATGCGTGTACCAGCGGGCGGCGGGCGCCCCACGGGGCGGCCCCGCCGGCGGCGCACCGCTCACGCGGGGTTCAGGTCGATGTCGATGTGGAGGGTGCTCTCGATGACGTCGAGGGACTTCCGCAGGGCGTTGACATCGGCCTTGCCGGGGAGATCGAAGCGCATCTCCATCTCGTAGAGCAGGGTCCCGGTACCGGCGGCCGGACGCAGGTGGGAGTTGAGCTCCAGGATGTTGCCACCGGAATCGGAGACGGCGCGCGCCGTCCGAGCCACGATCCCCGCCTTGTCCTCTCCCATGGTCTTGAGAAGGAAGGGCCGCGCGTCGGGCGGTGTCGCCGGCGTGGCACCCGCGGTGATCGGTTTGATGAAAATCGTCATGTTCTTCTCGTATTCGAGGTGCTTGCAGGCCAGTCGCAGCCGATCGGTCAGACCCTCCCCCTGGCCGCTGATCTTGACCATGGTGGCGAACTCGCTGCCGAGGTTGACCATGCTGCTGTTCTCGAGGTTGCAGCCGGCCTGGAAAATCAGTTCGGCGAGATCGGCGACGATCCCGGGCCGGTCCTGCCCCACCGCCGTGAGGATGAAGTCCTGGCGCATGGGCGCATTGTAATCCAGGAGTCGCCGGGTGATCCCGCAGAGTAGGATGAACCGGTGCAACCCGACCTTCTCGATCATCTGGACCGCGGCGTGGTCCTGTTCAACGACCGGCAGTTCTTCGAGGCGCACGAAGTGTGGGAGGGGGCCTGGCGCCGGACGGACGGGGACGAGCGTCGCTTCCTGCAGGGGCTGATCCAGGTGGCGGCCGGGTTCGTGAAATGGCAGCGCGGCCAGTCACGGGGAATGGCCGACCTGTTCGCCAAGGGGATCGAAAAGCTCGATCCGTTCCGCCCCGTTCATCTTCGAGTGGACATCGCGGCCCTCCTCGACGAGGTCACCGTCTGGCAGGCCGCCCCCGCCGACCCACCTCCGATCATCCGTCGCTCCGATCGCTGAGATAGTGCTGCCAGAGCATCCGGGCGGCGACCGATCTCCAGGGTCGCCACGGATCGGCCAGACGTGCGAGGCGATCCGGCGACGGGCGGCGGCGCAGACCCTTCACCGCGTGGGCCGCGGCAGCGAGAGCCAAATCGCCGGCCGGCCAGACATCGGGACGGCGCAGCGCCATCAGCAAATAAATGTCCGCCGACCAGGTGCCAATTCCCTTGAGTTTCCGCAGGGCGACCCGGGCCTCGTCGTCCGGCATGCGGGAGACGGCCGCGACATCGAGGCGGCCGTCCTCCACCGCCCGGGCCATGAGGACCAAGTACGACGCCTTCTGCCGAGTCACCCCGAGCCGACGCAGCCGATTCTCCCCGGCAGCGGCGACGGTCGCCGAGGTCACGCGTCCCAATCCCTTCCTGATACGTCCATAGACCGCGGCCGCCGACGCGAGCGACACCTGCTACTCCAGGATGATGCGCGCCAGAGTGGCGAAGCCGGCCGGCCGCGCCCAGAGCGGCGGCGGCCCGTGGCGACGGAAGATCCGCCCCAGGTCCGCGTCCCGGCGCGCCAGACGGGCGGCGGCCCCTGCGAGCGTCATCTGCGTGAGCGACGACGTCGCCAACGCCTTCCTGTCACCAAGGTTCGCGCGGGGCATGTCGAGTTTCCTCCAGGTGATGGTCCTCAGCTTAGCAAGACGGAGCCACACGAGCCCCGCACGCGCGTTGACACCGCTTCCCCTCCCGCGTACTGTGGCGCAGGTCGAACGACGCCCACCAGGCACCCTGAAATCTCCTTTTCGGAGGTGGACATGAAAGCTCGGATCGTCAATCTCGAAAACGTGGCGTTGATGAAGCGGTCGCACGGCGACAAGTACGAATGCCAGATCGCCCCGGTGGGGGGCGAACTCGACTCGAAGAAACTCGGGTTCAACGTCACCGTGATCCCGCCGGGCAAGTGCGCCTTCCCCTACCATGCCCACCGCGGCAACGAGGAGATGTTCTTCATCCTGGAAGGCGAGGGATCGGTCCGGATCGACGGCACGGTCCACAAGGTGCGCAAGGGGGACTTC
>JANNTZ010000006.1:0-4056 GCA_031394595.1 Acidobacteriota bacterium
GTCACGAAGGCGGCCTGGGTGAAGAACAGGGCCTCTTTGACCAGGACGTCGCCGGCCCCCTTCCACAGCCAGAGCCCGGCGACCGGCGCGGCCCAGAGCGCCGCGAACAGCGCCGCGATCCGCAGCGCGCGGGTCGCGGGCGGGTAGGCGGCGCTTCCCGGGTGGGAAGCGGCCGGGGCGGCGTGCCCGGGGGGAACGGCGTGCCCGGCCGGCATGAAGACCCGGGGCAGCGCCCGTTGCAGGGCGATGCCGGCTGCGGCCGCCGCGGCGACGATCAGGGGGAAGGGGATCGAGAGAAAGTAGATGCCGACGAATGCCGCCGCGGCGAACAGGTACAGCGCCCGGTGGCGGAGCGCCCGCCTGCCGATGCGCAGGACCGCTCCCACGACGACGGCGATCACCACCGGCTGGACGCCGTACAGGAGGCCGGCGACCGCGGGGACCTGCGCGTGCGCCGCCACCAGCCAGCTCAGGAACAGCAGCACGAAGATGGAGGGGAGGACGAAGAACACCCCGGCCACGACGCCGCCAGGCGTGCCGTGCATCAGCCAGCCGATGTAGATCGCCAGCTGCTGCGCCTCCGGGCCCGGCAGGATCATGCAGAAGTTGAGGGCCCGCAGAAACTGCTCTTCCGGGATCCAGCGCCGCCGCTCGACGATCTCCCGGTGCATGAAGGCGATCTGCCCGGCGGGGCCGCCGAAGTTGATGAAGCCGAGCTTCACCCAGAAGCGCAGGGCCTCGCGGAAAGTCGCCATCAAGCGCGCTTTTCCCAGACGAGGCCGACCGTCTCGTAGCCGTTCCCCGGATGGCGCTGGTGCTTGCTCTCCGGAGCGATCGGGACATCGTAGCGGGGATCCCCGAGCAGGCTGAGGGTGCGGCTCTGCACCAGATCCAGGTAGACATGCTCGTCCGCCTCCGCGGGCGTCATGTCGAGGGTGATCACCAGGCGGCCGCCCGGCTTCAGCACGCGCTCGAACTCCTGCATGCAGCCCCGCCAGAGCCCGCGGGGGATGTGCTCCAGCACGCTGAGACAGAAGACCCGGTCGAAGTGCCGGTCGGGAAACGCGAGCCGGTCGGCCGGATGCGGGTGGTAGCGGACGGCGCCGCGGCCGCCCGCTTCGGGCAGGCCCCACAGCGCGTGGATTCCGGCCGCCTTGAAGATCAGCCGCTTCAGGATCGATCGGGCGTTCCTGTAGAGACTCTTCTGCCGGTCGTAGACGAAGCTCACCCCGCGATCGAGCGACGGGTCGGCGACGTGGCTGTCGTGCCCCTGCGAAGCGAGGTACAGCGCGAACGGGCTGCCGCCGCCGCCGACGTCGAGCGTCCGCAGCGGCCGCGCCCCGAGATCGGCCGCCAGGACGGCCCAGGGGTACTCCCAGGCCCGCGACCAGTGATCGAACCCGGTCCATCGTTTCAGCGTGGCGCTGCGGCGGAGCAGGGGGCGGAACCAGGGCGGCTGCTGCGACAGGTCGAGCCCGAGCATGTCGCGGTGGATCGCCGCGAAGGCGCCCCCTTTGCAGTCCCGCAGGTCGAGCAGCCTGGAGTCCATGAGATCGCCAGCGCCCGGGATTCAGCGCATCCGGAGCATCAGGGCTGTTCTCCGTCCTCCGGATCCCCGGCCAGGTCCAGGTGGAAGCGGTGCAGGAAGCGGTGCACGGCCGGAGCCAGCAGGACGGCGACGATGGTCAGGAACGCCACGCCGGAGAAGAGAGCGTAGAACGATGCGAACAGCTTTCCCCCCACGGTCGCGATCTCGTTCACCGGCCCCATCCCGGTCAGGATCATCGAGGCATTGACCAGAGCATCGAGCCACGACAGGCCGCCGAGCAGATGGTATCCGAGCACGCCCAACGCGAGGGACCCCGCCACCAAGCCGCCGGCCGCGGCGGCGCTGTGTGCGAAGCGGCGCAGAAAATGTGCTCGCGGAGGGAGAGGGGCGTGGCGGCGCGGTCCCAAGCCAGTTACTTGTACCAGCCGATCGGCCGGTCGTCCAGGTTGATGTAAACGTGCTTGACCTCCAGGTACTCGTCGAGGCCGTGGGGGCCGAACTCGCGGCCGAAGCCGGACTGCTTGTAGCCGCCCCAGGGGGCCTCGACGGGGGCCGCCTGCATGTGGTTGACCCAGACGATGCCGGCGCGCAGCTTCCTGACGGTGCGCAACGCCTTGAAGATGTCGCGCGTCCAGACGGCGGCGGCCAGCCCGTAGGGCGTGTCGTTGGCGATGCGCCAGGCGTCCTCCTCCTTATCGAAGGGGATGACCGACATGACCGGCCCGAAGATCTCCTCGCGGGCGATCCGCGCCTGGTTGTCCACGTCGTAGAAGATCGTCGGCTCGACGAAGAAGCCGCGCTCGTTCTCCTTCGGCAGGTCCTTCGGGCGGCCGCCCCCCACCGCCAGCCTCGCCTCCTTCTTTCCGACCTCGATGTAGGAGAGCACCTTGTCGTACTGATCCTGGCTGATGAGCGGCCCCATCTTGGTGTCGGGCGCGAGGCCGGGGCCGATCTTGATCTTCTTCGTCCTCTCCACCATGGCGTCGAGAAGCTTCCGGTAGATCGGCTTCTGCACCAGGACGCGGCTGCCGGCCGAGCAGACCTCTCCCTGGTTGAGGAACACGCCGAAGAGCGCCCCTTCGATCGCCTGCTCGAAATCGGCGTCGGCGAAGAAGATGTTGGGCGACTTGCCGCCGAGCTCGAGGGAGACGCGCTTCACGGTGGCTGCGGCCTCGCGCATGATCAGCCGGCCGACCTCGCTGCTGCCGGTGAAGGCGATCTTGTCCACCCCGGGATGGGCGACCAGCGGCATCCCGACGTTCCCGCCGGTCCCGTTGACGACGTTGAAGGCGCCGCGCGGCACCCCGCACTCCTCGATGCCCTTCGCCAGTTCCAACACCGACAGCGGCGTCTGGCTGGCCGGCTTCAGGACGCAGGCGCAGCCGGCCGCCAGCGCCGGCGCCACTTTCTGCATTGCCATCATCAGCGGGTAGTTCCACGGGACGATCTGGCCCGCGACTCCGACCGGCTCCTTGAGCGTCAGCGCCATGGCGTTGTCGGGGACGGTCAGGACGTCGCCGTGGATCTTGGTCGCCAGGCCCCCGTAATACTCGAAGCAGTTGCCCGCGTCCGACACGTCGCCCTGTGCCTCGGCCAGCGGCTTGCCGTTGTTGGTCGTCTCGATCTCCGCGAGCCTCGCGGCATTGCGGCGGATGTACTCGGCGATGCGGAACAGGATGCGGCCGCGCTCCCGGGCCGGCGTCTGCGGCCAGCCGTCTTGATCGAACGCGCGCCGCGCCGCCTTGACCGCCCGGTCCACGTCCGCCGGGCCCGAGTCGGGGACCCGGGCGATCACCTCGCGCGTGGCCGGGTTGATGACGTCGAGCGTCTTCCCGGCCGCTGCGTCCGCCCACTCGCCGTCGATGTAGTTTTTGTAGACCTGCATGCGCGAAGCCTAGCGGGTCGTGGCGGGAAGTGTCAATCGGAGGCGGGGCTCTGGTCGCGACGCCAGGCGTGAAGTGAGGGTGTCCTTCGGCGTGGACCGGGTGTAGGATCTCGCGCATCACGGTCACAACCCCTGCCCGTGACTTTTTCGAAGGAGGAGGTTTCCATGGCAAAGGCCGCCAAGCCGGTTCCCGAGGGTTATCACACCGTCACTCCGTACCTGGTGGTGAAAGACGCGAAGCGCGCCCTCGAGTACTACAAGAAGGCGTTTGGCGCCGAGACGACGATGAGCATGCCCTCTCCCGACGGGCGGGTCATGCATGCCGAGATGCGGATCGGCAACTCGATGGTCTTCGTG
The DNA here is from genome assembly GCA_031394595.1 of Acidobacteriota bacterium. Classification (GTDB taxonomy): domain Bacteria; phylum Acidobacteriota; class Polarisedimenticolia; order Gp22-AA2; family Gp22-AA2; genus JANNTZ01. The sequence goes on from JANNTZ010000006.1 coordinate 3,792, forward strand.
AGCGACGAGTTTCCCGACATGGCCCCGAAAATCAGGGCGCCGGAGTCCACGGGTGGCACCGTGACCGGGTCGATCTTCCTGTACGTCCCGGACGTAGACACGGTCGTCAAGCGGGCCGTGGGCGCGGGCGCGAGGGTGACCATGCCGGTGGCCGACATGTTCTGGGGCGACCGCTTCGGGAAGGTCGCCGACCCGTTCGGCCATCACTGGGGGATCGCAACCCATAAGGAGGACCTGACCCCGCAGGAGATGAAGAAGCGGGGGG
>JANNTZ010000032.1:0-26211 GCA_031394595.1 Acidobacteriota bacterium
GACTTCTGCCGGGTTCAGGGAGTGCGCAGCTTCTTTCTGGCGTGACTGTATTCCGAACGATCTGCGCACGTGTGCACTCACGCGCTCAAAGGTTCGAACCAAGCCAAGTTCGAACGTTTCGATCATGTGGGGAGCCAGACCTCATCCTTCCCGAAATGGCGGGCCGTTGGTTAACAGCGGCCCGTTGTCCGCCCTGCCCCGGAAGCCCCGAACACCACGCGACAACTGCCGACTGATACCGTCCTGTTCGGCTGGACGAAGTGATGTGGAGAGCCATGCGGTAGACGACGCGGGGCGATGCGGGGGACGATGAGCCTGGCGCCGGCCGGTTCGGACTGGCTGTACGACTACTACACGGTCACCGACGTCAACTGGACCGCGGCCACCGGCGACCCGGAACTGCGCATCACCGGCACCGGGAAGTACACCATCGGCGGCGAGTTCGCCCTCGTCCACCGGCTGGAGCTCAACCTGGCGGTCGGCAACAACCTGGTCGAACATTTCGACAGCGGGTCGATCCCGGTGAACTCGCAGTTCCCGGCCATCAACATCACGGTGTCGATCCACGGCCAGTACTGCTTCGACACGATCCTCGCCGTGCTGGCCACGCCGGTGCCGCCGGAGCGGATCCACCCCTACCGGCTGCTGTCCGACACCACCTTCCAGCGCGGCTGCTTCGACTTCTGCGACTGCCTGCTCGGCGAGGAGCAGCCGGTGGCCGGCACGTTCAAGCTGGTCGAGCTGGACCCGACCGCCCTGTATCGCGAATTGGCCGTGGTGGACGTGCGCTGGCGCGTCGCGTCGGCCGATGCGACGATGACGACCGGCAGCCCGGTGCGCGGCTTCGGGATGTACCGCATCGGCGGCGAGTTCGCCCTGCAGCACCAGAGACGCCGATCTGTCGATCGGCGACCTGACCTGCTACGACACGCTGATCCGCATGCACGCCGCGCCGCGGCACCGCCGCTGGGCGCGCCTGGAGCGCTGATCGCGGGCGATCCGGCCGGCGGGTTTCTCAGCGACCGGTGAAGACGGGGGCGGTCACCGCCGCCACGCCCCCGCCGCCGGTGACCTCGGCGAGGACGTTTTGGGGGTTCGAGGCGGAGCTGACGCGCGCATAGAAGTAGCGGGCCGTCCTGGAGGTCAGGGTCGTCGTCCAGTCGATGACGGCGCTGCCGCCCGCGCGGCTGGCGACGACGGCCCCGCCGTCCGAGATGATGTCGATGCGGGTGATGGGCAAGCCATCCGGATCTTCCGCGCGCACGGCAACTTCGTAACGGGTCGTCGTCGGCGACAGGATCGTCCCCATCACCTCGCTGTTGACGGTGAACGAGAGACGCAGGTTCCTGTCGACGGTGGCGTAGCCCCTGCCGGCGCTCATCGCCTGGTACAGGTCGGCCGGGGTCAGGCGGGGCGCGAGCAGCACGGTCCTCAGTTCCCAACCGGAGATCCAGTCCGCGGCGTGCGTGTCGGCGTTGGCCGTCGGCATGACGTGCCAGCCCCGGTCCAGCGCCATGATGTAGCTCGCCTCGGTGTAGAACCAGGTGTCGTTCCACACCTCGATCAGCCCCATCCCCACGTCGCGCGACGCGCTGTAAAAGTCGAAGTCGAAGAAATTGTTGGTCACGTAGGTGGGGTGGTTCCACTGCGCGACGGCGCCCGGTTGCCGGGAGATCCAGTCATAGACGGCGGGCAGCGCCTCGAAGGGGGAGTCCATGCTGCCGGGAACCGGCCGCTGCGCCGGATCCTCCGGCACGTCCGGGAAGTCCGGGGTGTTGAAGATGTTGACCTCGCCGCTGCCGGCCAGCCAGAATTCGTATCCCGCCATGGCGACGAACGACTTCGACGTGTAGAACGCCGCCGCGGCCAGGGTGTCGGCCCATTCCTCCGGCGTCAGCCAGAACCCGTACGAGTCGTGGTCCGTGACCGCCATGAAATCGGCCCCGCCGGCGATGGCGGCGGCATAGGCGTCCCACGGCGTGCCCCCCCAGCCGTCGGAGTAGACGGTGTGGTTGTGCAGGTCGCCGAAGTAGAGGTTGTATTTCGGCGTCCCCCTCTGCGGCGCCGCCGTGACCCCGCCCCCGGCGAGGCTCCCCACGAGCAGCGTCAGTGTCACCAGCAATCCGGCGACCGCTCCGGCGATGCCAAGCCCCGGTCGGGGCGATCGATCGTTCGAGGCACATGACCGACTCAGATGCATGGGTTCCCCCCCCTCGCTGCGAAACGCAAGCGTCGATGTCTGCCGCCGGAATCCCGAACATACCAATTCCAGTGCGCGAAAATATGGAGTGACGAGGAATGGGTGTCAACAGGGATTCAGGCGGCCGGCGGCGTTCCCGGGATTCGTGGTGCGGGGGAAGGGGGGGGTGCCGTTGCCGGTTGACCACCGGATGAAACGAGGGGAGGAAGGGTCGGCCCCATCACTCCCGGTCAGGCAGCCTTGCCGAAGGAACCGCGGATGCCGAACTCTATCAAAGGAGCGCACGTGAACATTGGTCCGATCGCACTCATGAGGCGTGAGGTCATGAAGGTTAGCCGTCCCCTCCGCTCGCCCGATCGCGCCCTCCGCTGCCTCGTGCCACTGCTCGAGTCCGCCACGAAGTAGAACCCGCTGGGCTACACGCGGCTATCATTGTCGCCGCTAGGAAAGGTCGGCGGCGTATGATTCGAACGAGATTCTCAGAAGCCGGATTCAGATGCATTGTGGCGGAAACGGGGAAGGACCGAGCCTGCGCATGACACTCGGTCGCCTTCCAGAGGGCAAACTCTGGATGGCCTTGAGACACAGGGTGTTTCCGGCAACCTGGTGGACTCTCGATCAGTTGGCGAGTGACATGGGTCAGTCCATCATCCTTCTCGAAATGGCGGGCCGGCTGTCGGCGGCGGCCCGCCTCTTCGGTCCACTTGAAAGTTCCCAAGTGTGCACGAAAAGCTCTCTCCCAGGGCTAGAATCCCCACAACTGCCCTGAGCCCGCGGTATCCGGACAACAGGACAGCGCCCGCGCGGAAGACATCCCAGGGAGCGGAGTGGCAACGATGCCAGTGGTGGAAGAATCCCTTCTGATCCGCGCACCACCGCAGCCGCTGTTTGATCTCGCCCAGGACTACCGGCTTCGCTTGAGGTGGGATCCGTTTCTGCGTGACATGCGCTTCCTCAACGACGCTCGAGAGGCGGCCGTCGGTGTACGCGTCTGGGTCAAGGCATGGACGGGTCTGACGATGGTGGTGGAGTATGTCGGGCTGAACCGCCCCGAGGTGGTGGCGATGAAAATGGTGAAGGGGCCTGTCTTTCTCCGGCAGTTCGCTGGAAGCTGGCGCTTTCAGCCTCATCCGAGTGGCTCAACGGAAGTGATCTTCCGGTATGTTTTCGAGACGCGCTGGCGGCTATTGCGATGGGTGTTCGATCCCATTATTGGATGGGTGTTTGGTCGGGACATCCGGGAGCGGTTGTGGGGACTGAAGCGTGGCGTCGAGCAAGCGGGCCTGCTGGCCGTTCGGGACCCGCGGTGACCGTGCCCGACGATCCCCGCGCGTGCTTCTACCGTCTGTTCTTCGCGCTGGCTGCGGCCTACAACGTCGCGTTCGCCGCCTGGGCGATCGTGTGGCCACGAGCCTTCTTCGATCTGTTCGCGATGGACGCGCCCCGCTACCCGGCCATCTGGCAATGCCTGGGGATGGTGGTGGGCGTGTACGGCCTGGGATATGCCTACGCCGCCTCATCCTCTTCAACGACCTCGTCTGGTGGCTGCCCTTCGGGCTCTTCCTGCTCGAGGGAACGCGCGCCGGTGCGCGGCTGCGCGCGTCGGCCCCGTACCTCTGCGCGGCGCTGAACCTCATGGCTGCGCTGGCGGTACCGCTGGTGCTTTCCTCCGGGATGGAGACGGTGGGCGATCGTGCGGCGCGTGTGGATTACATCGGCGCGCACCCGGTGCTTTGGCGCGCCGGCTGGGGCATCTGGATCGTCGCGGCCTTGAGCCTCCTCGGGTTCTACAGTTGGTGGGCGGCCCGCGTTCGCTCCCGGTCTCTGGGGATTGCGGCGTTGGTCCTGGCCATCGCCGGGATTGGTGGTGATCTCCTGGCCGAGTCGCTCTACATCGGCTGGCTCCCCGCCGACTACGATCGAATCGCGCCCCTGGCACGTCTTCTCACCGGCGCCTGGGGTAACACGCTGTACACGCTTTCCGGAGTCCTGCTCACGCTCGGGAGCGAGTGGCTCCGCGGTCCGGCTCGCGCCTGCGCCTGGCTGATCTGGGCGGCCGGCCTGGCGCTCGGCGGCTTTTCCCTGGCGGGGAACATCACGGGGATGGCGGTGTCGATGGCGTTGCTCTTCATCATCTTCTGCCCGTGGGTCGCCTGGGTGGGATTCCTGGATCGACGGAGGGTGGCGTGAGCCGGAGAATCGTGGTCATCGGCGGCACCGGGCTCTTCGGCGGCGCGGCGGTGGAGCAGCTGCGCGCGGAGAGGATGGCGCCGCTGGTCGCTGCCCGGAGAGCCGCCCCGGACAGGGGCAGCCCGCCCGACCTGCGCCTGGACGCCGACGATCCGGCTGCCTTGCGCGCTGCCCTCCTCCCGGGCGACATCGTGCTCGATGCTGCGGGGCCGTTCCAGGAACGCAGCGCCACACTGGTCGAGACGGCGCTCGACATCGGCTGCGACGTCATCGATCTCTCCGACAGCCTCGGGCACTTTCTGAAGATCGACGCCTTGCGGCCGCGGATCGAGGCGAAGGGCATCCGAGTGCTCACGAGCTGTTCGTCCGTCACGGCCTTGCTCGCGGCCCTCGTGCGCGCGAGCGGTGTGAAAGACCCCGCTCGCGTCAGCGTCTATCTCTCACCCGCCTCGCGGGTCACCGCCAGCGCCGGGACGGGCGGCGCACTCCGCCATTCGCTGGGGCAGCCGATCCGCATCCTGCGGGGAGGCAAGCTGGTGCCCGCCCGCGGCTGGCGGGAGTCGCGGCCATTCCTGATGCCGCCGCCGATCGGCCGGGCGCGGGGTTATCTCATGGAAAGCGTGCACGCCGCGACCCTCCCACGCATCTTCCCGACGCTCCGCGATGCCGATTTCTGGGTGGACAGTCGCGTGCCGGGTCTGAACTCCGTCTTGCGCCTGCTGGCTCGTGCACCGGCCCTGGCAGGTCGCGTGTGTCGAGCCATGCGCCGGTCAACGTTGGTGGCGCGCACGCTCGGCTCGGTGGCCGGGGGGATGCTGGCGGAGATCGAGGAGGCCTCGGGCGCCGTCACTCAGGCGCGCGTCTTCGCGCCGCGGCGCAGCTACCTGGCCGCCGTGGCGCCCGCGGTCCTGGCTGTCCGCGCCATCGCCTCCGGCCGCTTCAGGGAGCGAGGGCTGGTCCCCCATGACCGCCACGTCGATCCGGACGAGTTGTTCGCCTACCTCCGCCGGCTGGGCATCGAATGCACCTTCTCCGGCCCACAAATCCAAGATTCGCCAAGTGTCCCTGGAGAGACAGGGCATCCTAAGCCGTGAGACGCCAGGCGGCCAACGTTCGAAACCAGGACTGCCGCACCGAGGTCCGCAAGCACCGCTCGATCACGTGGGGAGCCGGAACTCATCCTTACTCAAGACGGCGGGCTCAGGGTTAACAAGAGCCCGCTGCTCCACCCTCCTCCGATGTTCCCAGGTGGGCGTGAGGGCCAGTCGCGATCCCGGCGGCGGCGTCTTGGGTTGCTATAGGATAGCGCTTCGCTCGTGGAGGCGGAGTGACGCCGGGGTCCCCCTTGTGCAAAACTGGGGGTGGAGCAGGCCGGATTGGGCTGTCCAGGGTTCGCCTTGGAGGTGATCAGTGGACGCGCAGGCGATGTTGAATGTTGACCGCGATGCTCTGACCCGGCTGTGCGCCCGCTATCACGTAACGGAGCTATCCCTGTTCGGTTCGGCGGCCCGGGGCACCCTGCGGCCCGAAAGTGATGTCGACCTGCTCGTGGTCTTCGAGGAGGGGGCGCTCGTCACGCTCTTCACGCTCGTCGATTTGCAGACAGAGTTGAGCGAGTTGTTCGGACGTCGCGTGGACCTCGTGCCGAAGGGGGGACTCAAGGCGACGTTGAGGTCCGAAGTCCTCGCGGAGGCCCGCGTCCTCTATGCGGCCTGAACGCCTCTATCTCCAGGACATGGTCGAGGCGGCGGACAATGTCGCATTCCACATCGCAGGGCGCTCGCGAGAGCAATTCCTGGGCGACCGCACGGTTCGAGCCGCCGTTCTCCATGAACTGACCGTGATCGGAGAAGCTGCTGCCCGCCTTGCGGCGGAGTTCCAGGGCCGCCACCCCGAGGTTCCCTTTCTCTGCGGTTGGTGGGACCGGATGCCCAACGGATGATGACCGATCGGGCCGACCGCGGGTCGGCGCTCGCGACTCGCACGGCGCTCGTGGGGTCGGTGGTCGTCGGGCGGCGAAGGCCCGGTTCCGGCGCCGTCGGGTGACGCTACCTGGCCAGCTGGAAGAGCAGGGAGGAGACCCAGCCCTTGGCGCCCAGCTCGTCCGTGACCTCCCAGAGCACGTCGCGCTTCTCGCCTGTGGGGTAGAGCATCGTGCCGGGTTCAAGCGATTTCACGACCTGGCCGTTGGTGTCCGGAGTCGCATACATGCGGCCCGGTCTGTTCATGGTCACGGTCTGCGCCGCGTTGGCGGCGGAGGCGTTCTCGGGCAGGCCGCCCAGCTGATCGACCATGTCGGTGTACGCCTGCAGGTACGCCAGCGTGATGACCTGGCCGATCTCGGTGTTCGAGTACCCGGTGGCGCCGGCGCTGCCGAAACCGCTCGAGGAGAACAGCGTGCCCTGGCCTCCCCATCCGATGTCCGTCTTCTTGGCGTGGCCTTCGACAGCGGCCACCTGCTCCGACGACCGCACGTCGGTGAGGTTCAGGACCACGTCCGCCGTCTTCTTCTTAAAGTTGAGGCCGCCGAGGACCGCGCCGGCCTTGCGGCCGCCCACCAGACCGCCGAACAGGCCGCCGACCGCGCCGCCTCCGGCCCTGTTGTTCGAGGAGATCAGGTCGGGCACCAGAACGTAATCCGCAGCCTTGATCTGCCCCTGGCCGATGTTCGAGCCACCGCGCAGGTCGCCGCTCGCCGCCAGCGACCGCTCCGACTGCAGGGCCTGCATCCCCTTGCCGCGATCCACCAGGGTGAAGCAGTTCGACTTGCGGACAAACACCTTGATCAACGCCTCCGGCGAGCCGAGGCCCGCTTCCCGCCACCAATCGGATTCGGGCTCCACCACGGAGATGGCGCCGAGCTTTTTCGAGCAAACCGGGATTTCGGCGGACTTCTCGTCGCGGATTTTCTGGGCCGACTTGGCGAAGGCGGGCATGGATGCCGCGGCCACCGACAGCAACGCCACGACCGACAGTGACTTCATCCCCTTCAAGCTCATCACTCTCCCCCCCCGTGCGAGACACCATCAAGCTGCCGGCCGCACCACACGGCCGTCCTCAAGATAGGTTCCCGGAGATGGCTCGTCCAGAAAGGTGACGCCGTCCTGGCGGCAGCGCGTGCAAGGCGTCAGCATCTTGACGGTCGGCCCCCGACGGAACGATCATTGAGACTGAGTTGCGGTATCTCCTGGAGGTCCCGTGCACGCCGCGACGCGCTTTGCGGAATACCTTTCCCGGAACCGGCTCAAGATGACCCGCGAGAGGCGGGTCATCCTGGATCAGGTGCTCGTGGCCCACGGTCACTTCGGCGTCGATGATCTCCAGGGAATCCTGCGCAAGGCGGGGCACGCGGTCTCCAGGGCGTCGCTCTACAGGACGCTCCCGCACCTGGTCGAGTCGGGGCTCGTCCACAAGCTGGAGATGGCCAAGGGGCAGGCCCTCTACGAGCCGATGGTCGGCCGCCACCACCACGACCACATGGTCTGCCTGGAGTGCGGGAAGATCATCGAGTTCGAAAGCCGGGAGATCGAGCGGCTCCAGGACCAGGTCTGCCGCCGGAAGAGATTCAGCATGACCGGGCACACGCACCAGATTCGGGGGTACTGTGACGGGTGCGCCGGCCGGCGTGGCCCCCGCACCGGCGGTTTGCGCCCACCGGCGCACCGGAGGTAGGGCATGTTCCAGTCGCTCATCGTGACGCTTCGGGAAGGGGTCGAGGCGGCACTCGTCGTCGGGATCATCGTCATCTACCTGCGCAGGACGGGGCGGGAGGCGCTGGCGCGCTGGGTCTACCTCGGGATGGGCGCCGGGATCGCGGCGAGCCTCGCCTGCGCCTGGCTGTTTGCCGCCCTCGGGCTCGCGGAGGAGGCCTACGAAGGCTGGCTGATGATCGTCGGCGCCGCTTTCGTGGCGACGATGGTCGTCTGGATGATGAGCGCCGCCCGGAAGCTGAAGCAGCGGATCGAGGCGCAGGTGGAGGCGATCGCCGGGCGGCGCAACGGGGCGGTGGCGGCGGGGCTCTTCGGTCTCACCTTCGTGCTGATCCTGCGCGAGGGGATCGAGACCGTCCTGTTCCTGGCGACGGTCAGCCTGACCACCGAGGCGATCTTCACATTCCTCGGCGGGATCGGAGGCATCCTCCTGGCGATCCTGTTCGGCGTCTCCTTCGTGCGTGGGACGACGCGGGTCGATCTGCCGCGGTTCTTCACCGTGACCGCCATCGTGCTGTTCGTCCTGGCGGCGCAGCTTCTCGTGGGCGGCCTGCACGAGTTCGGCGAGCTGGGGGTGATCCCGGTCGGCAGGGACGAGATGCGGATCCTCGGGCCGATCGTCAAAAACGAGGTGATCCTCCTCGCAGGTCTCCTGGCGCTTCCGTTGATCGTCCTCCTCGTGCCGGGGAGCGACGACCGCCGGCGCGCCGCCGCGGCGCTCGCCCTGGAGGGTCCCGAGCGGCGCCTGGCCCTCGCCGGGATCAGGCGCGATCGGCTGTGGCGCCGGCTGTTCGCCGCGGCCGGCATCGTGGTGATCGGATCGCTCGGCGTGTCGTACGCCTTCTCGCGCCTGCCGCACGCCATCGACCCGCCGCGGATCCTGGCCGTCGAGGGGAACGCCGAAGGCGGAGAGGCCGGCGGAGAAGGCAGCGGAGAGGGCGGCGTCGTGCGGATCCCGAAGGCGGGCCTGGACGACGGCCACCTGCACCGTTTCGGCGTGCCGATCGACGGCACCGTGGTCCGCTTCTTCGTGATGAAATCGGGATCGCGCGTGGTCCCCGCGTTCGACGCCTGCCAGGTGTGCGGCGCCTACGGCTACGTGGAGACGAAGGGGCGGCTGGTCTGTCTCGCCTGCGCCGCTGACATCAACCCGACGACGATCGGGATCGGGGGAGGCTGCAATCCCCTCCCCCTGGCACACCGCGACGAGGGGGGCGATCTCGTCATCGCGGTTAAGGATCTCAGGGCGGAGGCGAAGGCCTTCCGCGCCGCGGAAGGCGCCGATCACTCGCCGCCGACCGACTGACCCGGGGCCGCACCGTGTTCCTCCGCATCCTCCGCGACTCTTTGTTCCGCCAGAAGCGGCGCAAGGCCGTCGTCCTGGCCGCCGTCACGCTGGGGACGGCCGCCGCCGCGGCCCTCGCCGACATCGCCCTCGATATCGGCGACCGGATGAGCCTGGAGCTCAAGACGTTCGGCGCCAACCTGGTCGTGCTGCCGGCGGGGGGCGGGGCGCCGGTCGTGGTCGGAGGCCAGGACGTCTCAGCCCTGCGCGTTCCGTCCTACCTGGAGGCTTCCGACATCCCGAAGGTGAAGGACAATTTCTGGAAGAACAATATCCTGGCGTTCGCCCCGGCCCTCGACGTGCCGGTGAGGCTCGCCGGCCGGACCGTCCTCCTGCGCGGGACCTGGTTCGAGCGCGCGGTGGCGCCCGACCGGGCGCGGGCCGACGCTCCTCCCCTCCTGACCGGGATCCGGGTCCTGAACCCCTACTGGAGCGTCGAGGGGCGCTGGCCGGACGATCGGACGCCCGACTTTCCGGCAGACCCGGAGTCCATGCCGGAGATCCTTGTCGGACGCGGTCTCGCCGCCGCGTTCGGCCTGCGTCCCGGCGGGCGCGTCGTGGTCGAGATCGCCGGCCGGCCCGTGACCCTGGCCATCGCGGGGATCCTGAGCGCCGGCGGGGAGGAGGACGAGGAGATCCTGGCGCCGATCGAGACCGCCTGGGCCCTCGCGGGACTCCCGGGCCGCGTCTCCCGCGTCCAGGTGCGCGCCCTGACGACGCCGGAGTCGGCCGTCTACGAGAGGCTCGGGAAGAGTCCGAAGGATCTTTCCCCGGCCGAGTTCGAGCGCTGGTCCTGTACACCGTTCGCCTCCTCCATCGCCTACGAGCTGGAGCGCGCCGTCCCGGGCGCGGAGGCGCGGGTCATTCGCAGGGTCGCCGGCAGCGAAGGAGAAGTTCTCAGCCGGATCTCCGGCCTGATGGTCCTCATCGCCCTGATGGCGGCGGCCGGCGCGGCCTTGACCGTCACGAGCGCTCTCTCGACCAGCGTCCTGGAGAGGCGGGCCGAGATCGGCCTGCTGAAGGCGATGGGCGCGGGAGCGCCGCGCGTCGTCGGGCTCTTCCTGGCCGAGGCGGCGGTGCTGGGCCTGCTGGGGGGACTTCTCGGCGCCGGTGCCGGGGCGGTGATGGCGCGCTTCGTTTCCGCGTCGGTGTTCGGCTCCCCCGTCACCATCCGGCCGCTCGCCATCCCTCTCGCCGTGGCGATCGCCCTGGCGATCACCATCGCCGGGAGCATCGTTCCGGCCCGGCGCGTCATGCGCCTCCGGCCGTTCGAGGTGCTCCGTGGCCTCTGACGCTCGGGGCCGCCAGGGCCCGCGGGCCCGCCGCGGCTCGCGGATCCGGACCTCGGCGCGCTTCCTCCTGCGCTCGTTGAGCCTGCGCAGGTCACCGTTCCTGCTCGCGCTTCTGGCCATCACGGTCGGGGCGACCGTCATCGCCACGATGCTGAACCTCGAGGCCGGCCTGGCGGCCAAGATGTCCAGGGAGCTACGGCGCTACGGCCCGAACCTGCTGGTGATGCCGGTCCCGGACGCTTCCCGCTGGACCGGGACGCCCACGCTCGAGGAGGACAGTGCGCGGGGACTCGCGGCGCGCCTGGGCGGGGTGAACACCGTCGTCGCGCCGCTCCTGATCGCGGCGGGGACGATTACCCTGCCCGACGCGGAGCGGGGCCCCGGCGGTCGGCGCGGCGGCGCCCCCGGGGCGGCGGCGATCGTCGGTGCGGACCTCGAGGCGCTGCGCGGCCTCTATCCGTCCTGGCGCGTCGAGGGGGCCTGGCCGGCAACCGGCACCGCGACCGCCGCCACGGGCGGCACCGGAGCGGATAGCAGCCCGGGCGCGTCGCCGTGCCTCCTCGGCGCGGCGCTGGCCCGCAGGGCCGGAGTGACGCCCGGACGGAGCGTCGTGCTGCGCGTGGGAGGGAACGAGCAGACGTTGGTCGTCGCGGGCGTCGTCTCGACGGGGGAAGCGGAGGAAGAGCAGGTCTTCGTCACGCTGAAGGTCCTGCAGGAGATGACCGGCCTGGCGGCGCGCGTCTCGCTCGTGGCCGTTTCGGTCGATGGCGGGGTGGAGGCGGTGGCGCGCGCCGGGCGGGCTGCACAGGCGGCCATCGGGGGATCCGTGGCCAGGCCGCTCCCGCAGATCGCGGCGTCGCAGGGCGCCATTCTCGGCAAGCTCAACCGCATGATGATCCTGTTGACTGCCGTGGTCCTCGGGCTGACCGGGATCTGCCTGGTAACGACCCTCATGTCGATGGTCATCGAGCGCGAAGGGGAGATCGGTCTGATACGCTCCCTGGGCGGCGGCGATGGGGAAATCCTGAAGATGTTCGTCGGCGAGGTGGTGATCCTGGGTCTCCTGGGGACCCTGGCCGGTCTGGTGTTCGGCGCCGCCGGGGCCCGCCTCATCGGCGCGCGCCTGTTCGGCACCGCGATCGAGGCGCGCGCCGGCGTCGTGCCGACCGTGCTCGGCGCCTCGCTCGCCCTGTGCCTCGTCGCCGTGCTCGTTCCGCTGCGGCGCGCGCTGGCTGTGCAGCCGGCCGCCGCCCTGAGGGGCGAATGATGGCCGGGAGCGCCCGATGATCCGGGGTCAGTGATGCCCTTCGTGCTGGTGGACAACGTCACGCGCCGCTACAACAAGGAGGTCACGGCGCTCGACCGGGTGCACCTCGAGATCGGGGCCGGGGAGTGGGTCGCCGTGATGGGCCCGTCGGGGTCCGGGAAGACCACCCTCCTGAACCTTCTCGGCGGCCTCGACGTTCCCGACGAGGGGCGCCTCTCTGTGGACGGGGTGGACCTGACGCGCCTGGCGCGCCCCGACCTGATCCGCTACCGCCGCGAGCGCGTCGGGCTCATCTTCCAGCAGTTCCACCTCATCCCCTACCTCAGCGCCCTCGAGAACGTCATGCTGGCGCAGTACCTGCACAGTCTGGCGGACGAGGCGGAGGCGGCGCACGCGCTCGAGGAGGTCGGCCTCGGCCACCGCCTGCACCACCTGCCGTCGGCCCTCTCCGGCGGCGAGAAGCAGCGGGTCTGCATCGTGCGCGCCCTGATCAACCGGCCGAAGCTGGTCCTGGCCGACGAGCCGACCGGATCGCTCGATGCGGAGAACGAGCGCGGCGTCCTCGATCTCCTTCAACGCGTTCACGATCGCGGGCAGACGATCGTCATGGTGACGCATGACCTGATCGTCGGCCGCCGCGCCGACCGCCAGATCCAGCTCGAGCACGGCCGGGTCGCCGGCGAGTTCCTGACCCAGGCGCAGGACGAGGAGGCGATCGACGAGGTCCTGGAGTACCTCTGGCTGAAGATGGAAGGGGACGAGGCCGCCCACGCGATCTGCGCCGTCGGCGCGCGCCTGGCGACGCAGCAGCTCCTCGACCGGATGCGGGCCCGCGCCATCCTCGAGCCGGGGCCGGAAGCGACGTTCACGGAGACGGGCCAGCGGCGCGCCGAGAGCCTCGTTCGCCGCCACCGCCTCGCCGAGACCCTGTTCTCCAAGACGTTCCAGATGCACGAGTCGGCCGTCGAGGAGGAAGCGTGCTACTTCGAGCACATCCTCTCGCCCGTGATGACCGAATCGATCTGCGCCTTCCTCGGCCACCCGCCGGCCTGCCCCCACGGCAAGGCGATCCCGCGCGGGACATGCTGCGCCGGCCGTCCGCACCCCTCCGACCCCGGCCAGGGCGGCTCGTGAGCAGGCCGGAGGGCGGCGCCACGCCGCCGAGAGCGGCCGGGTGGAGCGTGTGGAGTATGCTGGCACGAGGTTACTGATGCCCACAAACCGCATTCCGGACTCCGGGCAGCCACACGCCCGACCCCACGGTGGTGTCCCTGTGCAGGAGAAGTTGACAGGCGTCCGCCACATCGTCGCGGTCGCAAGCGGCAAGGGAGGCGTCGGGAAATCGACGGTCAGTGTGAACCTCGCGCTCGCTCTGCACCAGATGGGGTTGCGGACGGGGCTGGTCGACGCGGACCTGTTCGGTCCCAGCATACCCGTCATGCTTGGCATCCCCCAAGGCCCACGACCATCGATGACGGCAGAAGGATTAATCGTGCCCCTCGAACGGTCGGGCCTGAAGGTGATCTCGATGGGCATCCTGACTGGTGATGACGAGCCGGCAATCCTCCGTGGGCCGATGGTCTCGAAATATCTCCAGGCGTTCCTGACCGGGGTTGCCTGGGGCAAACTCGACCACCTGATCCTCGATCTCCCACCGGGGACCGGAGATACGCAGCTCACGCTCTCACAAGGAACGCCGCTTTCCGGCGCGATCATCGTGACGACACCGCAGGACGTGAGTCTGCGCATCGCCCGTCGAGGGCTCCGGATGTTCGAAAAGGTTCAAGTCCCCATCCTCGGCATCATCGAGAACATGAGCGGCTTCACGTGCTCGCACTGCGGGGAGACGACGGACATCTTCCGCCGGGGGGGAGGTCGTCGCATGAGCGAAGAACTGGGCGTCCCGTTCCTCGGCGCCGTGCCGATCGACCCGGAAATCGTGACGGGGGGGGACGAGGGGCGGCCGATCCTCACTAGCAAACCCGATTCCCATGTAGCCGTCGCCTACCGCGCCATCGCGACGCAACTCGTGCAGAGCCTCGCTGCAACCCCGGAGGCCGTTCTGGAGCCGTTCGTCTGGACCTGGGGTGACGACAAGCCGGCTCCGCCCTGGCTCGAAAGCGCGGTCACCGCGGAGGGAGGACCGATCATCCCGATTGGGCTTCGGCGGCGTAACCCGCGGACGCTTTCGATCCTCTGGCAGGACGGACAGCGCCACGACCACGACGTCCGGGACCTTCGGCTCGCCTGTCCCTGCGCCGCGTGCGTCGATGAAACGACCGGTCAAAGGAGGCTTGACCCCAAGACTGTGCGCCAGGACGTGGCGCCCCGCGTCATCTCGAGCGTCGGCAGCTACGCGATCAACATCGCCTGGAACGACGGCCACAGCACGGGATTCTATTCCTTCGAGTTGCTTCGTTCCCTGGCCGACCGCCCGGCGACTCAGGCCACGTATGATGTCTAGCGTTCACCGATTGCGTGCCGCTGGCCATCTCGATGGCGGGCGCGGGAAGGGGCGATGACCGGCACAACTCGCGCTGCGGACCTGATCACCATCAAGGCTCAGCCGTCACCGGTCGACCCTGACAGCTGCAAGTTCCAGGTCGACCGTCCCGTTCATCCTGGCGGACCGTTCTTCTTCAAAAACAAGCAGGCGTCAGCCGGTTCGCCCCTCATCGAGCGAGTCTTCCAGATCGAGGGTGTCGCGAGCGTTCTCGTCGCGGAGGATGTCGTGACCGTGGGCAAAACCCCGTCCGCCAGCTGGTCCGATATCATGAAGCCGATTGGGGCGGCGATCCGCACCCAACTGATGTCGCCCGTGCCCGCCATCCTCGGCAAACGCGTCGCCCTGCGCAACGGCCCTCGAAGCGACGCCGAGATCCGGGAAGATGTCCAATCCCTGCTCGAGGACGAAGTGAATCCGGCCGTGGAGCGTCACGGCGGAAAGATCTCTCTCGTCGACGTCAAGGGTGCCGTCGTTTACATCACGATGAGCGGCGGGTGCCAGGGCTGCGGAGCCGCGGGCGTGACCTTGAAGCAGGGGGTCGAGGTGATGATCCGCGAGCAGATTCCCGAAGTCGTACAGATTGTCGACGCCACAGATCACGCGGCCGGCAAGAATCCGTTCTACACCCCGAGCAAGTAGACAGGAGCGCCGTACGGCGGGAGCGTCGTGAGACGGGGATCATCCACGGGCCCGCCGATCGTGAAGTGATACAGCGACTGGAACATGGCATCCGGGAACCCGAAGACGTCGTGGACCGGGTCATCGAAAAAACAGCCGATGCCCGTCGCCCGGACGCCGGCCGCTTCCGCCTCCAGATAGAGGACTTGCCCGATCGCACCCGACTCCCAGAACAAACGCCGGTAAAACCACGGGCCTTGCCTTCGTAAGACCGGCTCGAACTCGGCGATCATGCCGAGGGAAAAGGCGCCGTCTCCGGCAATCCCCTGGTGACAACTGACCCTCGTGGCCATGTCCCTTGCATCCCCCTCCGCGAGCAGGCGGAGGGGGAGATCGCGCGGGCATTGCGGCGGCGTCGTCCAGGAAAACCCCGTCCGCATGGTGCTTTGCAACGTCTCCATCCTGCCGGGGTTCCGGGGCAGCATGTACAACCCGGGTGGGATGTCAACGACCCTGTGCACGAACAGGGCCAGATGGATCGCCGGATCCCACGGTATCCCATCCCATGGCATGGGACGTTGGCTCACCTCCCGTTCGTGGCGAGGCATCACCCGGGAAAGCATGAGGTAAAAACTCTCCGCCGAAATCGCGGTCTCGCCGTCGCAGGCCAGGAGGCTTCGGCGTTGCCGGATGATCTGTCCGGCTGACGGCCCAGTGCCGGACCCGGGAGATCTGCCCCGTGCTTTCGCCGGATTGACGAGATCAAGGGTCGTCCGTTCGCTGCTCAACTTCCGCGACGCCGTCGCCACACCATCGATGATCTGCCAGGGAACCGGATCGTCCGCGCTCAGCCGGTTTGCCTTGCCGCACCAGCGTTGCTTTGTCAGCTCGTGTACGACGTCGCGATCGAGATAGAGCGGAAGGGATCGCCCGGCGTCCTCCAGCCCGGCACTTCCATCGTCCGTCGGCCAGACGACCATGACCAGCTCCGGATGTTCGCGCTCGGAACCCTCGAAATCCCCGGCTCGATTGAGCCCCAGCAGTTCTTCGATGGTCCGATCCGCCAGGCCCTCGAGAACCACCGCATTCCACCCCAGCGTCGCGGCGGCGATCCGGATCGTCCCGATCGCATGCCCCGCATCATGCTGGCAATACCGGAAGGCGCGCTCACCATATTTCCACGCCTCCCGCCAGTGAACGGACGATAGCCCAATCAAGAAACCCCGCGGGGGGAAATCTTTCATCAGTGCCGCGAACAGCTCGTCGGGAATCTCCGCACGCCGTTCGAGCCCGTGCTCCTTCGGCGCGTAGTGGTAAAGGCCGGTGGTCAGCGCGGAATCTGAAAGTCCCCCGATCAGCAGGTAGCCCTCGGTGGGGTGCAGGTTGCCGCTGGAGGGATTGCTGCGAAGCGCCCAGCGCGTGTCGCCAACCTGCTTCCAAGCGGAAAGGGCCAGGGCATATTCGAGCAATCTCGATAGAGTGCGCACGGAGACCGGCACGCTCGGCACGGCGAAGGGATGGTAGAGATCATCGTACCGGGGCGAGACCGGATCGTCCTCGGGGCCGAGGATCGGCAAGGGAACGAGCCCCGCGCCGTCAAACCGGCGGAACGGGTTCGGCTGGTTCGCCCAGTCCAGGCGGCCGGGCGAACGGGCATGACGGCTCAAGTGATGCTTGGTTTCGAGGTGATATCGCATCACCATGTCGAGTGGCTCCATGTCGCGCATGCTACATGAATCGAGCATTCCTTGAGACTGTCGGGTGGGGAGCCAAAACTCTCTCTCCTGCTGGGTGCGCCGTTAACCTCGAGATGGCGCCGATGCGTAACCTGTTTGACACCGGCGTGGCTGGCCGGGTAGTATTAGCACTCTACAGCGTCGAGTGCTAATACTCCGTGCCCATCCCCGGCTTATTAATCACTCACAGACGGAGGCCGTCCCAATGAAAACGACCGTGAGACCACTCAGCGATCGCGTCCTGGTCAAGAGAATGGAGCCCGAGCAGAAGGTGAAGAGCGGCATCATCATCCCCGACACGGCCAAGGAGAAGCCGCTCGAGGGGAAGGTCGTCGCCGTCGGAGCGGGTCGCCTGGACGACAACGGCAAGCGGGTTGCGCCCGAGGTCAAGGCCGGCGATCGTGTCCTCATCGGCAAGTACATCGGCACCGAGGTCAAGATCGACGATGTCGAGCACGTGATCGTCCGCGAAGAAGAAATTCTCGGAATCATCGGTTAAAAGGGGAAGAATCCATGGCTGCAAAGGAAATCATCTACTCGGAGGATTGCCGACAGGCGATCCTCCGCGGCGTGAACAAGCTGGCCGGGGCGGTCAAGGTCACGCTCGGACCCCGTGGCCGGAACGTGGTCCTCGAGAAGAAGTTCGGGGCGCCGACCAGCACCAAGGACGGCGTCACGGTGGCGAAGGAGATCGAGCTCGCGGACCCCAGGGAGAACCTGGGCGCCCAGCTTGTGCGTGAAGTCGCGAGCAAGACCTCGGAGGTTGCCGGGGACGGCACGACCACAGCGACGGTGCTGGCCCAGGCAATCTACCGCGAGGGCGTCAAGGCGGTCACCGCCGGCGCCAACCCCATGGACCTCAAACGGGGGATCGAGAGGGCTGTCGAGAAGGTGATCGAGGAGATCAAGAAACTCTCGAAACCCGTCAGCGGCAAGGCGATCGGCCAGGTCGGCACCATCTCCGCGAATAACGACGAGGCCATCGGCGAGATCATCGCACAGGCGATGGACAAGGTCGGCAAGGACGGCGTCATCACGGTTGAGGAAGCGAAGGGTCTCGAAACGTCCCTCGAGATCGTCGAGGGGATGCAGTTCGATCGGGGCTACCTGAGCCCGTATTTCGTGACCGACGCCGAGCGCATGGAATGCGTGCTGGAGAACCCGTACATCCTGATCAACGACAAGAAGATCTCCAACATGCGAGAGCTCCTGCCGCTCCTCGAGCAGGTGGCCAAGAGCGGGCGTCCCCTGGCGATCATCGCCGAGGATGTCGAGGGTGAGGCACTGGCGACGCTCGTCGTCAACAAGCTGCGCGGCACTCTTCAAGTGCTCGCCGTCAAGGCGCCGGGCTTCGGGGATCGCCGCAAGGCGATGCTCGAGGACATCGCCATCCTCTCAGGTGGCAAGTGCATCACCGAGGACCTTGGCATCAAGCTCGAGAACCTCAAAATCGAGGATCTCGGCCAGGCCAAGAAAATCACGGCGGACAAGGACAACACGACCATCGTCGAGGGCAAGGGCAAGCGCGCCGACGTCGAGGGCCGGGTGAAGCAGATCCGCGCCCAGGTCGAGGAGACCACCTCCGACTACGACCGCGAGAAGCTTCAGGAGAGACTCGCCAAGCTGGTCGGGGGTGTCGCCATCATCAAGGTCGGCGCGGCCACCGAGACCGAGATGAAGGAGAAGAAGTCGCGGGTCGAGGACGCCATGCACGCCACCAAGGCGGCCGTCGAGGAGGGGATTGTCCCCGGCGGTGGCATGGCCCTGGTACGCGCCATTCCGGCCCTGGAAAGGCTCAAGGAGAAGAACGAGGACATCCAGACCGGGATCAATATCGTCCGGCGCTCCCTCGAAGAGCCGATCCGTCAAATCGCCATCAACGCCGGCTACGAGGGTTCGATCATCGTGCAGCAGGCGAAGGAGCAGGAAAAGGCGTCGATCGGCTTCGACGCCTACAGCGGCAAGTGGGTCGACATGTTCGAGGCCGGCATCATCGACCCGACCAAGGTCACCCGCACGGCCCTGCAGAACGCGGCCAGCATCGCGGCTCTGATGCTGACCACCGAGGCGATGGTTCACGAGATTCCCGAGAAAGGGAAGTCGGACATGCCGGGCGGATCGCACGGCATGGGCGGGGACATGTACTGATCCCCAGGCTCGGGTCCGCAGAATGATCAAGCCCCCCGGGCGGTTCCCGGGGGGCTTTGTTTTCTCCCGCAGTCAAGACCACTCGCGAGCGCTTCTACCCGCCCGGTTGGGGCGGCTGTCCGAGGCGGCGGACGTAGCCGAAAACGATCACGTAGTCGGCAAAGGCCGCGTCGCCCTGGTCGCCCACCTCCATGTCGGGCACGCTTTGCTCCCGGTTCCGGCGGATCGCGATCGGGACGCTCAGGGCGAACGTGTGCGGACCGGTCGTGTAGCTGAACCCCGGCTCGGCCGAGATGGCGTACCCCGGCCGGCGGAAGCCGTTACTGCCGCCGATCAGGTCATGGACCGGGATGCCTTCCCAGCGGGCGCCGAGACTCAACCCGAGCTTGCCGGTGGGGAACCACGTGCCGCCGAGCCGATACAGGTACTGGTCGGCGACCGACATGTAAGACTCGCTGCCGGGGGTCCCGGGGAGCAGATCATCGTTGTTGCCGCGGTAGGTCGCGACGCCGCTCGTGTTCTCCGGGTTGACGAGGTAGGTGGCGGTCACGTACGCCGCACCCTTGTTGTTGCCGAAACGCAGGAACCCTTGCAGGTCCAGGATCGCGCCGAAGCCGCCGTCGCCCGGCTGAATCGACTGGTCGACGGTCCGGACGATGTTGGTGAGCGCGAACGGCTCCGTGGTGATCAGCGGATCGTCGACCCGGATCTGCCGCGTGTCCTGGACGTTGTTGTCACCGGTCGGGAGCTTGACGCCGAAACCCAGCGAGAGGTTGTAATTCGGGTGCGTCGGTGGAGCGAACGCCCACCACCGTGGGATCAGGGTGACGTCGCCGATCCCGCGCGCCTGGGTGATGGTGCGTGCGGCGACCGGCGAGTTGCCGAATTGATTGTCAGGTTGACTCGGGTCGCGGATCGCGTTCGACCGCTCCATCATGAAGTACGGGATCCCGATCGTGAAGCTCCAGCGCTCGGTGACGGTCTTCGTGAACGCCGCCTCGAACATGTTGATGTCGTTGATGACTTCGCTGCCTTCGGCCTGCCGTTCGGTATCCTCGTGGGTGCCGGTGAAGTGCCGATCCGACTTCTGGTACCGCCACGAGTACGCCGTCGACCAGGTCCCCGGCCCTGCATACCCTGCTTCCGCGCCAATCACGGGCGCGTTCATTCTCGCAGCCACTCAGCCCTGAGCGTGGGCCGGGCGCGCGCTGAACGCGAATATCACGCACGCCAGGGCGGTGCCAACGACCAATCGCATTGTGTTCATGAATCCTCCTGATGAAGCCTGATAGGCCACCCCCTTAAGCAAGGTCCGCGCCACGCTCACCCGACTTCCTGCCCTCGGTCGGCGGGCCTGAAAATCCATCAAACCACGCCTTCTCTCCGATTCGGCCGCCCGGCAACCATCCTCGGATCCATATGAGTTATGCGGGGCGCCCCGGGGCGCATAATCTATGCGAACCTGACCGCCGGTGAAAGCGCTTGGACGATCCAACCAGAAGGAGGCTCAGATGAAGCGACTGATGATGGGGATGGTCCTCGTGACCGTCACTTCGGTGTTCGCTCAACCGCAAGCGACCTCCACGACCGTGAAAGGCTACGTCATCGATTCGGCGTGCCTGTTCCTCAAGGACCTCGGGAAGCCGATCAGCAGGGAGTGCGCGCTCAACTGTGCCAAAGCCGGTTCGCCACTCGTGATCCTGGCGGACGACGGCACGGTCTATCTGCCCATTTCGAGTGACATGCCGGCCACGGGCCAGAACGAGCGGCTGATGAAATACGCGGGGGGAAGAGTCACCATCCGGGGCAGGGTTTTTGAGCGAGGTGGTTCGCACGCCGTCGTCATCGAAGAGATCAACACAGCACCCGCCGACAGGTAGCCCGCAGGCTCGTCAGCGTTTTTCCTTGCGGATGTCTTTGAGATGGCAGTAACCGACGAGCTTCTTCCGCTGCTCGTCCCAGAGCCGGAGGGAGATCGTCTGCATGCTGGACCACAGAGTGACCTCTCTGACCTCCTGAAAAACCGGGCTCTCAGCGTGGCATTTCTCCAGGTTGTAGTTGGGAATGCCGGGGCCAAGGTGATGGACATGATGGAACCCGATGTTTCCGGTGAACCACTGCAGGAACTTGGGCAGCTTGTAAAAGGAGCTCCCGCTGAGCGCCGATTCCGCGAAGCCCCAATCCTTGCGTCTTTCCCAATACACCCCATCGAACTGATGCTGCACGTAGAACAACCAGAGGCCCACCGTCCCGGTGATCATCACCACCGGCAGTTGAACCAGCAGGTAGGCTTTGATGCCCATCGTCAGGCTCATCAGGACCGCGATCGCAAGGAGCGCACCATTCGTCCAGTGCACGCCCCTGCGCTCCCGCTTCCCCACATCGGGCGATGGGAACCGCTGATGGATTAGAAACAGGTACATCGGCGCGATGACGAACAACACAATAGGGTTGCGGAAGAAACGGTAGGCGAGACGCTCCCAGAGGGGCGCCTCGACGTACTCCTGGACCGTCATCGTCCAGATGTCCCCGGTGCCGCGTCGATCCAGATCGCCCGAAGTGGCGTGGTGCAGTGCGTGCTTGTGCCGCCATTGATGGTAGGGCGTGAATGTCAGCACTCCGGTGACAAATCCCAGGAAGTGATTCGCGCGCTGCGATTTGAAGAAGGAGCCGTGCCCGCAATCGTGAAAGATGATGAAGATGCGGACCGCGAAACCGGCGACGACGACGGCGACCGCGAGCGTCAGCCAATAAGAGATGTGCAGCGTCCAGAACATCAGAGCGTAGAGACACACGTAGGGGACGAACGTGTTGACAATCTGCCAGATGCTCTTGCGCAGCATCGGCTCCTGGTACTTGGCGACCGCCTGCCTCCAGGACAACATCTCCGCTGGCGCTCCCTTCTCACCGCCCCCGTAGGGTGGGCCGAAGATGCTAGCACGGATTGACAGCCGTCGACCTGCCGACTAGGATCGCCGCCCCATGAAGAGCGTCATCAACAAAACCCTCAAACCGATCCGGATCGCGCTGCCCGGCGGCAGGACACTGCACCTCGGGCTGGCCGGCCGGGGGCAGGTCCCCGACGACGCCCTTCAGCGTCCCGCGCTCAAGAAGCTGATCGCAGCCGGAGAGATTGAAGTGATCGAGCAGGATCGTCAATCGTTGGAGGCGGAGACGGGGTCGACCCGGGTTCGCCGGTCGACCCAGGGTCACCCGGCGTCCAGGGACTCATCGCGCCGCGGGGATCGCTGAGCCTGAAGTCTCAGCGGGCCCCGGCGTGCCGAACCGGGATGCCTGCAGCCACCGGCACGGTCCTGCAGGGCAGGATCTTCAGATTGGTCGGCAGCCGCACCGCGCCCCCGAACTTCCGCAGGATGCTCAAGATGTTGCGGCGGATGTCTTCCACCCGGTCGGTGGTCAGGTTCTCGTGGATGAGCTTGCCCACGTAGGTGTCGTCTCCGACCCGGCAGATGCGCAGGAAGGTGGAATCCTCGCCGGAAACGTACTTCTTATCGGATTCGCGCAGGGTATCGAGCTGTTGTCGGAGGGCGCTCTCTACCTTGAATCCGATGAACAGCGGCTGATCGAGCAGGAGCTCCACCAGATCGTCGTGTGCCACAAATGACCCTTCCCGGCCAGCTTGCCGAAACCTTCCGCCCACGGAATGGCCGAACCCGTTGACGATGGCGCATTGTAGCACGCTCAGCCCCGCGCCCGGGGTCGGCCGGTCAGGCACGCGCCGGCCGTCGCCGGTGCGCTCTGCCGCGGGGCGCAGCCAGGAGCCGCTCCTTCCGGGCGCGCGGCCACTGTTTGATGGTCCATTCGCGGCGCAGCGCCGCGGCGCGGCCGTGGGCCGGCTCGACATGGACGAGGGCCACCGGGCGCCGGGCGCAAGTGTACTTGGCGCCCCGGCCGGAGTTGTGGGCCCGCATGCGGGCCTGCGGGTCGGTGGTGGTTCCGGTATACAGGCTGCCGTCACGACAGCGGATGAGATAGACGAACCAAGGCATCGTCGGAAGGATAGCCGAGCCGGACAGGCTCCTAGCGGACGAAGGTGCCGCGCCGGAGGTCTTCGAGGGCCTGCTCGATCTCCTCGCGCGTGTTCATCACGAACGGACCGTAGCGGGCGATCGGCTCGCGCAGCGGCCGGCCGGAGATCAGCAGGAAGCGGGCGGGCTGGTCGCCGGTCGTAACGCTGACCTCGTCGCCGTCCCCGAGGACCACGAGCCGCGGGTGCGGAACGGTGACCTCCTCGTTGCCCGGGCCCGGGAACGTCGCGCTCCCCTCGAAGACGTACGCGAACGCGGTGTGCCCGCCGGCGATCGGGCCGCGATAGGCGCCCCGCGGCGGGAGCAGGACATCGAGGTAGATCGGGTCGGCGGCGATGTCGGTCACCGCGCCGCGGACCTCGCCGACCGTCCCCGCGACCACCCTGATCCGCGCGCCGTCCTGGCCGGCGATCTCGGGGATCTGCCGGGCCGGCACGTCCTGGTAGCGCGGCCGGCTCATCTTGTCCTTCGCCGGCAGATTGACCCAGAGCTGGAACCCGGCGAGACCCTCCGGCCGGACCTGCGGCATCTCCTCGTGCATGATGCCGCCCCCGGAAGTCATCCACTGGATGTCACCGGCGCCGATGCTGCCGGAGTTGCCGAGCGTGTCTTTATGGTGCACCGCCCCGGACAGCACGTAGGTGACGGTCTCGATCCCCCGGTGCGGGTGCAACGGGAAGCCGGCCTCGTAGTCCCGCCGGTCGCGCGACCCGAAATCATCGAGGAGCAGGAAAGGATCGAGGTTGGTGATCTGACGCGTCCCGATGCTCCGTCGGAGTCGCACACCGGCCCCTTCGACGACCGGTTGCGGCTCGATGATCGACTCGAGGCGTCTCGTCCGGGTCATCCCTGTTGCTGGCGGCGCGCGTTCTCCACTGCGTCGCCCTCCTGAAGGCGGAGAATTATATCAGGCGAACAGGGTTTTGCGTTGATCTTCCGGCCCGGTGCGGTACCATTACGATACCTGAAATCGATCTGGAGTCCAGCCTTGAAGAATAGTCTCCGCGCATGCATCCGGGTGGGACCGTGGGTGGTCATCCTCCTGTTCGCCGCGGCCGCGGGGCAAGCGGCGGAGTTGTCCCGACACGCCTACCTTGGTCTTCCCCTGACCGAAGCCCTCCGGGTCCTGGAAGCCCGGGGACTGCGGCTGATCTTCAGCAGCGACGTTGTCACAGTGGAGCTGCGGGTCGAAGAGGAGCCGTCGGGCACCGATCCGCGCCAGGTCCTCGACCAGATCCTCCCTCCCCACGGTCTGGAGGCCCGGGAAGGGCCCGGCGGAACCCTGCTCATCGTCAAGGGACCCAGCCTGCGCCCGGACCAGACGACGCCGGGGACATCCGACCCTCCCGGCTCCCCCTCGATCCTCGAGCGCGTCGTCGTGACCCCGGGAGGCGATTCGGCGACCGATGGGCTGGGAGGATCCGGGATGGTCGTGAGCGGCACGGAGATCCAGCAGACCCCGTCGATTGGAGAAGACGCCTTTCGCGCCCTATCGAGGCAGCCCGGGGTCGCCGCCGGGGATCGGTCCGCCGAAATCAGCGTCCGTGGCGGCGAAGGGAACGAAGTGCTCGTGCTGTTCGATGGCCTGGAGCTCTACGACCCCTTTCACCTCAAGAGCATTCAGCGCTTCTCCGGGATCATCGACTCCATGGCCGTCGGCAGCGCGGAGTACTTCCCGGGCGGGTTTCCGGTCGAGTACGGCGACCGGATGAGCGGTGTTGTCGACTTGTCATCGGCCATCCCGGAATCGGGCGGGAGAACCATCGTCAGCAGCAGCTTCATGAACTCCCGGTTCAGGACCGATGGGACATTCCGCGAGGGCGCGGGGCACTGGCTCATCTCGGCGCGGTCGTGGTATCCGGACGCGGTGGTCCAGACCACCGATCGGGAGGGCGAGGGCTTTGCCCCCGAGTACCAGGACCTGCTGGGAAAGATCCAGGTCCCGATCGGTTCGAGAAGCATTCTCACCGCCAGCTTCCTGGCGGCGCGCGACGTGGTCGATTTCACGGACCTGGATGACGAGGAAAGCGTCGCGGCCGATTCCAACACCCGCTACTTCTGGGTCAGTCTCAAATCGCTCTGGTCACCGCGTCTCTACTCGCAGACCGTGTTCTCGATCGGACGCATCCGGAGCCTCCGGGATGGCGGCATCGACGAGGCCTCCACGTTTCAGGCCACGGTCACCGACCGCCGCGGGCTCGATGTCGTCGGACTCATCCAAGACTGGGACTATCGCCCGTCGGACCGGGTCCTCCTCAAAGGGGGCCTCGGAGCCAGGTGGCTCGAAGCCCGGTACGAATACGCCAGCAGCGCAGCCGACCTGACCGATCCACCAGGTGCCGGTGGCGCCGGCGGGCCGGTCACACGGAACCTCAATCTCGAGCCCGAGGGGAAGCGGTTCAACGCCTACGTCAGCGGCCAGTTGAGGCCCACCGACCCGCTGCAGATCGAGATCGGCCTCCGTTGGGACCGGCAGACTCACACGGAAGAGAGCCAGGTCAGCCCCCGGTTGAGCCTGGTTCACCGCCTGGGACCGGCGGGTCGGATCCGCGCGACCTGGGGACGCTATTCCCAGTCCCAGGGGATCCACGAGCTGCAGGTGGAGGACGGGGTCGCCGATTTCTTCCCCGCCCAGCGGGCGGAGCAGTGGTCCGTCGGGTACGACCACGACTTCGGGAGCGGGCTGACGGTGCGCACGGACGCCTACGTGAAGGAGATCTCGAGCCTGCGGCCGCGCTTCGAGAATCTCTACAACCCCTTCGAACTACTCCCCGAGTTCGAATCGGACCGGGTGCGGATCGCGCCGGCCCGGGCCGAAGCCCGGGGTCTCGATCTCACCCTGGCGATGGACCGTGGCGGACCGGTCGCCTGGTGGGCGACCGGCAGCCGCAGCTCGATCGAGGACGAGATCGACGGCCGGATGGTGCCGAGGAGCTGGGACCAGCCGTATGCCTTCCAATTCGGTCTCCATGTCCGGAAGCGGGAGACCTGGGACCTGACGGTGACCGGCACCTATCACACCGGGTGGCCGACCACCGGGGTCGGCGCCGCCGGGGTCGAGGATCCCGACGGCACGACGGCCATCGAGCCGGTCCCCGGGCCCCGCAACGGCGACCGTTATCCCGACTATCACCGCATGGACCTTCGCGC
>JANNTZ010000042.1:0-2176 GCA_031394595.1 Acidobacteriota bacterium
CCTCCCAGGAGAGTTCGCGCATGTCGGCCACCTGCCAGTCCACCGTGAGAGCGCGGGTGGCGGCGTTGGCCCGGGCCTCCCCGATCGCCTCGCGCGACAGATCCACCCCGGTGACCCTGAAGCCTTGCGCCGCCAATTCCAGGGAATGCCGGCCGAGCCCGCACGGCACGTCGAGCACGCGCGCCCCGGCTTCGAGGCCGAGGGCCCGCTGCAGGAAAGCGACCTCGGCGCGTGTCTGTTCGGGCGGAACCGCCTTGCGCCAAAGATCGAGAGCGATCCCGTGAAAGAAGTCACGATACCAGTCGGGATTCAGGATACCCCCTCCACGAGAATCATCTCGGTCACCGAGGCGCTCTGCCGGAGCCGCTTCGGCGCCTCATACATGGCCGACGCCCACCACGCTTTCGCCCGGTCCAGGCTGTCGAACTCGAGCACGACGATTCGTTTCGGCTGCCAGCCGCCCTCGAGGTTCTCCGCCCGGCCTCCCCGCACCAGGAAGCGGCCCCCGAACGCCGCGATCGTCGGCGGCACAACCTTGACGTACTCGGCGTATCGAACAGGGTCCCTGATGTCCACGTCCACGATGACGTAGGCCGCCATCTGTCACTCGCCGTCCCAGTAATCCACGGCGTCCTTCAGGCGGGTGAAGTGGTGCACCGAATCGGGGGTCGGCTGGCGGCTCCGATGGCTGCCGGCGATCGCCCCGACCTTGCCCGAATCGGGATACTCGACGATCTCCGGCAGGTCCATCGTGCTGACGGCGAGATACCGCAGCGGGGCCTTCGAGTCGTTGACGATCTGGTGCGCCGAGTCACGCCCGGGTGGCAGCGAGATGAAGTCCCCCTTGCGCACCTTGTGGACCGTGCCGTCGATCCGGACCGATCCCTCGCCTTCCAGGATGAAGAACATCTCCTCGTTGCCGCGGTGGGCATGATAGGGGAAGGCGGACTTGCCCGGCGGGATCACGGTGACGTTGAAACCGAGTTTCTTGGAGTCGAGTTCTCCCCCTACCGGGGCGATCTGGCATTCGTACTTGTCGCCGTGCGACCGCTTCATCAACGCCACGTTTTCGAGATTGACGATCCGAGCCTTCATGTCCGCCTCCAGGGATTGTGGGCCGAGGTCAATGGTTTTGATCCGGCCGGCCCCCGGCAGGATCCAAAACGAAATCGACTGGAATGGTGAAGTACACCGTCACCGGCCTACCGTCCTGCAATCCCGGTTCGTAGCGCCACTTCCGGACCACCTTCAGCGCGGCGCGCTCGAACCCGAAACCGGGCCGCGTACACCGGAGGACGACCGGGTCGCTCACGCGGCCCTCGGTGTCGATGACCGCCTGGACGAAGACCGTGGCCTCATGGATTCCGGCCCGTTGTGCCTTGGCCGGAAAGGATGGAGAGACCGCTGCGATCAGCCGCGGGTGGCGAACGACCAGTGGCGCCTCGGCGGTGCCGATGCATACGGCGACGAAGCCGCAGCAAATAGCCGATGATATCAACCGAACAGGCGAATGCATGGTGTCAGAGGGTCGTTCTTCGACCTGCCTCACACTACGCAGGGAAGGCAGCGATGTCAACGCGCGTACCGCTCCGGCTTGGTAAGATGCGGACCCTCATGGCGACGCCGCTCACAAGCCTGACGCTCGCCGGGGCCGCCGCCCTTCTGGCGCGCCGGGACGCGGACTTGGGGCGGATCTTCCGCCGCCACGGACCGCCGCCGCTCTGGGCGCGGCCGGCCGGCTTCGCCACGCTGGTGCGCATCATCCTGGAACAGCAGGTCTCGCTCGCGTCCGCCGCCGCGGTCTATCGCCGCCTCGGCAGGGGACTGGGACGGGTGAATTCGGCGACGGTCGCCGCCGCCGGGGAAAATCGACTGCGCCTCCTCGGGGTGACGCGACAGAAGGCATCCTACCTGGTGCTGCTGGGGCGGGCGGTGGAGGGCGGGGACCTGGATATCGCGGCCCTCTCCCGCCTGCCGGATCAGGAGGCGCGCGCGACCCTGCAGCGACTCAAGGGAATCGGCGCCTGGTCGGCCGACATCTATCTCCTGATGGCGCTGCGCCGTCCCGATGTATGGCCGGCCGGCGATTTGGCTCTCGCTGCCGCGGCCCACGCGGTGAAGGGTCTGCGCCGCCGCCCGTCGCCGGATCGTCTCGCGCGTCTGGCCGATCCGTGGC
>JANNTZ010000084.1:0-2496 GCA_031394595.1 Acidobacteriota bacterium
GGGACGCGGTCAGCAACCGTACGCTCCTGGCCGACAGCACCGGCCGCTACACCAGCACGTTCGATGCTCTGAACAGGTTGCGGACGGTGAAGAACCCGGCCAATAAGGTCCTCACCAGCTTGTTCGACGCCGTCTCCCAGCGTAGGGTGTTAATCGAGCCTGAAGGGGGTCGCTTTACCTACGCGTACTGGAACGACGGCCGCGTTAAGTTCGTCGTTAATCCGCAAGATCAGCGAACCACATGGCAATTTGACGATGGTGCGAGGTTACGTGTGCAACACCTGGCCAACGGAACTCGGGCCAGCTCCGCTTACGACGATGGTTCGCGCCTAGTCCTTAAACCAGCGTAGGTCGGTCATTTATTCGCCGCATAGATACGAAAAAACTCGAAAACTCTCGGTGTTTTCCGGGGTTTCATGGGGTAAGTCAAAAACCATGTCCCCACGACACGGAGGGTTTTCGAGTGAACGCAAGGATACGAAAGAGACTCGCTGCACGCAAGCGTCGCATACAGCAAAGGTTGGACAAGTCGAAGATGGGGCATGAGTGCCCGGTGATATCGGCATCCAACATTCACTACGACATTGCAGACCGGACGCGGGCCATCTCGATGGGCGGGATCGGAGCGATTCACCAAATGGTGAAGCACCTTGAACTGGATCGAGCCATCAACCAAGGGCTGAAGTTGCTCAAGCTCTACATGCCGTACTGCGAGTCGGACCACGTGTTGAATATCGCCTACAACTTGCTGGCTGGAGGGACTTGTCTGGAGCACTTGGAGCTGCGACGCCAGGACGAGGCTTATTTGAACGCCTTGGGAGCCCAGCGAATTCCCGACCCGACCACGGCCGGCGACTTCTGTCGGCGGTTCGATTCGTGGAGCGTCTACGTGCTGATGGAAGTGTTCAATGACATCCGGCTCAAGGTGTGGCGGCAACAACCGGATTCCTTTTTCGACGAGGCGGTGATCGATGCCGATGGGACGATGGTGGAAACCTATGGCGAGTGCAAGGACGGGATGGACATCAATTATAAGGGCCAATGGGGCTACCATCCGCTGTTGATCTCGCTGGCCAACACCGGTGAGCCGTTGTACATCGTCAACCGGAGCGGGAATCGGCCCAGTCATGAAAAGGCGGCCGCGTATCTCGATCGGGCCGTCGATCTATGCCGCCGCGCCGGCTTCCGCAAGATCACGCTTCGCGGTGACACAGACTTCACGCAGACCGAGTATCTCGACCAATGGGATGCCGACGGCGTGAAGTTCGTATTCGGCATCGACGCCAAGAAGAACCTCTACGAACTGGCAGAAAATCTGCCGAAAGACGCCTGGAAACGCCTTGAACGCCCCGCTCGTTACCAGGTGAAGACGAAGCCACGAAGCCGTCCGGAGAACGTGAAGGAGCGGATTGTCGAGGAACGCGAGTATGAGAACATCAAATTAGTCGACGAGTGGGTGGCCGAGTTCACGTATTCTCCAGTGAAATGCAGCAAGAAGTACCGAGTGGTTGTCGTCTGGAAGGATCTGGAGGTTACCAAAGGTCAAACGAAGCTGTTCGACAAGGATCGATGCTTCTTCTACATCACCAACGACGAGGCAGGTCCGCTTGAGCAGATTGTCTTCCAGGCCAACCATCGCTGCAACCAGGAGAACCTCATCCAGCAGCAGAAGAGCGACGTGTGCGCGTTGACCGCTCCGTTGGGCGACTTGGAAAGTAACTGGGCGTACATGGTCATGGCCTCGCTCGCCTGGAGCCTCAAGGCCTGGGCGGCACTCTTGCTTCCGGTTCAGGGGCGCTGGCAGGAGAGGCACCAGGCGGAGAAGCACACCCTGTTACGTATGGAATTCACCACGTTCCGGAACGCATTCATTAACATTCCGGCGCAGATCGTCAGCACGGGACGACGGATTATTTATCGCATGCTCGCCTGGAATCCATGGCAGCACGTGTTCTTCCGTTTGCTGGACGCGCTTCGTCGGCCCCTGCGTTGTTGACAGAGACGCTATTCGAAGCCGGAGTCCGGATGCTCCGGTACCCCGTTGGTGCCCAACCCCAAGAAAGCAACCAAACATAAAGCAACACAAAACGTGGGTTCTCAAACCAAGGCGAGAACCGCCAAAGCGCTGGATCCACGCGCCGACTGGACCGTGAAAATCATGCCTTGTCGCGCTGAAACCTTCGCTTGTTTAAGGCCTAGCTGCATCTACGCATATCTATCTGCCCCCGTGAGCGCCATTGTCGCAAAGGTTTCTGTAACCAGTTGGGAAACACTGAGCCTCGACGAGGCGCTCGCCTTGGCAGACAGAGGTAACATTCCAAAGGGCGACCTGCGATCATACGCCGCCAAGTATAAGACACTCCTCGTCATCGGAATCGGAACACCTATGCCTGCGAAGCACCGCATTCACATGCAGACAATAGCAACGGCGTATGGCTTTTGGCCGTCGTCGACATTTATTCCCTTGTCGGGAAAGGGCTGCACGACGTTCGACCG
>JANNTZ010000076.1:0-2695 GCA_031394595.1 Acidobacteriota bacterium
GATGCCCCACCAGGCGCTCCAGAAGCGGTATTGCATCTCGATGCGGCCGCTCCGGAACAGGCGGACGACGGCGGTGCAGCTCTTGGTGGTCGAGATCACCGGCACGCCAAGGAAAGTGAACTCCATTCTGTCGTTCTGCGGACTGGTCCCGTCCGGCACGAACCGCCAGAAGGCGTCGAGGAACCTCCCGTTCGGGCCCTGGTTGTCGATCCCGGGATCGAGGTTGGTCAGGGGGAAGGCGATGCGCGGCGGCACCGGGTCTCCCGAGTTGGGGTCCGGTCCGAGGAAAAGGCGCGTGTCCGCGTTCGGCGAGGTGGGCCCGAACGTCAGGTTTCCGTTGTCATTGACGAAGACGCTCGCCCAGGACTGCCCGAAGAAGGGGAAGGAGAACCCGCCCGGGAAAACGACCTGGATTGAGGCCCCGTTCGGCATGTTCAACGCCGTGGCGCCGGCCGGCGCGGGCGGGTTGTCGCTGTTGATGATGGCCGTCCCGATGTCGACCGTCTGCCCGGCGCCGACGGTGACGGCCACCTGGTCGGCCAGATCGTCGGTCGAGGTCTCGGGGCTGCTGTAGAACTCGGGCCGCGCGATGATCGGCTGGTTCCCGGCGCTGACGTTGCCGTTCACGATGGTCAGATTGAATCGGTTGTTGTCCCACCAGTCGTCGTCGCCCGCTCCCGCCGGTCCCGTCGTGCTGTCAAAGTATTCGATGCCCACGTAGTAGGTACCGGGCGGCAGCCAGTCGACGCGGAACGATCCCGGCAGGGCCGCGCTGCTGGTGAACCGCGAGACGCTGAAGACTTGCACCGTCATCTCGCCGGTCCGGGTGTTGTAGCCGGTGACGCTGACGCCGTCGGCGGCCGTCGTCCCGTTGGGGAAGAACAGGCGCCCGGTGATGCTGCCGAAGTTGCCCGCGAGCGTGGTCTCGGGGTAGTAGCGTGAGGTCGAGGCGATATCGTCCTGCGCCAGCGTGCGCACCTGGTTGCCGTAGTCGGCGGTGACGTCCACGAACGGGAGCATGGTGGCGATCGGGCTGACCAGCGACGAGTGCGACAGCCCGTGCCAGTGGCCCTCCTCGTGGGTCGCCACCGCGACCATGTCGAAGGTGCTGGTCAAGGTGTCGAGGGGAACGTCCACGAAATCGCTCCCCGCGGCGCACCAGGCCATGTCGGCGTCCACGATGGTCCCCGCCGCGAGCACCGTCCCGTTCGGATAGACGGCCGGGTCGATATCGACGATCCCGTCACTGTTCAGGTCGCGGTTCGAGCTCGTCAGGGTCAGGTCGGCCGTCAGGTGCGAATGGGGCGTGGTCGCCACCACGCCGGTCGGGCAGAAGCTCGGGTTCGTCTCGGCCCAGGTGATCAGGTGCACGTTGTCCAGGCCGATGCCGGTCTGGGCCGTCGTGCCGGCGTAGGTGAAGGCGGCGCGGGAGGTCGGAACCTCCTGCCAGGCGTTGAACGCCGCCGTCAGCCCGTCGATGGCACGCTGCAGAGTCAGGGGCGAGACGCCCCCGACGCAGGTGGGATTGCCGTTGTTGCAGTTGTTGATCGCCCCCTGATTATTGATCTTCCACGGGATCGGCAGAGCCAGCGGGCTCCAGGCGGCGTCGGATATCTTGGTGCCGGCCTGGACCACGGCCTCGAGATTCCCGCCCGCGCGGGCGGGGGAGAGCGACAGGGCGATGGCGGCCGCCAGCAGCAGGATGCGCGCGCCTCTCATCGGTCGGCCCCGGGGCTCCCCTGCTTCTGTCCCGCCATCTGCCGGCGGATATCCTCTTCGAACCCGGCCGGGGCCTTGCGCGAGCCATCGAACAGGACGTACTCGCCCCGGTCATCGCGGCGCAGCGGGACGTGCCCCCGGAACAACCCCACGATGATCCTCTCGCCGGGCCTGCCGGGCTGCAGGAAGAAATAGGCCTCGTCTCCAACGCGGTGGATGGGCGCCCCCGGAAGCGTCATCTCCAGCGGCACCGGCTGGTCGACGCGACCGCCCAGCTGGACGAAGGTCAGCCTCCCGCGGCGCGCGCCCTTGAGGGATCGCGTCACGGCCACCGTCACTTCGGTGTAGATCTGCTTGCCCTGCCAGTACGATCGGGACACCTCGACCTTGCCGAGGACGATCGATTCGGAAGCCGGGACCAATTCGGCGAGACCCAGGCGCCTGACGGTGGTGCCAAAGGCAGGGGGGAGAGACAGGCCGAGGGCGGCGAGTACCGTGAAAACGATGGCGGCCAAGCCGTTCGGGCCACACCCTTCGCCTTTCGTACGCACGCGGCCCGTCATAGCTCTTACATATACGAGCAAGCATCTGTGCCGTCAATGAGATTCGGGCCGGCGGCGGGCGGCTTTCCTTGACGGTCCGCCGATCCCGTGGTAGCCTCATCTGTCTTTGAGTCAGATATCTGGTGTCGCATTTTCTCGCGTCGATTCAATATCCCAAGGAGGCCGGAATCGGCGCGCTTCCCGTCAGGCCAATCCCAACAGTTCCGAGGAGGGACTCGATGAAAGCACGCTACGCAGCCCCGTTCCTGCTCCTGCCGGTTCTTGCCATCCTGACCACGCCCGCCCTGGCCCAGGGCACCGCCAAGATCGGCTACCGCGGCTGGGGAGCGCGGGTCGGAGTGAGCAGCGAACCGGATCAGATCTACGGCGGAGCGCACTGGGACCTGGGCGAGTTCGCGCGCAACGTCCGCTTC
>JANNTZ010000074.1:0-11523 GCA_031394595.1 Acidobacteriota bacterium
CGGGACCCTCGGGCCGAGACGCCACGCCCTGCGGTTGCCGGGTCCTGTGAGACCCCGAGCCGGGCCCCGCCGCGCGCTTTTCAGCGCGGTGGGTGGGCGAGGGGCGAAGGGAGGGGAGGTGTCGCGAAGCGACACCGGACCTGGGGGCCTGTCCGGGTATTGCGTTGGGCCGCGCGCATGGGGCTTGCGAGGTGGATGCAAGGAGCGCCGAGGCGGCGATGGGGACCCATCGCCAAAGAGGCGCGACGCCGCAGGCGCCCGCAATCCCCAGGCGCCCGCAGGGTTCGGGCGGCGCGGCGCCGTCCGCGTCGTTGCCGCTTCTCCGCGATGGAACCCCATCGCGTCGTCGCGGCGCCTCGCGGCCGACGCCACGGCGCTCCGAACGCGACCCGACGCAATACCCGGACAGGCCCCCGGCCCGGCAACCGCAGGGCGCGGCGTCACAGACTGGGGAGACCTCTGTCAGAACCGCGATTGACACCCCCGGAATGCGTTCGCCATAATGCCGGGCCTGCCAACCGGACCTCGCCGACGGGGTGCCACACCGATGCCGAAGAAAAAGCGCGCCGCTCCGACCAGCCGCGCCACCATCGAGGTGCTGCTCAGGGAAGATCGCGTCTTCCGTCCCTCGGCCGCGTTTCGGCGCCAGGCGCACCTCAAAGACCCGGGAATATACGCGCGGGCGGCCCGCAATCCCGAGAAATTCTGGGCCGAGTGCGCCCGCGATCTGGTCTGGTCAAAGCGCTGGACCAGGATCCTGGACTGGAAGCCGCCGCATGCCCGCTGGTTCGTCGGCGGACGCCTGAACGCCAGCGTCAACTGCCTCGACCGGCACCTGACGACGGCGACCCGGAACAAGGCGGCGATCCTGTGGGAGGGGGAGCCGGGCGACGAGCGGACGCTGACCTACGCGCAGCTGTACCGTGAGGTCTGCCGGTTCGCCAACGTCCTGAAGTCTCTCGCTGTCCGCCGCGGCGACCGGGTCACGCTGTACCTGCCACTCGTCCCCGAGCTGGCGATCGCCATGCTCGCCTGTGCCCGCATCGGCGCGGTCCACAGCGTCGTCTTCGGCGGATTTTCCGCGGAAGCCCTGCGCGACCGGATCAACGACGCGAAGGCGACCGTGCTGGTCACCGCGGATGGCGGTTACCGGCGCGGGGCGCAGGTTCCCCTCAAACGCTGGGCCGACGAGGCGGTCCAGGGGGCCCCGAGCCTGCGCCATGTCATCGTGGTCAAGCGCGGCGGGTTCCCGATCCACATGCAGGAGGGACGCGACCACTGGTGGGACAACCTGATGGCGGAGGCGTCGGCCGACTGTCCCGCGGAGGCGATGGACGCTGACGACATGCTGTTCGTCCTCTACACCTCGGGCACCACCGGCAAGCCGAAGGGGATCGTGCATGCGACCGGCGGGTACATGGTCGGGGTGCACACGACCACCCGCTGGGTTTTCGACCTGAAGCCCGAGGATGTCTATTGGTGCACGGCCGACTTGGGGTGGGTCACCGGCCATTCGTACGTCGTGTACGGTCCCCTGTCCAACGGGGCCACCGTCCTGATGTATGAAGGGGCGCCGGACTGGCCGGATCGCGGCCGGTTCTGGCAGTTGATCGAGAAGTACGGCGTCTCTATTTTTTACACCGCGCCGACCGCCATCCGCTCCTTCATGCGCTGGGGGATCGAGTGGCCGGAGAAATGCAACCTCGGGTCATTGCGGCTTCTGGGGACGGTCGGCGAGCCGATCAACCCGGAGGCCTGGATCTGGTACCAGCGGCACATCGGGGCCGGTCGCTGCCCGGTGGTCGACACCTGGTGGCAGACCGAAACCGGGATGATCATGATCACGCCTCTCCCCGGCGTGACGGCGACCAAGCCCGGTTCGGCGACCCGCCCGTTCCCGGGGATTGCGGCCGAAGTCCTCGACGACCAGGGACGCCCGGTGCGCGAAGGGGGCGGCTACCTGGCGATCACCCGCCCCTGGCCGGCGATGCTCCAGACGATTTATGGCGACCCCGACCGTTACGTCCGTCAGTACTGGAGCCGTTGGGACAAGGCGACCTACTTCACCGGCGACGGGGCCCGCCGGGATCGCGACGGGTTCTTCTGGCTGCTCGGCCGGGTCGACGACGTGCTCAACGTCGCCGGCCATCGGATCGGCACGATGGAGGTCGAAAGCGCGCTCGTCGACCACCCCTCGGTGGCGGAGGCCGCCGTGGTCGGCAGGGCGCACGAACTCAAGGGGCAGGCGCTCGCCGCCTTCGTCACTCTCAAGGAGGGGATCGCCGACGGCGGCCTGGTCAGCGAGCTGAAAATGCACGTCGCGAAGAAAATCGGCGCCCTGGCCCGCCCCGACGATATCATCTTCACCGCCGAGCTGCCCAAGACCCGTTCCGGGAAGATCATGCGAAGGCTCTTGAAGGACATCGCCGAGGGACGCGCTCTCGGCGACACCACGACGCTCTCCGACCCCTCGGTGATCCAGGCCCTCAAGCAGAAGTACGAGGAGGATTGAGCCTGGAGGACTCGTCTCCTAACCGGTCAGTTTCGCAGCCCGTTCGAGGTCGGAAACCACCATCACCACGACCGCCTTGCCGGACGCTTGGGTGATGCCGGTGTAGGCGTAGTCGATGTTGATCCCCGCCTGCGACAGGCTGGCGCAGATGTCGGCGAGCGACCCCGGACGGTCCGCCATGTCGACGGTCAGGCAGTCCTCGATCGAAGCGTAGAGCCCTTCCTTCTGCAGCGCCTCCCGCCCCTTCGCCGGATCCTCGGCGATGATCTTGGCGCGCCCCTCGAAGATGGCCAGCGCCCGCATGTTGACCCCGGCGCGGCCGAGGGCCTGCGCCACCTGGGCCAGCATCCCCGGCTTGTTCGCCAGCTGGACGGTCAGCTGCTTGGCTCGCGGCATGATGATCTCCTCCGGTGAAAATTGCGCCGCGAGTCTACCACGCTGCCACCCCCCCCGGATCCCCCCCAGAGCAGCGACCCGGCCGGCGGCTTGCCTTCGGCCCGTTCATGCTTCATCTTCCGGGCATGAACCGACGAGTGTTATACTGCCCCCCTTATATCGGCGGAGCACCCGGATCGCCATCCGGCAGGTCCGGTCGAGCCCGCCTTGGGCGCCCCGACGGGGCGCGGCCCGGCCACAGGATGCCGCCGGCCGCACCGCACGCGAGTGGCGCAAGGAGATTGCATGTCCAAGCAGATGTTAGTCAACGTGACCGCCGAGGAAGAGAACCGCGTCGCGATCGTTGACAACGGCACGCTCGATGCTTTCGAGATCGAGACCCTCAGCAGGGAAAACCTCAAAGGAAACATCTTCAAGGTCACCGTCGAAGGGCTGAACCCAGCCCTCGAGGCCGCCTTCGTCAATTATGGCGGTGAGCGGGCCGGGTTCCTGCCCATCGACGAGTTAAACTTCAAGATCTTCCCCGCCCGCGAGGGGGGCAGCAAGGGGCGCGCGGCTCGCATCACCCGTCACCTCGACAAGGGAATGGAGTTGATCGTGCAGGTGGTCCGGGACGCCTTCGGCAACAAGCCCCCGACCATGAGCACTTATTACTCGCTCCCGGGACGGTACCTGGTCCTCATGCCGGGGGCGGACGCCGGCGGGATCTCCCGCAAGATCGAGAACGCCGACGAGCGCGGCCGGTTGCGCAGCATCCTCGACTCTCTGACCATCCCGTCCGGGTTCGGCGTGATCATCCGGACTGCCGGCATGGAGACCAAGCCGAGGGACCTGCAGGCGGACCTCGAGTCCCTGGTGGAGCTCTGGCGAACCATCGAGGCGGCGGGACAGAACGTCCGCGCGCCGGCGCTGATCTATCAAGAGCGCGACCTGGTGATCCGGACCATCCGCGACTACTTCACCTCGGACATCGAAGAGATCCTGATCGACGACGAGCCGACCTACGACCGGGCGGTCAAGTTCTTCGAGGCCCACATGGCGGACAAGGTCGACCTGGTGCGTCACTACACCGGCGACCGGCCGATCTTCTCCAAGCACAACGTCGAGGACCAGATCGAGAGCATTTACAAGCGGGTCGTCCAGCTGAAATCGGGCGGGGCCATCTCGATCGACCAGACCGAGGCCCTGACCGCCGTGGACGTCAACTCGGCCCGCTCGACACGCAGCGCCGGGAGCGAGGAGACCGCCGCGCGCACCAACATGGAGGCGGCCGAGGAGATCGCCCGCCAGCTCCGGCTCCGGGACATCGGCGGGTTGATCGTCGTCGACTTCATCGACATGGACTCGCCGAAGCACCGCCGCCAGGTGGAG
This sequence comes from Acidobacteriota bacterium, assembly GCA_031394595.1. Lineage (GTDB taxonomy): Bacteria > Acidobacteriota > Polarisedimenticolia > Gp22-AA2 > Gp22-AA2 > JANNTZ01. The sequence goes on from JANNTZ010000074.1 coordinate 4,280, forward strand.
CGGGCTTTCGGCCAGGCGATGGAGCGCGACAAGGCCCGTTACGACATCACGCGGATCAGCAAGCTCGGCCTGATGGAGGTTTCGCGGCAGCGGATCAAGGCGACCAAGGCCTCGTCGAGCTTCATGAACTGCCCCACCTGCGCGGGCGACGGTTCGATCCGGACGCCGGAGGCGGCGGCGCGCGCGGCCTACCGGAAGATTCAGGCCCGGGTCATCCGCGGCGACACCGCCGAGGTGAAGGTCTTCCTCCCCCCCGAGGTGGGGATGCACCTCCTGAACGCCAAGCGCGACGACCTGGTGCGGCTCGAGTCACGCTACAAGGTGCGGGTGACGGTGGTGCCGGAGGAACGCCTCAAGGCGAGCCAGTTCGAGATTGAGGAGATTCGACGGGAGGAATCGGAGGTGGCGCCGGTCGTCACCGCCGAGACTGTCGATCGGGCCATGGCCGAGGGAACGCTCCCGCCGATCATCCGGCTGGTGGAAGCCCCCACGGAACCTGTTTCCCCCTCCCCCGTCACCGCCGAAGGCCCGGCACCGGCGACCGCGGACGCGACACGACGCCGGCGGCGGCGCCGTGGCCGCCGCGGGCGCGGTGAAGCCGGCGGCGCGCGTGTTCCCGGTCAGCGATCCGCCGGGAGCGAGGGACGGACGCGGCCCTCCACCGATGCCCTGCGAACGCAGGCCGCCAATACCGGAGTCGACGATCAGCCGGTCTTCTCCGAAGGACCGGACGACGAAGCATCCGACCAGGGTGAGGTGAATTCCGGTCCCGCGGATGAACGGGGAGCCGAGGGCCGCGTATCAGCGGCCGGCGGGGGGCCGGGATCGACCGGCGATTTGACCGGGCCACGACGCCGGCGTCGGCACCGTGGCCGACGTCACCGCCCCGGGGCTGAAGGTCCCGCCCCGCGTGGTGCCGACCGTCCCTCCGGCAATGGATCGCAGGGAGCCCAGGACCCGCCACCGCACCCGGCCTGGGCCGAAGCCCCTCCACTGCCTCCGGAGGCCCCGGCACGGCGGTCATGGTCGGCCTCCGAGCCTGCCCAGGCGGAGGCTCCCGCACAGGGCACCTCCGGCACACCGGCTGCGCCGGACGAGGCCTCGAAGCCACGCCGCCGCTGGTGGAGGCGGCCCTTCCGGACCTGACGGGGGCGAATCTGGCTCTGCGGCTGCTGCATTTCGAGGCCTGCCCGTTCTGCGAGAAGGTCCGGCTATCGATGCGCCGGATGGGCTTGGACCACACCAGCCAGGTCATCGATCCGGCGGACCGGAGCGAGATCGAACGAATCTCCGGTCAACGTCTGGTCCCCGTGCTCTGTGACGACGATCGGGTCATCCCCGACTCGACCCGGATCCTCCGCTACCTCGTCGCCCGCTACGGCGAGCGCGGCCTGCTGCCGTCCGACCCGGCTGCCCAGGCGCTTGCCTGGATCGTCGAGGACTATGCCGACGAGGTCCTCGGATCCCTGGTTTACGCCATCCTGAAGAACCGCACCCGCGAGGGCGAGCCGCTCTCCACGGAGAATCGCCAGGAGATCGACCGTCACCTGGAGACCCACTTCCGGAACCTGGAGCAGTTGCTGTCGCAGCGCCCCTTTGTGCTCGGGGACGGCGCCAGTCTCGCGGACATCGCCCTGTTCGCCTTCGTGCATCAGCTGGTGAAGTTCGGCAGGCAGGAGATCTCATCCGCCTTCCCTCATCTGAAGGCGTGGCACGCCAGGATGGAGGCTCTCTAAGAGCCGCTCGGGGATCCCCTGGCGGTCAGGCAGCCAGCAGGACCTGGAAGAACCCCTCGATCGCTTCGACGAATTCCTCGACCGACCGGAGGCTGTTGATCCGCTGGCGCAGCGCCCGCCCGTCGGGCAGACCGTGCGTATACCAGCCGGTGAACGTCCTGATCTTGTGCAGCGCCTGCATCTCTTCCTCGCCGGCGCGCAGCAGGGCGAAGTGGTGCAGGATCAGGTTGCGCCGTTCCTCGAGGGTCGGCTCGACAACAGGTTCGCCGTTACGGGCGGCGGCGATCTGGCGGAAAATCCAGGGGTTCTTGATCGCCGCCCGCCCGATCATCACGCCGTCACAGCCGGTGGCACCCCAGAGCGCCAAAGCGTCCCCCGGGGTCTCGACGTCACCGTTGCCGCTGACCGGGATCCCGACAGCCTCTTTCAGCAGGCGGATCCGATCCCAGTCGGCCCGGCCGGTGAACATCTGCCGCGCGGTTCTCGCGTGCAGCGCGATCCCGTCGGCCCCCTCCCCTTCGCAGATTCGGCCCAGTTCGAGGTAGTTCGACCGGCAGTCGTCGAGACCGAGTCGGAACTTGACGGTGAGCGGGATGCGTACCGCCCGCCGGACCGCCCGGACGATGTCCCGCGCCAGATCCAAGTCGCCCATCAGGGCGGCACCGGCGCACCCTTTCAGGACCTTGTTGGCCGGGCAGCCCATATTGATGTCGACGATGTCGGCGCCGAGCGCCTCGACGAAAGCCCCCGCTTCCGCCATCCGTTCCGGCCGGCTGCCGTAGATCTGTATGGCCAGCGGCCGCTCCTCTTCCGAGTACTGCATCATCTGGCGCGTACGACGGTTGCCACGGGTGATCGCCTCGGAGGAGACGAATTCCATCGACACCAGGCCGACCCCGCCGATCCGGCGGAGGATCAGACGGAAGTATTGGTCGGTGATCCCCGCCATGGGGGCGAGGATCAACGGCTGCCCGATTGTGACGGTTCCCAGACGCATGACCGGTATTGTCGCACGGGCGGGGACGGACAACCTCCTCAAAAGCAAACGCCCCGTCCCGGATGCGGGACGGGGCGTGAATTCTTCGTGCGCTGCGATCGGACTACTGGGGCTCGGTCGGACTCGCATGCCCCGGAGGCAGCACCGCCTTGCAGAAGTGGGAGCAGGCCGACGCGAAGTCACACGGCGCGCTCTGGTCCACGCACCCGTTGGCCGCTTTGCAGCACTCCTGGCAGCCACCACGATTCTTGTTCTGCAGGCACTGGGCCGGCAGTTCGGTCGCCGGCGCCGTTGTGGCGGTCAGGCCCACGGCTGCCGTCGACAGGAGTTGATCGGCCCTGCCGCTCGACAGCCCTTTACCCGGAGTTGAGGTCTTCACGGCCACGCCGAGGTCACTGAGAATGCGCGCCGCCACCCCTTCGGTCATGCGGGCGCTCAGATCGACTTCGGTGATCCGGGCACCGTGGGACTTCAGTGTCTCGACCGCCGCGCTGGCATCGGCCGGCTTCGTGCCGAGGTTGACCGCCAGACGCAGGGCAAAATCGCCCAGTGTCACGTCCGCCGCTTTTGCCGGGGCGGCGGATGCCGCGAAGGCGGGCGCGGCGATCAGTGCCGCGATAGCAAATGCCAGAATCGACTTTTTCATTGCACTCCCTCCCCTGGGATCGATACATCTACACCTGGCTGCGTAACCGATAAGAAGACCTGTCCGTCAGGATCGGCGAAATCATGTGGCTAGTTCAGAGCGTCGGAAATCTACCGCGGAGCGGATGGACCGTCAAGCAACTTTTGCAAGTGGTTCCCGGAGTTGGGCACTTCCGGCCACCGGCCGGGTGGCCTGAGGTTTGAGCAAAGGTAATGTTCCCCGGCTGCATATATCTCTCCGGAGTCATGCCAAGGCAGTCTTGGGGGGGGGCAGTGGCATCAATCGAAAGACGGATTTCAGGGAAGCGGTTCCGACGCGCTCGGCTTGTTGATGACGAAGCAGGCTTTCGCGCACGAGTTCGCCTGGATCCCCTGTCCTTTACAGCATTCGACGCATTTGCCATGGTTGGAGAGACTGAAGCAGAGTTCGATGCTTCCCTGGGTCGAAGTCGCCGTGGTGCCCGCGAACGAGGAGGGTTGCAGGGTGTCGGCGCGGCCGGCAACGGTCCTGAGGATAGTCAGTCCACGGGCTTCGCCGACCATCCGGCCGGGATTGGATGTGGAGGCGTCCAGGCCGATCGTGCCCAGCAGCGCCACCGCGACCCCCTCGGTCAGCGGCGTCTGCTCGCGACCGGCGATCACGCCACGCATCAGGGCAGCCTTTTCCTTCACTTGGACCCCTGAGGCTTCGAGCGCCGCAACTAGGGACCGGGAGAACGCTCCGACGGTCAACCCCGCGGCCGAATCCTTGCCAGTCCCCGCCGACGCGCCCGAGAAGGCCGCAATCGCCAGAACCATCGCCAATACCAGAGCTTTTCGAACCATGCCAGCCAACCTCCCGACGACCGCGCGGGCGCGGCCTCACAAGGGCATCCGGAAATCCCATTTATCCATTTACGGTCAAACCCGGACGGTGTCAACATTTTTGGCCCCCAGAGCTACTTTTCCTGGGCCCTGGGAACCGCGGCGAATTCCCAGCCGTCACGATCGAACCGCCGGGCCGCCCCCCCCATATCCTCTAAAATGCTTGACATAACTTCGGTTGGCGGTATCTAGAAGAGGTCACCGGCAGCACGGAGCAGCTCTCGCAAGAAGCTGGTTGGAGCCAGCGTGGTCGTCTCGCCTGGGAGGGAGGCCTTGACGTCAGTGTCGAGGTGCGCGTCACTCGTGCGTCTGGTGGCGGGCGCGGCCTCTCTCGTTGCTCTGGCCTTCGTCCTGCAGGCCGTTCTCGCCGCCGGGACCCAGACCTTCTACGTTGATGACAACACCACCTGCGCGCTGACCTGCGACAGCACCTGCGACACGCCGTGCGTCACCGGCTGCGGGTCGGCTGCCGTTCCATACCGCGACATCCAGTCGGCCATCAACGACGCTAGCTGCCGGATCAACACGGGTGAGTTCGATTCGGCGCTGATCCAGGTCGCCGCCGGCCTTTACCCCGAGCGTCTGTTCATCTACCCCGACATCCAGGTCCGGTGCGACAACCCGGCGACCACCACGATCAATGCCGGCGGCGTGACCCGCAGCGCCGTCATCCTGGCGACCGGCACCAGCGGCCGGGCCCGGGACGGCTTCGCGATCGACGGCTGCACGATCACCGGCGGCAAGGGGGAGGATCGACCAATCGATGGCCTGGTGGCGGGAGGCGGCGTTTTCATTTACGGCAACGCCGTAGTCAGCAACAACGTGATCACCGGAAATGTGCTGTCCGGCGCGCAGGACAACTGGGCCGGTGGCGGAGTCTACGTTGCCTACGGCAACGACGTCCTGATCGCCAATAACACCATTCGGGACAACGTGGTGTCGCCCCCGCCGCTCGGCGGGGGGAGTGATTCGCAGGGTGTCGGCGGCGGGATCTTCGTGCTCGGGTCGCTGACGGGCGTCCCGACGCGCGTCCGCATCGAGGCCAACCTGATCCGCAACAACGTCGCCTCCGGGGAACTCGGCAAGGGGGGCGGGCTGCGTGTCGATGCCAACCCCGGGACCGTGGTGGTCCGCAATATCGTGATCGGCAACCGGGCTTCGTACTCGGGTGGCGGGATTCAGGTCTACGGTGACGTGGGGGTCTCGGACAACCTGTTCTTCGGGAATGCCGGCCAGATGTTCGGCGGCGCCATCTATTCCTACCATGCCTTCGCCCGTATCACCAACAACACCATCGTCGGCAACAACCTGACCGAAACCGGCTCTCCTTCGGGATACTCTTTCTCGACTTACGGCGGCGGTATCATGCTGGACGCCTTCGACGCCCAGACCGGCATGGTGACGGTCGCCAACAACCTCATCGTCGGCAACGCGGTCACCTCCAACGGGACCGGGGGCGGCCTGCACAGCAAGTACACCCTGCCGACCCTGGCGGCCAACGATCTCTGGAACAACATCCTGCGGCCCTCCACGCAGAACCAGGTGTCGGGCCACTTCACCGATGCGACGCTGATCGGCACAGCCGGGAACATCTCCCAGGACCCGCGCTTTGTCCGCGCCCCGCTGTTCACCGATGTCACGGTGGCGGCCGGCACAGCGACGACCGTGGTGGTCATCAACGCTTCGCGGTACTCGGTCAACCAGACTCTCGAGTACAACGATGACGGTGTGGTGCGCACCATCACCGTGGTCAACACCACGAGCAACGTCATCACCTTCACCCCCGCCCTCGCCGCCGCTTCCGCCGCCTTCCGGATGCTGTCCAACTGGAATGGCGCGACCGACGTGACCGAGGACTTCCAGCTTCAGAGCAGTTCCCCCGTCATCGATGCCGGGTCCGACCTGGACGTGACGACGACGGTAGATCTGGCGGGCAGCCCGCGCATCGCCGACGGGAACGCCGACGGCACGGTGCGCGTCGACATCGGGGCCTGGGAATTCGCACCCCCGGATCCCGACGGGGACGGAGTCCCCAGCGGACAGGACTGCTCGCCGCTCGCGCCCTCCATCCAGTCACCTCCGGGGGACGTGGGGGCAAGCCTGCGTCCCCTGCCCGGCAACCCGGCGTCGTTCATCTGGGACAAGGCGCCGCAGGCGCACGTCTATAACGTCTACCGTGGTGTCATCACCCGGCCGTTCACCTGGAGCCAGACCTGTTTCTCTCCGGCCGACACGGATCGCACCGTCGCCGACGCCGGGAACCCGCCGGTCGGATCGAGCTTCATGTACCTCGTCGCCGGACGAAACCTCTGTGCCGAAGGCACCCTCGGACAGCAAAGTGACGGCACCCAACGGCCCAACCCCGCGCCCTGCGCCCTGACGACGACCCAGAACAGCGACGCCGACGTGTGGGCCGACATCGACGACAACTGCCCCCTGATCGCCAACGCGACGCAGGCCGACGGCGATCGCGACGGGGCTGGCGATGCCTGCGACAACTGCCCCACGATCTCCAATCCGAGCCAGCGGGACATCGATCGCAACGGTCAGGGCGACCCCTGTCAGGACACCGACGGTGACGGCTTCACGTTCGACGTCGACTGCAACGACAACAACCCGGCGGTGTACCCGGGGGCTGTGGAGGCGTGCAATAACATCGATGACGACTGCGACGCCGTCGCAGACGACAACCTCGGCTCGACCTCCTGCGGGGTCGGAGCCTGTAGCCGCACGGTTCAGAACTGCGTCAGTGGCGTCCCCCAGACCTGTACCCCGGGCGCCCCGGTCACCGAAACCTGCAACGGCATCGACGACGACTGCGACGGCGCGGTCGACGACAACCTCGGATCCACCGCTTGCGGCACCGGCGCCTGCAGCCGCACGGTCCAGAACTGCGTCGGCGGCGTCTCGCAGACCTGCACCCCGGGCGCCCCGGTCACCGAAACCTGCAACGGCATCGATGACGACTGCGACGCCGTCGTCGACGACAACCTCGGATCCAC
>JANNTZ010000093.1:0-22338 GCA_031394595.1 Acidobacteriota bacterium
CGTGGGGAGTGACGGCACTGCGAAGTTGACGAGGATTTGAGTCAGCAGATCCGGTTCTAGACGGGGGATAACATTAGTGCTCTGACTCCGCTGAACCCAGTGCGGTAAAATGACTTGACCATACTGATACGTCTGAAGCAAGCCGGGCAGAACTGCCTCGGCGCTTTCAGTTATTTCGAACTTGCCGCACAATTCGCAGTGTAGTCTTCGGTAGCCGCCGGTCCGCGGATCCTCCTCAGCAAACGCTCCGCACAAGGGGCAGGTCACCGTCGTGGCCATCGTCATCTCCGCCAGTCACAATTTCCTGGATAAGAAATTCTACTGCAGGCTCGGCTCTCCGAGGACTCGGGGAGAGCCAGAGACCTCGGATGCGACCAAACGCTTCCAACCGACCTGGGGGTTAGTTCTCCGCGGCCCCTGAGTTCCGTCGCCACTCGGCCCGTGTACTCCGATGTCTCGGATCCTGCGCAGCTTGGGGGAGACGAAAAAGCGGGCCCCTGTTAACCCGGGACCCGCCATTCCGAGAAGTATGAGTTCTGGCTCCTCAGGTAGGACTCGAACCTACAACCCTCCGGTTAACAGCCGGATGCTCTACCATTGAGCTACTGAGGAATGGTATGAGTGTGGCGCATTGCGCCGCGGAGATCTTACGGGAGTCCCGCGACATGGTCAAGGACGGGAAGGCCGCACCGGCGGGCGATTCCTCGAATCCGGGCGGTAATCCCTCAATTCCAATTCTGTAATCGAAGGGTCCACCGGCCCGCCTATCATATTAGTACCCGGCCCGGCGCCCATGCCTTCCTTCAGATCCCGAACTCGCCCTTCTTGAAGATCGGGCGGTAGCGGTACTTCGCCAGGGCGGTTTCGCCCCCCTGCTCGCGGTCGACGACGGCGATGACGGCGGCGATTTCCAGGCCGGCTTCCTCGACCTTGCGGATCGCCTCCAGCGTCGAGCCGCCGGTCGTCACGACGTCCTCGAAGATCACCACGCGCGTGCCGCGGGGGATGTCGTTCTCGATGACGCGCTGGGTGCCGTGTTCCTTCGATTCCTTGCGCACCAGGAACGCCTTGAACGGTCGGTGGCTGGCGAGCCGCGCGGTGATCGATCGCTCGCAGGAGAGGCCGGCGACGTGGCCGACCACCGGGTCGGCGCCGATGGTCGGGCCGCCGATGGCGTCGATCCAGCGGGTATCGGTCGCCACCAGCTCGTCGATAATGTCGAGGATGGCCAGGGCGATGAGATGCACCCCTTCGGGGTCGAGGGTGGCCCGTTTGCAGTCGAAATAGACTTGGCTTCGCTGTCCCGAGGCGAGGACGAAATCGCCGCGCAGGACGCACTTCTCCTTGATGAGTTCCTTGAGGCGTGTCCGGACGTCCACGCGCCATCCCTCCCGCGCGCCGCGGGTTGTTGTTCCAACCGGGTGCTATAATATTCCGCCTTCGGGACTTATGTCATCCTTCGACAACTCGGGCCACCAGGGCCCGCCCGGCCGATTGTTCCCCGAGAATCCACGCGGGCCGCGCGCGATCATCTCCTTCACCTCCCTGGCCCTCGCACGCCTCCTGCGACTGAAGCCGAAACATGGCCCCAAAGTCTTCGGGCAGAGGCAGCGCGACACGCTGGAGGTGCCGCGCTGGGCGCTGACCCTCGCGATCCTGATGCTGTTCGTGCTGTTCTTTGCGCTGCTGGCGCTGTTCTTCGTGCCGGCGGTGGGGCGCGCCGCGTCCTCGGAGGGGATCAACCTCGAGAAGCCGACGAAGGACTGGTACCAGGGCCCCGTGCGGTACGTTATCTCCAAGCAGGAGGTCAAAGCCTACAAGGCGCTCGAGACCGAGGCCGAGCGGCGCAACTTCATCGACTGGTTCTGGCAACGACGCGACGTGGTGCCGGCGACGCCGCAGAACGAATTCCGTGACCGGTTCGAGCTGCGTGTCTTCGAGGCGACCCGGAAGTTCAGCGAGACGACCAAGCCGGGCTGGAAGACGGACATGGGGAAGATTTACATCCTGGTCGGCGAGCCCGACGAGATCAACCGCGACGTCGTGGCCAAGACCCACCGCGGCATCGTCACCTGGGTGTACCGGCGCCCGCCGTTCCCCGACCTGGCACCCAACACCGTGGTGGCGTTCGCCAAGGACACGAGCGGCGAGTTCGTGCTCAGCAGCAGTCCGACGCTCGATTCGGATGTGGCGCGCGGCCTGCAGTTCAGCAGGGTCAAGATGACGGCCGACGGACGCTACCTGCGGGGCGGCACCGACCCGGTGCTGCTGGACGCCGGCGTGCCATTGCACCAGGGGGTGCTGGAGACCGAATTGATCGGTGGGCGTCTCCAGCAGCTTCCGCCGGCCGAAGAGGAATTGTTCCAGTCGTTTGCCACGACGAAGGAGTTCTTCGGCACCATCCCGGCCGAGTCGCGTCTCGACTTCTACCGGGCCAGCGACGGCACGACCTACACCACGCTCACCATCGGGATCCGCAGCAGTGCCGTGCAGTACCGGGAACGCAGCGGCCGGGAAATACCGGACGTGGCGGTTTTCGGCAAGCTGATCGGCACGGTGGAGCCGAAAGTGGAGTACGCGCTGGCGGGGGACGCCGCGTTCGCCGGCAGCGCCGGCAACGACACGGCGGGTCCCGACGACCTGTTGATTTTCCAGGCAACCGGCGGCTTCAAGCCGGGAACGTATGAAGTTGTGCTGGGGGTCCAGGACCGGGTCAGCAAGAAGATCGCCGCCTACCGCAAGGCGGTCGAGATCCCCGACCTGTCGAAAAAGGAGCTCACGCTGTCGTCGATCACCCTGGCCACCAGCATGGAGCCGGTCGACTACCAGCCGGCCACGGCCAAGCCGTTCCATCTCGGCAAGTTCGTGGTCATCCCGCAGCCGGACAACACCTTCCGCGCCGACGGGGAGCTGAACGTGTACTTTCAGATCTACGACCCGGCGGTCGACACGGCCACCAGCCGGTCACGGATGGAGATCCGGTACACCTTCTCTGCGCGCGAGGCCGACGGTTCGTTGAAGGAGATGGGGACCTACGCCGTCCCCGACAGTCCGGCCCAGGTCCAGGGTTACGCTGTCCCGCTGCGTGACTGGCCGAAGGGGGAGTACCAGGTCACCGTCACCGTGCGTGACCTGGTCGGCAACGCAACAGCGTCGCGTTCGGTGCTGTTCGTCATCGCCGGGTAGTGGCGGCGGACGCCCTCATCAGGAACCGTCGTCCGTCCCCGGACACCAGGAACGCGGCCATCTGGGCGAAGGCGGCGCCGCGGTGCGAGACGCGGTCCTTGTCCGCGGGCGGCATCCCGGCGAAGGTGACGCCGAGCGGCGGAAAGAAAAACAGCGGGTCGTAGCCGAAGCCGCCGCTCCCGGCCGGCACGAGGGCGATCCGGCCGGCGCAGATGCCGGTGAAGGTGCGGAGGAAGCCGTCGGGGCGCGCGATCGCCGCCAGCGCGACGTAGCGGGCGCCACGCCGTTCTTCGGGTACACCACGCAATTCCTCCAGGAGAAGCCGGTTGCGGCCGACATCGTCGAGCCCCCTGCCGCCGTAGCGTGCCGACAGGACCCCCGGACGGCCGTCAAGCGCCTCGGCCTCGATCCCGGAGTCGTCGGCGATCGCCACCAGTGCCGAGATGGCGGCGTAGTGCCGGGCCTTGCCGATGGCGTTGGCCTCGTAGGTGGCGCCGGATTCCTCGTAGGCGTCACGGATCCCCAGATCGGCGAGGTGAACGAGGGGATGACCGCAGGCTGACAGGAGCGTCGCGATTTCCCGCGCTTTGCCGGGATTATGGGTGGCGAGGAGAAGCGGCTGAGTCACTGCGATCTCCGAACCGGGGCGACGCCTCGACCACAGACGGTTGGCGCCGGCCGATCCAAAGCCAACGCTCCGGCTCGGCGCCCAGATCCTGCTCCAGTATCCTGAGGACCAGCCGCGCCGTCTCTCTCGCGTCGATCGACGGGCCGCTCGCCACGGTCCTGAACGAGACGCGCGTATTCCCCCGCGGCAGTCTGGTCGCGGACCCGACGACCACGATCGATCCCAGCCGACAGGCGAGATCGAACGGACCGACCGGAAGATTGGTCATCGCTCCCAGGAACGGGAGTTCGATGCGCCTGCCGCTGCTGGCTCGATCCACCATGCAGGCGAGCATCCCGCCCCGTTGCAGCCAGCGCGCCACGGCGATGGAAGTGCCGGCCTTCTCCCGCACCAGCGTGCGGACACCGCAGAGCTCCCGGAACGCGATCAGCCGGCGTTCCAGCCGGGGTGTCCGCATGGGCCGCGCGATCGCCGCCACCGGGACGCCGGCGAGAGCAGCAGCCTGCGCGACCATCTCCCAGTTGCCCATGTGGGCGGAGACCAGGAGGACGCCGCGCCCGGCGGCCGCGGCCTCGCGCAGCAGGTCGAGTCCCTCGACTTCGAAGTGGCGCCGCACCTCCTGCGGCGAACGTGACAGGCACCAGACGATCTCCATGAGTGTCTGTCCGGCATGACAGCGGATCCTCAGGCTGGCGGTCCGCGGGTCCCGCGATCCGGCGCGCGCCAGGTTGGCGATGGCGCGGTTGCGCCTGCTTCCGGGCAGGGCACTGGCGATCCGTCCCAGCAGACAGCCGAGCCGGATCGCCATGCGCCACGGAACGTACCGCGCCAGGCCGACGCAGCCGATTCCGAACGCGTCGAACAGCCCGTCGGTCGGGCGTTGCTTGACCGCAGGAGCGACGGGCTCCTCGGAGGAGGCCTGGCGCGCCATCACGGGCGGGGCAGAAGGGCGGGAAGGATGTCCTTCAGCACCCGGCGCTGTTGATCGAACAACTGATCGGTGCCGAAGATCGCCAATTCGAGCATCGCCTGCAACTCCACCGGGCTGAATGGAGCGCGCTCGCCGGTCCCTTGCACCTCGATGAAGCGGCCGCTGTCGGTGCGGACGATGTTCATGTCCACGTCGGCCTGCGAGTCCTCGGCGTACGCCAGGTCGAGACAGGAAATGCCGCCCAGCAACCCCACCGAGGTCGCCGCCACCAGCCCGCGCAACGGCGCTCCTTGCAGCTGGTTCTTGGTCCGCATGCGGGCCATGGCCATCGCCAGGGCCACGAAGCCGCCGGTGATCGATGCGGTCCGGGTGCCGCCGTCGGCCTGCAGGACGTCGCAGTCCACCCAGAGCGTCCGGGAACCCAGCGCCGCAAGGTTGGTGACCGCGCGCAGGGATCGACCGATGAGGCGCTGGATTTCCTGCGTCCGGCCGGAGGCCCGTCCGCGGGTCGCCTCGCGCTGGGTGCGCTGGTCGGTGGCCCGCGGCAACATCCCGTACTCGGCGGTGATCCACCCTTCCCTGGTGTCGCGAAGGAACGGCGGAACTTTCTCCTCGAGACTGGCCGTGCACAGAACGTGCGTGTTGCCGATCTTGATCAGCGCCGATCCTTCGGCGTAGATGTTGACATTCGTGGTGATCTCCACCGGCCGCATCTGCCGTTCTTCCCTGCTGTCCGGTCGTTGCATTCCGCCTCCGTTGGTGCCCCGTGCCCGCCTTCAGTCCGTGATGTCAACCTGTTCGAGCCGCTGGAGCGGCCCGCCGAGAAAACGCGCCCCGACCTCGTGGAACCGATCCGAGGAGTCGGTCACGAAGAAATGATCCTCGCCCGGCGCGGCCCGGTGCGCCAGCAGGCCGCGTTCCTCCAGCCGGCCCCGCACCACCACCGCCGTCGCCTCCGCCGAATCCACCAGCGCGACGCCGTCACCCACCGCCTCGCCAATCACCCTCTTGAGGAGGGGATAGTGGGTGCACCCGAGGACCAGGGTATCCAGATCGCTGCCGCGCAGGTCACCAAGATACGCAGCTGCGGCGGCGCGGGCGACATCATTATCCACCCACCCCTCCTCGGCCAGGGGCACGAACAGCGGGCAGGCGCGGGCCAGGACGCGGGCCTCTGGCCGATGGCAGGCGATGGCGTGCGGGTAGGCGCCGCTCCGGATGGTCGCCGCCGTTCCGATGACTCCGATGACACCGCCGCGGGTCGCCCGACAGGCCGCCTCGGCGCCGGGCCCGATGACCCCGACCACCGGGAACGGCATGTGATCCCTGACGACTTCCATCGCCACCGCCGACATCGTGTTGCAGGCCAGCACCAGTGCCTTGACACCGCGTCGCGCGAGGAACCGCGCCCCGTCGAGTGCGTAGCGCGCCACCGTCTCGACGGACTTGGTGCCGTACGGGACGCGCGCGGTGTCGCCGAGGTAGATCAGGTGCTCCTCGGGCGGCAGGACTGCGCGCAGCGCCTTGAAAACGGTCAGTCCGCCGATCCCGGAATCAAAGACACCGATCGCGCCGGTCCCGGCTTCCGCCCCGACCGCCCCGCTCTTCACCCCGACCGTTCTCCATCCATGTCCACGATTGACAGATCCTGCCGGTAGTCCCGGCGCAGGTCGAGGTGGAGCAGGACCTCGCGCTCTTCTCCGTCCACCAGGAGGTGGACGCGCTTGATCTCGGGGAGGTTGTAGGTCAACGAGTTGACGAGGGAAAAGATCGTCGCGATCTCCTCCGCCGCGCCTCCGAGATGAGTCGTGACGACTTCGCCGCTCAGATCCACGAAGGCGGTCCCGAAGCGGTCGAGATAGAGGCCACGCACGCGGGTCTCGCGTGGCATCGTCGGAAGGAGGCCGGAGTCCTGGGGGCCGTTGACCAGTTCGACGACGATCTGCTTGGCCTGATCCGCGGCCGATGCGGTCAGAAAAATCTTGCGCTTTTCGGGGCCCAGGTACTCGGTGTCCTTTTCCTGGAAGAAGAGGACCACCTCGCGCCGGTTCTGGTCGGAGATGAACGAGGGTGACGCCGTGGCCGGCGCTTCGCCCCCGACCGCCGCGGGTTCCTCGCCGCCGCCCACAGCGTCGCCCGCGCCGCCGGCGACCTGTGGCGCGGGCGACCCGGAGGAGGTGGCGGCATCGCGCGACGACCCGCAGCCCGGGGCGAGAGCCACCGCAATCGCCAGGAGGGCGACGACGGTCGGTCGGGCGACGATCGCCGGCCCATCCAGGAGCGTTCCCGTCCGCATGTCGTTCCGTCCCGTCAGCGTGGCCGGTCGGTCTCGTACCGGTCGTGATAACGCCGGACGCTCTCGTAGAGTGCCGATGCGAGGCGGTCCTTGAAGGAAGCGTCGCGCAGGCGTCGCTCCTCGTCCGGGTTGGTGATGAAGCCGATTTCAACCAGCACGGCGGGCATCGTCGCCCCCATGAGGACGCGGAAGGGCGCCTGCTTGATGCCACGATTGTTGATCCCCAGGGCCTCGTTGAGATTCTCCTGGATGACCTCGGCCAACGCACTCGACTCCTTGAGGAAGGCGCTCTGCGCCAGGTCCCACAGGATCATCTCAAGGCTGCTGTTCGCCTTGACCCCTTCCTCGAGCCCCAGGGTGTTGTTCTCGATCGCCGCCACCGCCCGCGAATCGTCATCGGTTTCCTGGTACGACAGGAAATAAGTCTCGGCGCCCTGGGCCTGGCCGCGCCGCGTGGCGTTGGCGTGGATGCTGACGAACAGATCGGCGCGGTGGTGGTTGGCGATCGCGGTGCGTTCGTCCAGGTCGACGGCCCGGTCGGTTTCACGGGTCAGCAGAACCTCCGCGTCCATCCCCGCCTGGATGCGCGCCTTCAGCCGGCGCGAGACATCGAGCGTGACGTCCTTCTCGGTGAGACCGGATGGCCCCTTGGCGCCGGTGTCCTCGCCGCCGTGACCGGGATCGACGACGACCGTGAAGCGCCGCTTGATCACCGGTTCCACCGGCGTCTCCCCCGCGACGCCGGACTCTGTCGATGGGGTCGCCGGCGGGGTGGCCGGAGCGACACCGCCCTGCCGGGGAGTCGCCGGCGCCCCTGTCGTGCCGCCGGAGGCGGCAGGGGGGAGTCCCGGTCCGGGGATGGCGGTCGAGATCGGCGGTCCTTTCAGCCGGCGGAGGTCGAGAACGATGCGGAATGGCTCGCCCATCTCGAAGGCGGCGAACGAGCCGAATTCCTCGCCGGCATAGAAGACGATCTCCGAGGCCCGGTGCCCTTCGATGAACTTCACCTTGTCGAGAACCCGGCCGTTGTAATCGCGTTTCTTGAACGGCGGTTCGACCACGACCTCGCGCAGGGTGAGGAAAACGCGACTCCCTTCGCCTCGGACCTCGTAGATCGGCTTGCGGGAAAATTCGAGGACGATCCGGGTGCCGGCTTCGCTGTCGATCGTCCGCAAGGTGTAGCGCAACGGCGCCGCCGCCTGCCCGGAGACCCCGGGATCCTGCGGTGTCGCTCGCGCTGTCGCCGGGGGCGCGGCAAGAATGACCGCCGCGACCAGACAGATCGCTGCAGCGGACAGGGGAATGGCCTGAATCGCGGACCAGAAGTAGCGGCGCAACAGAATGGCTCCGGGCCCGCGCCCGGCGCGGGTGGCTTGCAATCTAGCACACGCCCCGCCGTCGTACCAACCTGTGCCGCCCGCCGGCCGACCCGGCGGCACGCCGCGTGAGCGGGTGAAGGCCGCACGCGGGAGCCGACTGGAGCACCGAGCGGTTGCGCCCCGTCGGCTTTCAGGATATATAGGCGTGCCGGAACGCACAGATCGTGGGTGAGCAGAGCCGGCCGACAGGCCGCAAACGTGGGATTTCGAGACAGCAGGGGGACGCCGATGCGTCTGAGAGTCCGTGTGGCGATGGCTATTCTGTCAACGATCGTTCTCGCCTCCATGATGTCGGGCGGCCCGGCCGCCGCTCCGCGTCCTGCGGTCATCCCCGCCGGTCCTGGGTGGGTCGGGGTGAGCGATCGCTACGCCGTGAACTATGCCGCCTCCGTGGCGGGTGCGGGCGATGTGAACGGCGATGGTTTCGCCGACATCCTTGTCGGCAGCTACAACTTCGGTGTCATCTCCGGTGGTGAGGGTCGGGTTCAGCTCCATCTCGGTTCGGGCGCCGGGCCGATCGACGTTCCGTCCTGGACTGCCAACGGCAGCGAGGCGGGGGCCTGGTTCGGGTACGCCGTCGCTTCGGCCGGAGACGTGAACGGCGACGGATTTGCCGACGTGCTGGTCGGCGCGCCGCTGCAGAACGCCGGTGGCACCGACGCCGGGATGGCCTTCCTGTACTACGGTTCGGCCGCCGGTCTCGCCACCGATCCCGCCTGGAGAGTGCCGGGGGCCTTGCCGCGGGCCCGGTTCGGCCACTCGGTGGCGTCCGCGGGCGACGTCAACGCGGATGGTTACGCCGACGTCATCATCGGCGCTCCCTTGCAGGACGGGTTCGTCTCGGCGGAGGAAGGCCGGGTGTACCTGTACCTCGGTTCGGCCGAGGGACTGTCGACGACTCCCGTCTGGATCGGCGCCCCGAACCTGTATGGCGCAGCGTATGGCTACTCGGTCGCCTCGGCCGGTGACGTCAATGGCGACGGCCACGCGGACGTCGTCGTCGGGGCGCCTCTTTACGACGCGGCGGGGTTCTACGACCAGGGGCGAGTCTACGTCTATGCAGGTGGCCCTGGCGGTCTGTCGGCCGATCCGATCTGGAATGCCGACAGCCTCGTGACTCTGGCGCGCTTCGGGCACTCCGTGGCGGGGGCCGGCGATACCAACGGTGACGGGTTCGCGGACATCGTCATCGGTTCGCCGGACGACGGATCCGGTCGGGCCCACGTCTATGTGGGTTCGGCGACCGGGCTTCAGATTGATTCGGACTGGATCGGTCGTTCACGCCGGCAGACGGCCGATTATGGGGCCGCCGTCGCTCCGGTGGGTGACTTCGACCTCGATGGCTACGCCGACGTGGTCATCGGTGCCCCGACGGCCTCCGACCGCGACCAGCCGAACGAGGGATACGTCTACATCTATTCGGGCGGTGGGCGCGGTTTGCCGCGGCAGACGATCGCGACCCTCCAAGGCGATTCCCCGAACGCCAACTTCGGGGCGGCTGTCGCAGGCGCGGGTGACGTCAACGGTGACGGTGTGACCGACCTGATCGTCGGCGCCCCGGGTTTCGACAACGGCATCAGCCAGGGGCGGGTCTACGTTTACTACGGCGGCGTGACGCGGAACTAGACCGCCCCGCTCCGGCCGGATGGCGCAGATCTTCCACCGCAGCTTCGATACCATCTCGCGGGTCGATTACCTGAGCCGCCCCTGGCTCGATGGCGCGCCGGTTAAGGCGGCCGGCATCCGATCGCAGCGATGACGGATCCGGACCGGGGCAGAGTCGATTCACCGAGCCGGACGACCGGCCTCGCGGCGGCCCTCGTCCCGACGGTTGCCATCCTGGCGCTGGCGATCGTGCTGATCGTACCCGCGGTCGCCGGACGGAGCGGGTCGAATCCGCGTCACCGGGAGGTCGTCCTGTGGGGTGTCCCGGCGGCGCTGGCGGTCGTCGCGGCGATCGCCCGGAGAACGACGCGGCGCGATTCGTTCTGGACGCCGATGCGGCCGGCGCTGCCCGCCGCTCTCGACGCGGCCGGCGGCCTGGCGGTCTTCGACCTGCGCCGGGCGTTGCGCCTCCTGCCCTGGTGCGCCGGCGCCTTTCTCTTGGATCATTTCTTTCTCTACATCGGTCACACCACCGGGTGGCTGACGTTCACATTTGGCGACCAGTACCTGAAGGCGAACATCGGACGCACGGCGCTGTGGGCCCTGCCGGCCTGTCTCGCCGCCGGGGTGATCGGCTGGGAGGCGACGCTGCGGGGCGTGCTGCTGGGACGGTGGGCCCAGGCGGCCCCGCGCGGCGTGGCGGTGGCGCTGGTGTGCAGCGTCGGCGTGGCGCTCTCCCTCCCGGCGGTCATCGGCCAGTCCGGCGGCGCCGATCCGGCGTACCTGGTCGCCGCCATCGCCTCGGCCGTCGCGCGCGAGGCGGCCTGCACCGCGATCGCCCTGGGGGGCGGGGGCGTCCTGACCGCCGGCCTGTATCGTGGCGCGCATCAGTACCTCGAGGCGTTCCTGGTGAATGACTGGTACAGTCTGTTCTTCCCGGCAGGGAACTACGTCAGCAGCGACCCGCGGCTGTACGCCGCGCGCGCGGCGACGGCAATCCTCGCCGCCGGTCTGATGGTCGCCGGCGCCTGGTGGACGGGACGCAGGACCGGAGCGGGCCGATGAGCGATCGGTGTCCGGGCGACGGAGTGAGGCAGGGATCATGAGCGACGCGCGCGGGGACGGCTGGCGGGCCGGCTGCATCGCCGGCCTGGTGGTGATGGCCACCTGGACCCTCGTCATTAAGTACATCGCGCCGCTGATCTGGGCGTTCTCCGAGCGGCTCGCCGGGCGCCCCGTCGAGGCGCCGATCATGTGGGACTTCTGGTGGGTCGCCCACCTGGTCCTGGCGCGCCTCATCTACCTCCGCCACCCGATGATGTGGGCCACGGGGACGATCGTCGCCGCCGTCGAGATTCTGATCGTCTCGGTGAAGTTCGCCTTCTATCTGAGGGCGCCGGACCTGTCGTTCTGGAAACTTCTCTGGTTTACGAATAAGGTGTACGTTCTGGTCTTCTTCATCTGGTTCCTGGCGTTGCTCATGAAGCGGGGTCGGCCGTGAGCCGCAAATCGAAGGTCAGCCGCAGGGGGTTCATCAAGGAGTCGGCCGCGCTGGGCGGCGCCCTTGCGACCGGCGCCATCGCTGCCACCGCATGCGGCCCCGCCGCGCCGGTTGCCGCCGGTCCGGGGGCCCCCAATGCGACTCCGGCGCCAGGGGCCACGCCCCCGCCCGCCGCCACGACCGAGATGCGCTACCGCACACTCGGCCGGACCGGGCTCCGGGTTTCGGAGGTCGGCCTGGGCGGGTACCCGGTGGACGATCCCGACATCGTCCTTTACGCGCTCGACCGCGGCATCAACTATCTCGACACGGCGAACTGCTACCGCGGCGGTGCCAGCGAGACCACCATCGGCCGGGCGCTGCAGGGGAGGCGCGACCGGTTCGTCGTCACTACCAAATGGTGCCCGCACCATGTCGGCAAGCCAGCGAAGAAGCAGTCGTACCTCGACCAGCTCGATGCCAGCCTGCGGCGGCTGCAGACCGATCATGTGGACATCGTCCTGAACCACGAGGTAGGGAAAAGCTCCGACGGCGAGGGGCTGGCCCGACTCGACAATCCGGAGATCTTCGAGGCGTTCGAGACGGCGCGCCGGGCCGGGAAGGTGCGCTTCATGGGGGCCAGCGGCCACGACCCCGACTTGATGCCGATCATGCACCACGCGGTGGAAGACGGCCGCTTCGATGTCCTGCTCTGCCGCTACTCGTTCCTCGACTACCCCGACCAGGACCGGCTGATCGCGCGGGCCGCGGAGAAGAATGTCGGCTTCGTGGCGATGAAGACGCTGGCCGGCGCCAAGGGGGCCGACCTCGACCGCTTCCGCGACCGGCACGTGACCTTCAAGCAGGCGGCGCTCAAGTGGGTGCTGTCGAACACGCAGGTCTCCAACCTGGTGATCTCAATCAACAGCCGCAAACAGGTGGACGAGTACGCCGCTGCTTCCGGCCGGCCGCTCGAGGCGGCCGACCACGCCGTGCTGCGCGACTACGAGCAGGAGTTCTCGACCCAGGTCTGTCGCTACAGCGGCGCCTGCCTGCCGGCCTGCCCGCAGGGGGTGCGGATCGCCGACATCCTCCGCTTTTCCATGTACCACAACGAATACAAGCAGGAGGCACGGGCGGTCGAATCGTATGCCAACCTGGTGGCGGCGCAGCGCGCCGCCCACTGCCTGCACTGCAGCGGCTTCTGCGAAGAGGCCTGTCACTACGACCTGCCGATCCGGTCGCTGATGATCCGGGCCCACGAAACGCTTTCATGATCGGCCGCGGCGCCTGTCGGAGGCCATCGTGAAGGACCGCAGCATGCGGGACGTGGTGTTCCGGGACGTCCGCCCGGGCGAGATCCCCGCCACGCTGCATGAAAACTTCCGGCAACTGTACCGCTTCTATCTGGACGAGGAACGCCGCGCCGATCTCGAATCGATGGGTTGGGTGCGGCGGACCTGGAAGCGGATCTGGTGGCTGCTCAAGAGCCTGCTGGCGAAGCTTTCGCCGGGCCGCCGGCTGGCACTGGCGGCGGCGATGCTGATGGCCCTGATGGGACACTGGCGGTTCTCCACGGGAAAAATCCAGGTCGGTCTCGACCTGCGGGGCTGGGCGTTCCTGATCCTCCTCTTCATTCTGATGCTCGAGCTGAAGGACAAGCTGCTGGCGCGCAGCGAGATCGAAGTCGCCCGACAGGTCCAGATCGCACTGCTGCCACGGACGCACCCGCAGCCCGAAGGGTGGTCGATCTGGTCGATGGCCCAGCCGGCCAACGACGTCGGCGCCGACCTGGTGGACTACATCGACCTGCCCGACGGCCGCCTGGGGATCGTGCTGGCCGACGTCGCCGGCAAGGGACTCGGCGCGGCGCTGCTCACCGCCAAGGTGCAGGCGACCCTGCGCGCCGTGGCGCCCGAGGTCCGGTCGCTCGGCGATCTCGGGACGCGCCTCAACACCATCCTGCACCGCGACGGCATCGACAACCGCTTCGTGACCCTGTTCTACTTCGAAATCGACGGTGGCAGCGGCCGCGTCCGCTATCTCAACGCCGGCCACAACCCGCCGTTACTCGTGCGCGCCACCGGAGTGATCGAGACGATCGATCCGTCCTCCATCCCGCTCGGCATGATGGCCGACTGTACCTGCAGGGAAGGGCACCTCGATCTGCAACCCGGCGACCTGATCGTCGCCTACTCTGACGGCCTCACCGAAGCGACGAACGCCACCGGCCAGGAGTTCGGCCCCGACCGGCTGCGCGCGTTGCTACCGGGCCTGCGCGGGCTGCCGTCGGAGGAGATCGTCGCCCGCGTCACCCGCGACGTCAACGCCTTCCTCGGCGGCCTCCGCCCGCACGACGACCTGTCACTGATCGCGGTGGGACGACCCGGCCCCGCCCCGCGTCCCCGGGAGTGAGGTCCACCGTCACGGGCGACCCGATCGGGCAGGACATCGCTCGGAGCCCGCGGCATCGAGATTCTTCCGAGCCGGCTCGAACGCCGGATCGATCTGGCGGGCGGAATCGAAATCGCGACAAGCTTGTTCGAACCTACCCAGATTCATGTATGCCAGCCCGCGGTTGTTGAGGGCCCAGACATCGCCGGGGTGTAGACGCAGCGCCTTCGTAAAGAGCCGGGCGGCCCGGCGGGGCCTGTCTTGGAGCAGCAAGTCGTTGCCAAGATTGTAGAGTGGGGCAGGGAACCGGGGATCGAGCGCGGCCGACCGATCGTACTCGCCCGCGGCTTGCTCGAAGTCTTTGCGCGTCGAATAGATGACCCCGAGATTGTTGTGCGCCCGCGCCAGAAATTCCGCTACCGTCAGGTTCCTGAGGAAGACGCCATCTTCGACGGACCGCTCGGGGATGCGATGCTCGCGGATGTACTGCGCGTCCGACAACGCCGCCCCCCGCTGAAAAGGCTCGATGTTGATCCGCGGCGCACCGTCGTCATAGCGCAGGAAGACGTGCGTGGGCGTGGCGACGGCGAAGATCGGCAGGTCGAGCTGCTCCGCGATCGCCAGGTAGAGCGCCGCGATGCCGATGCAGTAGCCGCGCCGCCTCGCGAGCACGGAGGTTAGGAAGAGATTGCCCGGGTCCGCGATATCATTGCTCGCCTCGATACCTAAATCATTGAAAATGAAGTTGCTGAGCGCCTGCGCCCCACGCGCGCTTCTCAGCTCCACGCCGTACGCGCCACGGAGGGAGTGGATCGCAGCAGAAATCTCCTGCCGGACCAATTCCGTCTCAATCGGCGCACCTGAGACTGCCCGGGCCTGTTGCTCGAATTCCAGCCAGCGGTCCAGGAACTCCCGCGTGGCGCCCCGGGTTTCTCCAAAAGTGAGGAGAATCAGGGCCCCACTGAGCAGGCGCGTTCTCATGATTCGGGCGGCCTCCGAAGCCTCCTCCGCCATCCGGCCTGCGGCATTATTGCAGAGCGTTCGCCTCGGCACGAAAAGTTTCGCTTGCGCGCGGCGAGGAATCGCGGTATTAGGCATAGCAACTACCCGGGACCATACTCCGTCGCAACTGTTGTGACTGCGCAGGTGGCCTGGGAATCACGGCGCAGCCACTGTGGGTGGATGGAGGGAGGAGTGCCATGTCGCTCACTCGTGGTGTGCCCGTCGTCCTGTCGCTGATCCCTCTTTGCCTCGCCTTCGCGATTTTCCCCGTGCTCGCCCAGAATGAGAATGAGACGGTGGGCTTCCAGGCTAACCATGTCTTCGAAAGCGGCCAGTTCGGGGAGGATGTCGACATCCTGAATGGTGGGTTGACGCTGACCATCCCGATAGGCCCCCGCTACCAGGTGAGCCAGCACCTCGGTTACCAGTTGAACCTGATGTACGGCGATGTCCCGCTGAGCGTTGAAAGTTGACGGTGGTCCTCGGCCCCATGAAATCATGGGGTTGGCAACCAAAGGAGGAACCACCGTCATGAAGAAGCATGGCACGAAGAGACCTGCCACGGATCCCTCGATTTCGGCGTTGACCCCGGCCTCCACGAGACAGATTCCCCTTCCGAGGGTGGTCCTGGACGCCCGGATCGCCCTGCGCGAGTTCCTGCTGGCGGCGGGGATGAAGGCACTGCTCGACGAGCTCGAAGCCGACCGGACGATGCTGTGCGGGCCGAAGGGGAAGTTCCAGGACGATCGCCGGGCCTGCCGGCACGGATACGACACCGGCCAGCTGGTCATGGGCGGCCGGAAGGTGCGCGTCCCGAAGCCGCGGGTCCGGAGCGTCGACGGCGGCGAGCTGGAGCTGCCGCACTGGCGGCACTTCAGCCAGGAAGACCCTCTCGACGAGCGGGTCCAGAAGCAGATCCTCATGGGGGTCAGCACCCGGGACTACAGGGACAGCCTCGAAGAGCTGCCGGTGCCTCTTGAGGAGACGAGCGTCAGCCGCTCCAACGTGTCGCGGCGCTTCGTGGCCCGGACGACACGGTCGGTCGAGACCTTCCTGAGCCGGCCGCTCGGGGAGCACGACTTCCCGGTTCTCATGCTCGACGGGGTCGAGATGGGAGAGCACATCCTTCTGACCGCGCTCGGGATCGACGCCACCGGGCGCAAGCAGGTGCTCGGGGTGGTCGAGGGCGGCAGCGAGAGCGAGGAGGTGGCGAAGACTCTTTTCCGGAGCCTGATCGAGCGCGGTCTGGTCGTCGAGCGGGCCCGGTTGTTCGTGATCGACGGCGGCAAGGGACTGCGGAAGGCGATCCGGAGCGTCTTCGGGGAGTGGGCGTTGGTGCAACGCTGCCAGGTGCACAAGCAGCGCAACGTCCTGGAGCATCTCCCCGAGCGCCAGCGCACCTGGGTGCGCGCCGCGTTGCACCGGGCCTGGTCGGCGGCGACCGTGGCGCGGGGCCGGGAGATGCTGCGCCACCTGGCGGCGCAACTCCGGATGGATCACCCCGCAGCCGCCACGTCCATCGAGGAGGGCCTCGACGAGACCCTCACCCTCATCGCCCTTGGCGTCGTCGGGGCGTTGCAGCGGACCCTGTGCTCGACGAACCCGATCGAGAATCTCAACGGCACGGTGCGGAAGGTCAGCCGGAACGTGAAGCGCTGGCGCGGTGGCTCGATGGCGCTGCGCTGGACGGTGAGTGCGCTGATGCGCGCG
This sequence comes from Acidobacteriota bacterium, assembly GCA_031394595.1. GTDB lineage: Bacteria > Acidobacteriota > Polarisedimenticolia > Gp22-AA2 > Gp22-AA2 > JANNTZ01. The sequence goes on from JANNTZ010000093.1 coordinate 16,612, forward strand.
GAGAAGAAGTTCCGCCGAGTGAAGGGTCACGCCGACATACCGCGCCTGGTCGCGGCTCTCGACGCGACCGTCGGCGGCGTCGCTCTGGACAGGCAGGTCAACATCGCGTAGAACGTCAACCAGAATCACCGTCGACTTTCAACGGTCGCCGGGACATCGCCCTGATGTACAACGCCAAGGTTTGGGACCAATCGCGGTGGGACGATGAGGCGCGCCTGTTCCGGCGCGGGCCGTTGGGGCTGGGGTTCAACCTGCATTTCGGGCGGATCTACCGGGACGTGGAGTATACGGCTTCGGATGAGGCCTATAAGTGCCACTGGTACTACGTCTCGCCCGATGGGAACGAACATCTCATGGTCGGGAACAAGGAACCCAACGAACTCCTGAGTTGCCAGGACAAACCGCTCACCGCAACCTACACTGCGGATTCCAAGCTCTACAAGATCAAGCATTCGATTCCCAGCGGCTGGTCAGGTGACGGCGACCAAGACTTCGAGGTGCACACAGCCGATGGCCTAATCTACTACTTCAATAAGCTTGTTCAAGTTTGGGATAAGCACGGAGTGGGGCTCAATTCCTTCGCAATCGCCCAACCCGACAAGGACGTCGCGGGCCTTGACCTGCAGGGCAGACTGACGGGTTACAACCGTGATTTTGGTGGGTGGTACGTTGAAGAGATTGAGGACACGAAGTCGGGGGCGAGGGTGTGGATCGATTACGACAACACGACACCGGGGTTTGATCACGTCATCAAGACGGTACGTGACAGCGCCGGCCGGCGGCTGTCCTTCACTAACGAGTGCATCACGACAGGCAACTCGTGCACCGACATGACGCTGCCGCCGCCGACGTCTGGGAGCAAGAAAAACCTGAAGCACCGGGGCTCGGTGCGCACGGTGAGTATCAGCGTGCCGGCATTCAAGGCCACCCCGGGTGTGGACACAACGGTGACCCAGCAGGAGGGGGAGCAGGGGACGCGGGCGGTGTACACATTCACGTATGACTTCCTGAACCCCAACAAAGTGCAGGGGTCCGCGGTGGAGCCACCGGTAAACCTGCTCAGGAAGATCCAGTATCCGCTGGGCAACCCACTTCCGCAGGGCAGCCCGGCTTACGAAATGAGTTTCGAGTACAAGGATACGCCCACGTCACAGGGACCCTGGTACGGGGAACTCCGGCGGCGGACGTTGCCGACCGGCGCGGTCATCGAGTACTACTGGGGAACCTACAGCTATCTCCCGCTGACCAGGACCAAGCCGCTGAGCTCCAGTGTCGAGGATGTTCGTCAGTTGGTGGAGAAACGGGTCAAGGTGTCGGCGACCGATTCCAACCCGGCGCGCTGGACCTACACGCGCGACGCAAAGGAGACCGGCACGACGCTGACCAATCCGCGGCATGTGAACGTCAAGGACCCGGACGGCAACGAAACGGCCCATTACTTCCATGCCAGCCAGACGCGCATTTGTCCGGGGGAAGCGTGTCCTTCGGATGCTGTGGCGTATGACCCGGACAATGGCTACGCGCCGGAGTGGAACGACGGGATGAATTATCGGGTGGAGTATTACCAGGGGAATGGCCTTACCCGGAGCCTGGTGCGCACGGGGACGCGGGAATACGACGCGGACCGGCGGTCAAGCGACCGGCACCGCGACAAGAAGAACGTGCGGGCCCGCCGGCAGGTGACAATCCACGATGACGACGACGGCCGGCGATCGACGGTGTCCTACCGGGATTGGGACGACAAGGGTCATTGGGAAACGATGGTTGAAACCGGTGACGGCATTGATGGAACTCGCACGACCTGGACGAAGTATCGCAGCGAGGACCCCAACGATTTCCTAGTGCGGGAAGTGCACGACGGGCGGCGGGTGCTGAGCCGGACGGAGAACAACTATTGGACCAATGGTTTGTTGCTGACCAGCATCCAGCGCGCACGGCTGCCGCAGACCCTGCGGACACCCCGCCAGGCCACCTTGGTGGCCGCCCCGGACGACGTGAAGACGGAGTACACGTATGAGACTCACACCACGAGCGATGTCAAGGGGAATGTGCTCAAGAAGCGGATCACGAACCGGACTGACCTCACGAACCCGCAGTTCGAGATCCTCTACACGTGGACCGCGCAGGGCTATCTGGCGAAGAAGGAGTTCGTCAACTGGGCTGTCATTCCGCCGGCGGCCTTCACATGGAAGGCCATCGATCGAGACCGGGATGGGAACACCGGGCTCATCTATGCGACGCGGGACACGCCGGGAACCGGCACACAGGTAACGTATGGTTACGACGCCCTCGGCAGGCTGACGACCATCACGCCGTCCGCGCCCGAGTTTCAGACGCTCGTCAAGTATCCGAGCCTGCAGCAGTCCCTGGTGGTGCAGGGAACCGCCACCACGATCAGCGGCGTAACCTCGTGTATCTCCCCCTCGGGGGATTATGTCCTGACCTGCTACGAGTACGACGTCCTGGGGCGGCTGGTGACCACCCGGAAGCGCGGCTACGATGGGAGCGCGGCATATCCCTTCCAGGCGCGCACCTACGATCTGCTGGGGCGACTGACTTTCGAGTCGGAGTGGAGCACAGTCCAGACTGCGGTTGGGACGGCCTACGATTTCACCATCCCCGGGACCAGCCTGAAGGACCCGTTCGGGCGGGTGCGCAAGGTGGTGATGGCGGACTCGGCGGCGGGTGCTGAGCGCGAGACGACCATCGAATATTTCGGTTTGAGCCGGCGGGTAACCGTCAAAGGAGTGCGCACCGGTCTCACAACCGAGTCTAACGTGACCACGACCTACCATCACGACGTGTGGGACCGGTTGGTGCAAGTAGAGACCCCGGCGGGGGGCGGCGCGGATGCCTACTATGGGTATGACCTGCGAGGCAACCTGGTGCGGGTGGACCTACTGGACAAGGAGGTCGGCAAGCTCCAGACCCGGACCTTCGACTACGACGCACTGGGGCAGTTGCGCTCTGCCGTCAATCCCGAAAGCGGCACCGAGGTCATCGGTCGGACCGATTGTCAGGGGGCGGAGTTCAGCGGCTATGACGGTTTGGGGAACGTGGTCGAGAATCGCGACGCCGCGGGGAATCGCTTCGTGTCGTCCTATGACGGCGCCGGGCGGCTCAAAAAGCTGGAGCGCAGGCCATTCCGGGACACCAACTGTGCGACCCCGGTGACCACGATTCTCCGGGAGAACGTCTACGACGAGGCGGTGGATGCCCTGGGCCAGTCACACGGTTATTCGAACGGGCGCCTGACAAAAATCTTGGAGAGGGACGACGCCGGAGATCTCGTTCTAACCCGGCGGCTATACTACGGTGGGGTGAACCCCGGACTGAACGGCCGGCTGTCGATGGAGCGCCTGGAGTTCCCCAGCCCGTGGAGCCACGGGGGACTCACCGCATCGCTCACCTATGCGTACAACAACTTCGGGCTCGTCAGTAGGATCGTCTACCCTGAAGGGCCGGTCGGGATGGGCGGGGCGTTTTCGGCGTCCTATGTGTACCAGAACGGCTACCCGGTGCAGGTGTGGGATGCCCCCGAGTATAACCCCTCCAATCCCGCAAACGCCCAGGGGCGGGCGACCTACAACGCGGCCGGCGGATTCGCGACGGTGACGACGCGCGGCAACGTCACGACCACGATCACTCCGGACAGCCGTTTCCGGCCGCTGAACATCGGCGTCGCCAGCGGTGCCACGAACTTGCTCAGCCTCGGCCCCTACAAGTATGACGGGGCGGGGAATATCTACGAGATCGGTGGGACCGGTCCAACCTCGGCCGACAAGAACCAGTACCGATACGACGCGGCCAACCGTCTTGTTGAGGTGCGGGACTGGTACTCCGGTTCGCTGCGCAGGCAGGAGTACTACTACGACGATCTCGGTAATATGCGCGAGAAGAAATCCTTTAACGGCAACGAGATCGACCCAACGATCCACGACATTTTTACGGTCCGTGACCAGACAACGGGGCTGACCACGAACCGCATTTTGTACCTGCATCAGATTCTTCCATTCGATTATGGATCGCGGTTTTTCAACTACGACGCCCGGGGCAACCTAATATTCACCGACATCCAGAATGTGCAGCGCCAGTACGGCTACGATAGCCGCAACCGCTTGGTGACGCTGCGCGGCAGAGTCAACGGCCAGGATACCGACATCGGTCGCTACACCTACGACGCCGGCGCCCAGCGCATCCGCAAGGAAGACACGAAACTGGACCAGCTGACCTATTACGTCCGTGACGGCCAGGGGCGGCTGATGTCGGAGTTCAGGCGGAGCCGCAATGTCCTGTACACCCCCGAGTGGTCCAAGCATTACATCTATTTTGGCGATCGCCTGGTCGGGTTGAGAGAGAACCAGGTGCCCTCGCCGCCCGGTCTGGTGACTGCCACCACGACGGCACTTCCTCCGGCGGTGACCCTGACCTGGAACCCCGCTCCCCAAGGCGAGGGGGTGACCGTCTCGGGCTACAAGATCTACCGCTCGATTCACGACGCAGGGAACTGGCAGCTCCTGCAGACAGTCTCTACGCTCACCTACACGGATTCCACCCCCTTACTTAATATCCTGTACGACTATGTCGTCACGTCGATGGACAACCTGGGGCGCGACAGCTATGGACAAGGGGCAGTGGTCATCCTGGTAGGTGACAACGATCCGCCAACCGCGCCCACCGGAGTGCAGAAGGCGGAGTCGGATCGGCGGATCGACCTGACATGGAATGACAAAGACCTCATCGCGCCTGGCGAATACGTCGTCGGCTACCACGTGTATCGCGCCGCGACCAGCGGCGGGGCGGCCGTGCGGCTGACCCAGAGCCCGCTGCTGCGGCCCGCGTTCTCGGATCAAATGGTCGCGAACGGCACGTCGTACTGGTACTTGGTTTCGGCGGTCGACAGCGCCGCGCTGGAGTCTCCTCGCAGCGCGGAGATCGAGGCGCGACCGGTCGATAACGTCCCGCCAGGACCGCCGCAGCAGGTCCTGGTTCAGCCCGATTGCGGAGGGGCGCCGAAAGTGACGGTCTTTTGGCAGCCCCACGATGCCATGGACCCCGGCGTGAGCTATCTCTTGTTCCGCAATCCACCCTTCGCCGGTGGTGCGTCGGTCCCGGTCCCCGCAGGAACCGCGAAGGAGGATCTCGAGGCGCAGTTCGGCACCAACTACGAGTACTGGGTTCGGGCCAAAGACGGCGCCGGTAACCAGTCGGAGGACTCCGGTCGCGTCGGCACCAGGACCAAAGACCAGCCGGGTGCGGTGATCACGCCGGCAGCCCCCGTGGCACAGGCGGGCGACGGCAAGGTGGACTTGCGCATCGTCGTGCCCAACGATGCAGTCGCCTATCCGACGGCACGGGTGTATCGCAAACTGAACATCGGCCTGACCTGCGACGCCTACGAGTTCATGGGGGCGATCGACGTGGCGGCGCAGCGGCAATTCCAGACTGCCGCCGACGGGACATCCACCTGGTACGTCGACTTCCAGGACGGGAGTGTCGTCAACGCAATGGCCTATGACTATGCGGTGACCCTGGTGGACAGCGTCGGGCGGGAGTCGGGGTACTCGAAAGCGGCGCTGGCAACCCCGGTTGCGGCGCTGCTGAACTACCGGACCTGCGTAGAACAGATCGGCGCTGTATTGGCTGACGGGCACTTCAGCGGTTGTCCGGGGTCGATTGGCAACAACCGGCTGGTGGTTCAATGGAACACCCCCAGCGCGGACATCT
>JANNTZ010000077.1:0-1593 GCA_031394595.1 Acidobacteriota bacterium
GGGAAGGTCTACCTGGAGATCCTCCCCGAACAGTTCGACCAGCCGTTCCTGTTGAACCCGACGCTGGTCTCGGGGATCGGCCAAGGGTTCATCTATCCCGCCGACATGCTCCCCGAGTACCTGGTGTCGTTCCATCGCAACGGCAAGACGGTCCAGTTGATCCACAAGAACGCCCTGTTCCGCGCCGACGCGGCCTCCAGCCTGAACCGACCGGCGGCGATGGCGGCCCCGGACGGCATCGTCGGCCAGACCAAGATCGAGAGCCTGCCGCACCCCGACCGGAAGAGCGTGCTGGTCGACCTGGGGGCGATCTTCCTGGCCGATCTCGAGGGGCTCACGATTGCCTTGAAGCAGATCCTCGAGGTTTCCTACATGGTGGATCGCGACGGAAGCAGCATCGCGACCGCCAGGGCGTTCCCCGGGAACTTCGATTTCGACACGGTGCTGCACCTGAAGACCCCGGCCCAGGAGTTCAAGCGGCCGATCTTCTACGCCGCCGACGCCCGGAGCCTGCTGGTGCGATTCCATTATTCGATCGCGCGCCTTCCGGATACCGGCTTCAAGCCGCGGCTCGCCGATGACCGTGTCGGCCACTTCCCGGCGATGATGAAGGACTACACCGATGACCGGCCCGAGGACCCGACCACCCGTTACGTGTCCCGCTGGCACCTCGAGAAGCAGGACCCGAACGCGGCGGTCTCGGAACCGAAACAGCCGATCGTCTTTTACCTGGAAAACTCCATCCCGGCCGAGTACCGGCAGGCGGTGCGCGATGGAATCACCGGCTGGAACCCCGCCTTCGAAGCGATCGGGTTCAAGAACGCCGTGGTGGCGAAGGACCAGCCCGACGACCCGGAGTGGGACGCGGCCGACGTGCGCTACTCGACCATCCGCTGGATCGTCGCCCCGAACGCCGGCTTCGCACAGGGGCCGTCGCGCATCAATCCGCACACCGGCCAGATTTTCGACGCCGACATCCGCTTCAGCGCCGACATGCTCCGCAACATCCGCCGCGAATACGAGTTCCTGGTCACGCCGACCGCGACCGGCGCCGACCGGCCCACCCGGTGGTCCGCCCTGCTCGGCTGGCTCCCGGATTTCAGTCTCGAATCGATCCATGCGACGCTCGGTGGTTACGACGCGCCGCTGGTGACGCGTCCGTTGCTCGGCGCCGGGGCGCGCCCTGGGATGACCCCTGCGGCCCTGGGTTATTGCGACTATGGCTTCGGAATGTCGCACCAGGCGGCGCTCGGCTGGAGCGTCCTGCACGCACGTTCCGCACTGACACCGGCCGCCGAGGCGCAATACCTCAACGATTTCATCGTCCACGTGACGCTGCACGAGGTCGGGCACACCCTCGGCCTGCGGCACAACTTCAAGGCGAGCAACCTGCACTCCTTCGAACAGCTCCAGGATAGAGAGCTGACGCACCGCGTGGGATTGACCGGTTCGGTCATGGACTACATCCCGGTGAACCTCGCGCCGGAGGGGAAGCCGCAGGGCGAGCATTACCAGACGACCATCGGCCCTTACGACCGCTGGGCGATCGAGTACGCCTACAAGCCGATCGCCGCCGGCACGCCGGAGGCCGAG
>JANNTZ010000124.1:0-4274 GCA_031394595.1 Acidobacteriota bacterium
CCCCGACTTCAGCGTGACCCTGCTGGCCGGTGGCCGCCTCGCCGTCGGACCGCGCGCCGTGCTCGAACGGATCCGCGCCAACGCCGGCCGCCCGGGAGCCGGGATCGACGCCAACGCGCGGCTCATGGAACGGCTTCGCGAGGTGCGACCCGGTGCGCAGGTCTGGGGGGCGCTCGATACCCGCAGCCTGGCCGAACTGGCGGGCGGCTACGCCACCATGCGCGGCCTCGACACCGCCACCACCCTGGCGTCGGCGTCGCAGTTCTCGTCGCTGGTGTCGCTCGGGTTCCAGGGGAGGCTTGGGGAGACGGTGCAGATCGACCTGTTCGGCAAGGCCGACAGCGAGGCCCACGCCCGGTCGCTGTCCGACGCGGCTCGCGGGCTATTGGCCCTGGGCCGCATGGCGGCCGGCAACAAGGCGCCTCCGGGATTCCTCGACCTGATGGACGGCATCCGGATCGATCAGCAGGCCGAATCGGTCCTGCTGCACGCCTCGGTCCCCGAGAAGAGCCTCGCCGCCCTCGCGGAACGGATGGTCGCCTCTCCCGATGCCGGAACGGCAGCGGCCCCGCCCCCCGCGAACTGAACGCTACTCCCGGGGAGGGCCCCAGTCGCAGCCGCCGGCTGCCGGCTTCGCGCCGCCTCCCAGATCGACGAGATCGATCCCGATGCGGCGCGCCACTTCGAGACTCTTGGTGTCGCGGTAGAACTCGCCGTAGTAGATCGTCCTGATCCCGGCGTTGGCGATCAGCTTGAAGCAGTTCCAGCACGGACTGGCGGTCGTGTAGATCTCCGCTTTGTCGATCATCACACCGTTCTTGGCCGCCTGCAGGATGGCGTTGGTCTCGGCGTGGATGGTGGCGACGCAGTGGCCGCCGTCGAGATCGTGGCCGACCTCGTCGCAGTGCGGCATGCCGCGGATCGACCCGTTGTAGCCGGTCGAGAGGATCGTCTTGTCCCGCACGATTACCGCACCGACGTGCTTGCGGTCGCAAGTGGACCGTGTCGCCACCTGGCGGGCGATGTTCATGAAGTACGTGTGCCAGTCGACCCGGCCCGGCATGTCAGCGGGTCTCGATGGTCACCGACTCCATGACGACCTTCTGGAGGGGCCGGTCGCCCGGCTTGGAGGTCCGGACGGCGGCGATTTTGTCCACCGTTTCCATCCCCTCGATGACCTTCCCGAAGATGGTGTACTGGCCGTCGAGGCCCTTGCTGTCGCGGTGCATGATGAAGAACTGGCAGGAGCCGCTATTCGGATCGTCGGTCCGGGCCGTGGAGACCATGCCGCGCACGTGGCTGTACTTGCGCGTGAACTCGGCCGGCATCTTCTTCGGCGATCCGCCCTTGCCATCGTTGTCCGGGTTGTCGTCCTTCGACAGCGGGTCGCCCCCCTGGATCATATAGCCGGGGATGACGCGGTGGAATGTCGTGCCGTTGTAGAAGCCGCTCCCGGAGAGCTCCTTGAAGTTCTCGACCATCTTGGGGGCCACGTCGGGCAGGAGCTCGACGACGATTGTGCCGTGGTTGGTCTTGATGACAGCGACTTCTTTCTTCATCGCGCCCTCCGTCTTCGGCGCCCCGGGGGCGGGTTGCGTGGCGGCCGGCGGCGCGGCGACCACGGGCTTGTCCTGGGCGGTCCCCGGTCCGGCGGCGAGGGTGAAGGCGATCAGGCCGGCGGTGAAGAGCGCAGGACCGCGGGCGCACAAAGTTGACATCGTCATCGGCAATCCTCCAGCGTCGTGTCGGGACTCGTCGGAAGTCCCGGAAGCGCGGCGATTGTAACAGAGGACCGCGGCAGCCGGTCTGCTATACTGCCGCGGATCGTGACCCGGGGGAGCCGCCGTCGTGCCTATCTGGTCGCATTCCCGCATCTCCAGCTTCGAGAAATGCCCGCTGCAGTACCGCTACCGGTACATCGACCGTATCCCGCGTGACACGCAAGGCATCGAGGCGTTCCTGGGCAACCGCGTGCACGAGGCGCTCGAGCGGCTCTACGACGAGGCCGGGCAAGGCCGCACGCCCACGCTCGACGCGTTGATCGACTCCTACCGACAGGAGTGGGGCGCGAAATTCTCCGACAAGATCACGATCGTCCGGGCGAACGATGGGCCCGCCCTCTATCGCCAGCGGGGCGAGACCTGCATCACCACCTACTACGCCCGGCATCGGCCATTCGACCAGGCGGAGACTCTCGGTCTCGAAGAACGGGTGCAGATGGCGCTCGATGCCGATGGCCGCTATCAGCTGCAGGGGTACATCGATCGCCTGGCGCGCGGCACGGACGGGGTCCTCGAGATCCACGACTACAAGACCTCGTCCAAGCTGCCCCGTCCGGACGACCTGAAACGCGACCGGCAGCTGACCCTGTACCAGATGGCGGTGCAGCGGCGTTTCCCGGAGGCGCGCGAGGTCCGGCTGATCTGGCACTACCTGGTGCAGGACCAGACGCTCCGGTCGAGCCGGACGCCGGCGGATCTCGATCGCACCCGCTCGGAGACGATCAGGTCGATCGACAGGATCGAGGCGGCCCGGGAGTACCCGCCGCACGAGAGCGCCCTGTGCCGCTGGTGCGAGTACCAGGGGATTTGTCCGCTGTTCGCAAAGCCGGCCGCGCCGGGGCCCGGCGACGGGACGCGTCTGGAAACGGCACCGTCGGAGGAACCGCGTCCCGAGACGCGGGCGGAAGCGGATCCGCCGGTGACGAGGTCGAAGAAGACCGTCCCGCCGGATCGCGGGGCGCAGATCCCATTGCCGTTCTGACGGATCGTCAGACCTTGACGGTGATCCTGGTCTGGACGGGCCCGAGAGCGAGGTCGACTTCGAGCCGGTTCTCGACGCCGGTCACGCCGCCGACGAGGGCGGTCATCGTGCCGGCCACCTGCCGGGCGAGAAAGATGTTGACTCGCCCCACCAGCGTGACCCGGCCATTCTTCACGGCCACCTCGATCTCGGCAGGGAAGGTGTAGCGCCGGGGGTCCCCCAGGTAGAGCTTCACGGCCCGGGCGATTGATGCGTCATCGGTTCCGGCAGGAGCATCCGCGACCCGCAGCCGGTTGGCCACCCGCGTGATCCCGGCAACGGCACCGACGACCTCTTCGGCCCGCGCCCGCGCCAGGAAGTCACGCACCGAACCCGACAGGGTGGCCACCGCGTCCCGCACCTCGACCTTGAGTTCCGTGGCGCCGATCTCCGCGGTCACATCCTTCAGCCGGTCGTTGGCCGCCTCCTGGAGGGCGCGGTCGGGAAGGTCGGCGGGCGGCACCGACATCTCATCGGTGACATTGACGACCCCGCGGATGCTGGCAGCCATTCGAAGGGCACGCTGTTTGACGGCGCAGGAGGTCATCCTGCCGGAAAACACGGCGCCGCCGTTGACCATGATGATGCTGAACCGCTCCTGAGCGATCTCCGGATCCTGCCTCAACGTCCGGACGAGTCGCTCCCTGATGTCGTAATCCCCGGGGCCGGCGACGTTCCGCTTCGGGGCCGGCGCCGGAGAGGTCGCCTGGGCCCAGGCCCCGGCGGGGCCGGGAACTGCCAGCAGGGTGACAACGGCGAGGCGGCGGAGGGTCGCGTTCATCGAGCGGATATTCTGGCACAGAAGCCGGGGTGGGCCAAGCCGGAAGTCACCGGAAGCGCGGCGATCCCGGCAGGCCCGACGGTCGCTACGCGCGCTGTTCCCGGCGAATTGCCTCGACGCGGGCGGCCGCCTCGCGCAACGCGGCCGGATCGACATCCCGCGGGCGGTTCATTCGCTTCCAGAGATCATCGGCGGTGCGATGGGCCGCCTGCACCGCTTCGCGCTGGGACGGAGGGGCGACGTCGATGGCGAGCCGGAGGTCACGGGCGGCGCGGCGCACCAGGTCACGCGCCCCGAGCAGCGCCGCTTCCTGGAGGAGTTCCGCGCCCACCGCCAGGTTGAATGTCGCGCGGCTGAGGCCACCGGCGTACTGCAGTCCCGCCAGACCGCCTTGCGCCTCCGCGACTGCAATCCGACCGGCGGCCATGTCGTTGCGCACCATCGCCGCACGGCCACGCGCGATGGCCGCGCGCGCGTCGCGCACCCGCGCCAGGAGAACGTCCGGGAGGACGGCCGCTCGCAGCCGGATGACTGCCGCCTTGAAGGCGGGGCCATCGCCGCGTTCGGCGGCCGCCAGCGCCGCCCGGCTCGACTCCTCGGCACCGCGGGGAATGATGTAGTCGGAGATGAGGAAGATCGGACCGCGGGCCCGGCGGATCTCGGATGCAGCGCCCGCGAACTCCTGGCGACC
>JANNTZ010000143.1:0-3029 GCA_031394595.1 Acidobacteriota bacterium
GCCCCCCTCTCGTCAAGACACCCAAGCTTCACGTCGGCGATACCGGGCTCGCCTGCGCGCTCCTGGGGATAGACCCCGCGGGGCCCGCGGCCGATCGACCCCTCCTGGGCCAGCTTCTCGAAACATTTGTATTCCAAGAGCTGCGGCGACAGGCGAGCTGGTACGAAGATCCGTTGGCATTCTTTCATTTCCGCGACAAGGACGGCTCGGAGGTGGACATCGTCATGGAACGTGGCGCCCGTGCACTGGCCGGCGTGGAGGCCAAGGCGGCGGCCACGGTGACAGCCGCGGACTTTCGCGGCCTGCGCAGGCTCCGGGAAGCAGCGGGCAAGCGCTTTGCCGGTGGTGTGTAACACCTCGCCCGTCCCCGTCTGGCTCTGAGCCCACCACCTGAGGCATCGTGGCGCCGCCACTAATCAGGAGGCGCAGACGATGGACATTGAAGCCCGCCGATTTCGGCAGGATTCGGCACGACACCTTGGAGATCGAACCGGAACTGCTATTCGGTACACACCATCCCTGCGCCGACGCGCCCTCGCATTCGCACATCGCCGCCGGGAGGCCGGCGCGTCGGTGGCCACGACCGCCCGCGAGCTGGGCCTGCGTTCGCGCGCGCTCCGGCTCTGGCTCCAGGAGCCGAGGACGAGGCCGCGCCTGCGTCGGGTCGCCCTCGAGACCGTGCCGCTGCGCACGATGCCGATCAGCGGCCCACCGGTGCTGGTGACCCCGCAGGGCTTCCGGGTCGAGGGTCTGGATGTCGCGGGTCTGGTGACGCTGCTCCGCGGCCTGCGGTGATCGGCAGCACCCGCCAGGTCGCCGTCTACGCCTTTGGTGGCCCCGTCGATCTGCGCAAGGGGTTCGATGGCCTGAGCGCCCTGGTCACCCAGGGGCTCCGGCGGGACCCGCTCTCCGGGGACCTGTTCGTCTTCGTCAACCGCACGCGGAAGAGGGCCAAGGTGCTGCTGTGGGACGGCACCGGGCTGTGCATCTATGCCAAGCGCCTGGAGCAGGGGTGCTTCGCATGTCTGTGGCGCGATGCCGGCCGGCCGACGCTGAAGCTCACCCTGAGCGAACTGCATTTGTTCCTTGAAGGCAGCGCGCTCGTCGGGCGAGTGGCGTTGAGCCCGCCGATTTTCGATCGGTTTGCGCGAAAAACTCTTGACCCGGAGATCGCTCCATGATCTACTGCGCCCATGATGCGCATCGAGCAGATCAAAGACGTCGACACGCTGCGTCAGGTGGCGGTGCTGCTCGATCGCGAGGTGCATCATCTCAGGGAGCGGCTGCGCACCCTCCTCGATGAGAACGCCCGCCTCAAGGGCCAGGACGCCAGCCAGATCCAGCGCGAGATCGAGGCCCTCAAGCAAATCCTGGCGCAGCGCGAGCAGGTGATCTTCGGAGAGACGTCCGAGAAGCGCCCACGCCCCGGCGCTGACGCAGCGGCTCCACACCCCGCCCCGCGCCGCGGTCATGGCCCCCGGGTCCAGCCGTCGCTTCCCATCCTCGATGTGATCCACGAGCTCGATGAGGCCGACCACGTCTGCCCGCGGTGCGGCGGACAGCTGGTCGAGATGGCCGGCCAGACCGAGGACAGCGAGGAGGTCACGGTCGTCGAGCGCCGCTTCGTGATCCTGAAGCACCAGCGCAAGAAGTACCGCTGCGCCTGCAACGGCTGCGTCGACACCGCCCCCGGGCCTCTGAAGCTCCAGCCGGCGTCCCGCTACTCTCCCGCCTTCGCGGTCGAGGTGGCGGTGTGCAAGTACCTCGACCATCTGCCGCTGGAGCGCCAGGCGCGCATCATGCGGCGGGAGGGACTGCAGATCGACTCCCAGACCCTGTGGGACCAGCTCGATGTCCTGGCCGAGGTGCTGCAGCCCACCTACGAGACGATCTCCCGGCACGTCCTGGAGGCCGACGTGGTCGGCGCCGACGAGACCTGGTGGCGGCTGATGCAGAAGAAGGACTCGAAGCGCTGGTGGGTGTGGAGCGTGACCCGGGAGGACGCGGTGGTCTACAAGGTGCTCGAGAGCCGCTCCCAGGAGGCGGCGCGCCAGGTCTTGAACGGCTATCGGGGGATCGTCCTGGCCGACGGGTACGGAGCCTATCAGGCCCTGAGCCGGGCCGGCCCGTCGTTCACTCTGGCGCACTGCTGGGCGCACGTGAGAAGGAAGTTCATCGAGGCGGAGCCGCACTTCCCCGATCCCTGTCGGGAGGTGTTGGACCTCATCGGTCAGCTCTACGCCGTCGAGCGGGAAGTTCCGAGCCCGTCGGCGACGGACCCGCCCGGACGGACGGAGACCCTGGCCCTGCGGCGGCGCTTGCGCGAGGAGCGCTCCCGTCCGATCGTCAGGGCGATCCGGGACTGGGCGATGGCCCAGAGACCCTTGCCGGAGAGCGGCCTCGGGAAGGCGATCGCTTACATGCTGGGCCTGTGGAAGGGGCTGACGCTGTTCCTGGACGACCCCCGGGTGCCGCTCGACAACAACCAGACCGAACGCGGTCTGCGCGGTGTCGTCCTCGGGCGGAAGAATCATTACGGCTCCCGGTCGCGGCGCGGCACCGAGGTGGCGGCGCTGTTCTACAGCCTGCTCGAGTCCGCCAAGCTGGCCGGCGTGGAGCCGAAGCTGTACCTGCTCACCGCCACGCGGGCTGCCCTCGCCGACCCCAAGGCCGTCACGCTGCCCCGCGACCTCGCACGCTGACCTTCCCCCCAATCCAACCCCTGCCTCGCGAGCTCGGCCGGGACGGGCCAAAATCCCGACACGGTGCTCGGCGAGGACTTACACTGAATCAGTGTTGCTGACTCCTTCAGCGCGTCCTCGTATCGCCGCAAACCCGCCTTGACCATAAAGACGGTCAGCGCCTGGATCGGGGACTTTGGACTCAAGCTGACGACTCTCGCACAGATCCTACCAGCGGGGCCGACATTCCAGCAGTGGGCTAAGCGCTATGGCGGAGGGAAGAACTAGTCGGCATCGCCCCCCTGCCGGATCGTACCAACTCCTTGGGGTATCGAGAGACGTAGTACT
>JANNTZ010000155.1:0-2317 GCA_031394595.1 Acidobacteriota bacterium
GCCGGGTGGCGGACCGGGCGGCACAGTGTAGTCCGGGTGCGCGGGCCGGCGGCCCGCGAGGTGATCGAGAGGAGGAGGAGCCGATGCGGGCAGTTGTCTGTCGCCGGGCTGGGTTGGCGGCCGTGCTTGGAGTGGCAGTCCTGGCAGGAACGGTGGAAACGCCGGCCGGTGTCGAGGACAGGTCCTGGGAGATCGGGGCCGACGTCTTCAACACCAGTTTCGGCAACAGCAGCAACATCGACGATGCCCTGGGCTTCGGGGTGCGTGGGGCGTACGCCATTCGCGCCGCGCATGCGCTGGAGTTCTCCGTCGACCAGGCCACGGGAGATCACGCCACAGCCAGCGGCGTCGAGTTCGATGTTCTCAAGTACTCCCTCGACTACCTGCACAACTTCATCCTGAAGCGGTCCCAGTCGGTCGCCCCGTTTGTGACCCTCGGTTACGGCATCTTGGAGGCCGATGACGGGACTTCGACGACCGACTCGAGCGTCATCCGGTTCGGAGGGGGATCCCGCTTCTTCGTCAGCCCGCGTTTTGCCATTCGTGTCGGTGCCGTGATGTACCACTGGAACGGCGACGGCGGTTCGATTCCCCGCGAATCGTTCTTCTCCTTCGACCTCTTGGTGGGTGCCTCCTTCGTGTTCGGCGGCGGAGAGAGCGCGCCGAAGCCGGCCACGGAGCCGGCTCCTGCGCCCGTCCCGGAGCCGGCTCCTGCACCGGCCCCGGAACCAACCCCTGCGCCGGAACCGTCGGGGGCCTGAACCGCGGTGCGGACGTCCGGCGCGAGCGCGGAAATCCGGACAACTTCGAAAATCGGCGTCAGCGACGTCACGGGAGAAGTGCGCCGCGCTCTGGCGGCCTCCGGCATCCAACAGGGGATCGCGATCGTCAGCGTCCCCCATACCACCTGCTGCGTCTGCATCAACGAACCTGAGCCGGGTCTCCTCGAGGACCTGGCGCGCCTTGCGGCGCGTCTGATTGAACCGGTCGCCCCGCGCGAGGGTTTCGCGCACGATCGGATCGACAACAACGCTCGCGCCCACCTGTTCGCCTCGTTGGTGGGCGGGTCGGTGGTTCTGGTGGTCGGCAACGGCGCCCTCAGTCTGGGGACCTGGCAGGCCGTCCTGCTGGTGGAGGCCGATGGGCCGCGGCTCCGGAGGCTGGAGATGACGTTCCTCGGCGAGTAGTGTCGTGATCACCCGGCTCCTCCCGTGGGCCCTTTTCCTGGTCGCCGGGAGTCTCCGCTTTGCCGTTCCCGCCGCCCGGCCGCTCCATCACGATGAAGGATCCAACTTCATTTTCCTCCTGCGATTGATCCGGGAGGGGACCTGGGACTACGACCCGGCCAACTACCACGGGCCGATCCTCTACTACCTCGGCGCGATCCCTCTCCGCCTGCTGGGGATGAGCGAGGCCACGTTCCGGATGGTCCCGGCCCTGATCGGCAGCCTGATGGCGCCGCTGGTCTGGGGCCTCAGGGATCGGATTGGCCGCGCCGGGGCGGCGACTGCGGGTTTGCTCGTCGCGGTCTCTCCCTGCCTGGTCTACTACTCGCGGTCGCAGATTCACGAGATCCACCTGGCTTTTTTTTCGCTCTGCATGGCGGTGTCGGTGTCGCGGGCCCTGACCCGGGGAGGCGCCGCGGGCGAGGCTGGTCCGTGCCCCGGCTGGTGGATCCTGGCCGGCCTCGCGGGTGGAGCGATGTTGGCGACGAAAGAGACAGCGATGGCGAGTGTCGGTGCGATCGCCGTGGCCGGTGTCGCGTGGGGCCACGGCCTCCCGGCGCGACCACGCCCGCGCGATCTGGGAGGAGCAGTGCTGGCCTGCGCCGGCGTCGTGCTGCTGTTCTACACCGATTTCTTCCGGGATCCCGCGGCGCTGGCCGCGATCCCCGAGGGAGTTCGTGCCTGGAGCGGGCGGGGTCTGAGCGGGGAAGGGCATGACAAACCTTGGTGGTACTTCGTGGCGCTGCTGGCCCGCGAGGAGGCGTGGACGATCGGCCTCGGGACGATCGGGATCGTCCTGGCCGTCGGTCGCCGTCATGCTTTCGCGATCGGTCTGGGCGCCTGGGCCGGATTGACGCTCGGTGTGTATTCGCTGGTGCCCTACAAGACTCCCTGGCTGGCCCTCAACCCGCTGCTGCCGATCCTCCTGATCGCCGGGTTCGGGTTCGACGCGGTCTGGCGAGCGAGTTCACCCGCCGGTCGCTGCGCCATGGCCGCGGTCCTGGCGGTCATCGTTCCGGTGGGGGCGGTGCGAGCCTGGGACCGCGCGGTCCTGCGGCCCGACGTCGATGGAGTCAGCGGGTTGGTGTACG
>JANNTZ010000169.1:0-5087 GCA_031394595.1 Acidobacteriota bacterium
CGTGACCGCTTGAGGTCCGGCGAATGATACCGCTCACCGAGATCACCTGGCTCCATTGGACGGCGTTCCTTGGAGCCATTTTGTTTTTCCTGGCGCTCGACCTCGGGGTCTTCCACCGGCACGCGCACGTGGTGACGGTGAGGGAGGCGCTGGGCTGGTCGGCGGTCTGGATCTCGCTGGGGCTGGCGTTCTCGATCTTCGTCTACTTCGGGTACGAGGCGCACTGGTTCGGGCTCGGTCTCGTGCCCGACGCGGCGGACGGTCTCCCCAACGACGGCGCGTCGGCGACCATCAAGTACCTGACCGGCTACGTGGTCGAGAAGTCGCTCAGCGTCGACAATGTTTTCGTCATCGCCATGCTGTTCGGGTTCTTCGCGGTCCCGCCCATCTACCAGCACCGGGTGCTGTTCTGGGGCATCCTCGGGGCGCTCGGCATGCGCGGCGCCATGATCGCCGCCGGCGCCGCCCTGATCGCGGAGTTCCACTGGATCCTGTACGTCTTCGGGGTGTTCCTCATCCTCACCGGCGTCAAGATGCTGGTGTTGAAGACCGATCACCTCGACCCGGGTCAGAACCTGGTGGTGCGGTTGACCCGCCGTCTGTTCCCGGTGACGGCGCGGTTCCACGGCGAGCATTTCGTCGTCCGCGGCGGGTCGCCGCAGTCCCTCAAGAGCGAGCTGCCCGGCGGGCCCGCCGCGCCCGACCCGGTCGTGGACAAGGCGCGCCCCGGCACCCTGATGCTGACGCCGCTGGCGCTGGCCCTGGTCATGGTCGAGACGACCGACCTGATCTTCGCGGTCGATTCGATCCCGGCGATCTTCGCCATCACCGCCGATCCGTTCCTGGTCTTCACCAGCAACGTCTTCGCGATCCTCGGGCTACGGTCGCTCTATTTCGCCCTGGCGGGTATGCTGGACAGGTTCCAGTACCTGAAACTCGCGCTCGCCCTGGTGCTGATGGTGGTCGGCGCCAAGATGCTGGCGGCGGAGTGGCTGAAGGCGGCGCTCGGCAAGGGCTTCAACTTCTACCTGCTGGGCGTCGTGTTGCTGCTGCTCGCCGGTGGGATGGTGGCGTCGCGTTTTCACCCGTCACGTCGAGGTCCCGAACATGCCGGCACCCGGAATTGATCCCGCGAAGGTCCAGGAAGTCCACGATCGCGAACTGAAGCGGTTCGTCGAGACGCGGCCGCGCACCGTGGCGCTCATCGAACGGGCCCGGGCGCACATGCCGAACGGTGTGCCGATGGCCTGGATGGCGACCGACAACGAGGTGCCGGTCTACATCGACCGCGGCGAGGGGGCCGGGTTCACCGACGTCGACGGGCACCGCTATCTCGACGTCAACGTCGCCGACATGTCGATGTTCTGCGGCTACGGCACCCTGGCGATCGTCGAGGCGGTCGCGGAACGCGCCGCGCGCGGCACACAGTTCCTGCTGCCGAGCGCCGACGCGGTGGAGGTCGCCGAGGAACTGGCGCGCCGCTACCCGGTGCCGTTCTGGCAGTTCACCCTGTCGGCGAGCCAGGCGAACGTCGAGGCGATCCGCATCGCCCGCGCCGCCACCGGCCGCGAGGTGGCGCTGCTGTTCGACGGGCATTACCACGGGCATTTTGACGAGGGGCTGATCGACCTGCAGGACGGCCAACTGGTCCCGGTGCAGCGCGGGCTGGCGAAGGCGACGACCGGCAAGGTCCGCATCGTCCAGTTCAACGACGTCGACGGTCTGCGGCGGGCGCTGGAGCCGCGCGACGTCGCCATCGTCCTGACCGAGCCGGCGCTCACCAACAATGTGCACCTGCTGCTGCCGCAGCCGGGCTGGCACCAGGCGCTGCGCGCGGCGACCCGTGAGAGCGGCACCGTCCTCGCCATCGACGAGACTCACACGCACGTGGTCGGCCACGGCGGGGCGACGGCACGGTTCGGTCTCGAACCCGACATCGTCACCATCGGCAAGGCGATCGCCGGGGGCGTGCCGCTCGGCGCCTACGGAATGATCGATTCGCTCGCCCGCGAGATCGACGTCAGGGGGAAGCGGCTGGCGGCGACCGGCGGCACCCTGTTCGGCAACCCGTTGTCGATGGCGGCATCGCGCGCCACGCTGACCAAGGTGCTCACCCCGGCCGCCTACGAACACACGAGCGCGATCGGGGCGCGGCTGGCCGACGGGATCGAGAAAGCGATCCGCGCCGCCCGCCTGCCTTGGACCGCGCAGCGGTTCGGTCCCCGATCGGGTCACTGGTACGGGCCGGAGCCGAAGACCGGCCAGCAGGCGCTGGCGCTGCGCGATCTGCTGCTGACGAAGACACAGCGCCTCTGGATGGCGAACCGTGGTATCTGGGAGGCGATCCCCGGAGCGGGGCCGACGATGGCGGTGCCGGCGCGCGCCGCCGATGTGGATCTCTATCTCGACGTCTACGCCTCGTTCCTGCGCGCCGTGGTGGCCTGACCAGCGGCGGGGTTCGTCCTCGGGTTCATCCGTGTCGTGTGGGTCGCGCCGCCCCTCGGCACCCGGACCGCCGAGCTCCTCGAAGCGCCGATCATGCTGGCGATCGGCGTGCTGGCGCTGGCGCTCATGCTGACCTTCGAGTTCACCGTCGTCCTCTGGCTGCGGGGATGGACCCTGGCGGAATACTACGAGAGCCGCGACCCGGTGTCGGGGACCGTGTATGAGATCATGCTCGGAGTGTTCGCCATCATGCCGCTTCTGGCTGCCCGATGGCTGAAACGGGGGAGCGACCCAACATGACCCAGGAACTCTGGTCGGCCGTCGACCGCTACATCGATGACCTGATGGTGAAGGCGGATCCGGCGCTGGAGGCGGCGCTGCGCGAGAGTGCCGCGGCCGGCCTGCCGCCGATCAGCGTCTCGCCGAGCCAGGGGAAGCTGCTGTTCCTGCTGGCGCGCGTGCAGGGGGCGCGGCGCATCCTGGAGATCGGCACCCTGGGCGGCTACAGCACCATCTGGATGGGGCGGGCGTTGCCGGCCGACGGCCGCCTGGTGACGCTGGAGGCCGATCCCCGGCACGCCGAGGTGGCGCGCGCCAACATCGCCCGCGCCGATCTGGCCCGGGTCGTCGAGGTGCAGGTGGGAAAGGCGCTGGACACGCTGCCGATCCTGGCCGCCGAACGGGGCGGACCGTTCGACCTGGTCTTCATCGACGCCGACAAAGAGGGCTATCCCGGTTATCTCGACTGGGCGCTGCGACTGACCGCCCGCGGCAGCCTGATCGTCGCCGACAACGTGGTGCGCGACGGCGAGATTATCAACGCAGCCAGCGCCGATTCCCGCGTGCGCGGGGCGCGCCGGTTCAACGAACTCCTGGCGGCCGAACCGCGCGTGACCGCCACGGTGATCCAGACCGTTGGCAGCAAGGGTTACGACGGCCTGGCGATCGGGCTGGTGACCGGGGAAAACTGATGTGTCGGACTCTGTCCCCGGCCTCCCGCTCACACTTGAACTTTACTCAACGTATTGAGTAAAATTACTCACTATCATGAGCAAACGAGAATTCTCCCGACCGCAGGCTTCCGAGCTGATCCGCCGGCTTGAGGAACCCCGACGCTTCCTTCAAGTGATCTCGGGGGCGAGACAGGTGGGCAAGACGACCTTGGTGACGCAGGTGGCGGGCCGGCTGAAGCTGGCGAACCGCTTCGCCAGCGCCGACGAGCCGACCCTGCGTGGCCCCGAATGGATCAGCGAGCAGTGGGATGCCGCGCGGCTCCTCGCGGGGGAGCACGGGAAACTGGGCGCGTTGCTGGTGCTTGACGAGGTGCACAAGGTGCCGGGCTGGTCCGAGACCGTGAAGCGCCTGTGGGACGCGGACACACGCGCGCGGATCCCGCTCAAGGCGGTGCTGCTCGGATCGGCGCCGCTCCTGGTACAGAAGGGGCTGAGCGAAAGTCTCGCCGGCCGCTTCGAGCTCCTGCATCTGCCACATTGGAGTTTCTCCGAGATGCGGGAGGCCTTCGGCTGGACGCTCGATCAGTTCCTGTTTTACGGGGGCTATCCCGGCGCCGCACCGCTGGCGGGCGAACCCGACCGCTGGTCACGCTACATTCGTGATGCGCTCATCGAGCCGACCATCGCACGCGATGTGCTCCTGCTGTCACGGGTCGACAAGCCCGCGCTGCTGCGACGTCTCTTCGAACTGGGTTGCAGCTACTCGGGGCAGATTCTCTCCTACACCAAAATGCTGGGACAGCTTCACGACGCGGGAAACACGACGACGCTGGCTCACTATCTGGATCTGCTGGCCGGTGCCGGCATGCTCGTCGGGCTACCGAAGTACTCGGGAAAGGTCGTCCGCCAGCGAGGGTCCAGCCCGAAGCTGCAGGTCCTGAACAATGCCCTCTTCTCGGCCATGTCCGGCCTCTCGCCTGACGAGGCGTGGAGCGATCGCGCGTTCTTCGGCCGGCTCTCGGAATCGGCCGTCGGGGCACACTTGGCCAACGCCGCCGCCCGCGGAGTCTGCGAGCTCTTCTATTGGCGCGAGGGAAACGACGAGGTCGACTTTGTGCTTCGCTCGGGACGGGAGATCATCGCGATCGAGGTCAAGAGCGGGCGAGTCCCGCGGGCCCACTCTGGATTGGAGGCGTTCTCGAAAGCGCACCGGACGCGCCGCTCGCTCATCGTCGGGACCGACGGAATCGCCGTGAACGAGTTCCTCGCCGCGCCCGTGGAGCGGTGGCTGGAGGGGTAAACGGGGCGGGCTCCCTCCTGTATACTTCCACCCTTACGGTTTCACTGCGTGCTTTGACGCGTGCCACATGACTGGCGCATCACCTCCAAGGAGAAGATCACCGAGAAGGCGACTCCGCAAGAAGAGGCGCGGGCGGTAGAGGCGCGGAGCCACGCACCGAACGGAGACAACATGAGCATTCGATCCAAGGACAGGGGGCCGAAACCGCTTCACCTCTACGAGGAACTCATGCTCCTCGCACTCGCCAACCAGACCGGCACGCTCGCGACTTATGTTCCGGAGCACCTGGTCGCCGGGGCGGTGCTGGCGGAGTTGTTGATCGAGGAGCGGATCGGGATCGGCGACAGGAAGAAGCAGTTGCTCGAAGCCCGCGACGAACGGCCGTTAGG
>JANNTZ010000173.1:0-1684 GCA_031394595.1 Acidobacteriota bacterium
GGTGTTCCAGGGACCATGGTTGCTGAGGCAACGCACCGCCTCCGGCCTGCCGGAAACAATCGGCAGCCCGCGGGTCCGGAACGCCTCGCGGGTGGTGGGGATCCGGAAGGGGTCGAAGCCCATCAGGACTGCCGCAACGAGGTCCACGTAGGCCGGGTTGGTGCCGAACAGCACGACCCTCGATGGGGCGGGGTCGGGATCGAACGGTCCGTTCCCCTGGCCGGCGACGATGCCGTCCACGAACGACAGGTAGGGCTTGCGGGAGGATGGGTCAGGTTCCCGGAAGGATCCGTCCGGATTGCCGTACAGGACGATCTTGTTGAGATCGAGACACATCCGCCAGGTCGTGTCGTTACCATGCCAGTTGCCGCTCCGGACGACCTGCCCGGTCTCCCCGAACACGGTGGCGCCGGCCCGCCGAGCGTGCCGCAGCATCCAGGTGCCGATTGCAGGAACACGGAGCGCCACGGCACGCAGGATTCCGGCACCGGTGTGCTCCAGCCGCCTGGCGAGCGTGGCCCCCGGGTACTGGTCGCCACCGTTCTCGGGGAAGCCGACCGTATGGTGCGGGAGCCAGTTCTTGTCGCCATTGACCCCCACCAGGTTCTTGAGGTTGACGGTGATGCCCGTTTTCTTGTGGGTTTTCAATTTCGGGAGGTTGACGAACACGTCGCAACGGACGACCGTCCCGGAGATCAGGTACTCGTGCCGGCCGCCGTCATGATGGCGGTTGACCTCGCCCGCGTCGTAGTCGGCGCCGTAGTACCGCCCGGCCCCTGCGTGAGCGGTGAATTCGCTGCGGTCGGCAAGATCGAACGCCACGTATCCGGCGGGGTCGCCCGGCCGGGCCGTCCGATCGACGATGACGTCGTCGCGCGCCGTCCAGACCTCGGGGCGAAGGTCCACCACCTCGAAATCCAGCCCCTGATCCGTGTAGAAGCGCTGGATGGCGTCCAGACCGAGGCACCCGACGATGCGGTCGAAGGAGGCATCGGTCTGGGGCGCGTCGGCCAGCACGATCCGGCCGCGCCCCTCGAGTGCCTTCCAGACAAAGTCCGCCACCGCGCGAATGATGCTGCCGTGCGTGAGCGTATACCGCCATCCCTCCGGGTCCCGCGGGTGGACGCCGGTGATCAGATTCGGCTTCAGGACGACCGTTTGTCCAGGCCGGATCCAGTGTGCGAGAGGGTTCCAGGCAGCGGTGCCGCAGCGCGCCCCATCGAGCCCGGAGATCCTGAGGGCGTCGCGCACGGCGCGATACGCGGGATTGGACCCGGGTCCGGTCAGGCTCCCGACGATCGATTCGGGACAGGCTTCGTCCGGATGGAAAGGGGGCCGCGCCGGGTAGGCGGCCTCCCCTGCGCGGGCGATGACGACAATCCGTTCGTCCATTGGAGATCCGGTGCGCCGGTCGCCGGGACTACTTCACTGCCTCGATCATGAGCCAGTCGGGGTGTGCCCCATCCCAGTCGAGCAGCGCCGTCACGCGCCCTGACTCAAGCAGCATGTTGTGCAGATGGTAGTCGTCGTGAATCGGCCCCCACGCCAGCCGCCGCCCCGCGCTGACGAGCTGCTGCGTGAAGCGTTCGGCCATCTGACGCCCGGCGATGATCTGGTCGAATCGCGCCACAATCGCGTGGGCATGCTGCCCGCCCAGCTCCCAGAACAGGCGCGCGGCCGGGTT
>JANNTZ010000083.1:0-2207 GCA_031394595.1 Acidobacteriota bacterium
CGTCAGTCGCTGGTCGAACTCGCTCAGGAAGCCGAGAGTTTGGTACCGGTCTTCACGGAGCGGCTCCCGATGGTCCAGGGGACTGACGGGGTGGGAGACGAATGTGATTCGGGCCCGTTCAGGCCAGCCGCTGATAGCGGAAGCGGTTCCTGACATTGCGGTTGAAGTAGATGCCCTTGGATTCGGCAGTGATCAGCCCGTCAAAGACGGCTTGCGGGACGGCAAAGTAGCGGTAGACCGCGCCGCTGCAGAGCTCCAGATCGAGCGTTGCGTCGATCGAGTATCCGACCGACGAGAGGAGTGAGGACGGGACAGCCGTTCGTGTGACTTTCGGGAGACTCATGCAGGGCTCCCCGCAGCAGGCACGCCGCGCTCGAAGGTTCGCTCAGCTCATCGCAACCGTGCCTCCCTGGAGACCCGTGCAAGAACTGGGGGGCGGCAAGGGGGCTTCAGCGCAGGGAAGGACGTCGGATTCAGCGTCGGCTACGGCGGGCGCACCAGCTTCAGCTCTTGGTCGAGCTCTTTCCGCAGTCTTCGAGTTTTGGAGAGGATCTTCTTGGAGGCCTCGGGCGCGAGGGTCAACAGCAGCTCCGTGTACTCGAGCGAAGAGAACAAAGCAAAGCGGTTTTGGTAGTACACGATGATAACCGATTGCGTCGGCATGAGCTGGCGCCGAAGCCGGGGCTGGGTATGTCGGTTGAGTTCCGGCCGCTCAATCCGCTTGAGGTACAGCTGCAACAGAGTGTAGGCGAGCGCCACGAAAACAACCTGATTGCACACAAGGGAGAATGACCGCGACTTGAAATCGGTCAGATCAGAGAAACACTTGAGCTGCCGGTGGCGCTCCTCGATGCCGGTCCGGAGGCGATACTCGTTGCGCGACGCAGCGGGATCGGTCACCTCCTTCGTATCGACGAGCATCCAGACTTCCTCGTGCCCGTCACCGTAGGTCTCACGGTTAACGACTACGGTCAAAGGAAGTGAGCAGCTGGACCAGCTCCGGAAGTCGCCCATGCACCCCACTGCGCTGCGGACCAGGACCTTATCGGGCGGTGGGGGAGGAGCGGCCTCCTTTTTCTGGTTCAACGTCTCCTGGCGCTTCCGCTCGCGCGCGCGAACTTTCTCGGGAACATGGGTCGGCTTTGGGTCTACCGGCGGCCTCGGAGACGGAGGGCTATAGGATTCGAACGGCACTCGCCCCGCCCGAACAAGACCCAGGACGTCCTCATAAATGTCCATGTTCTTCTTCAGTGGCATGAGGACGTCGATGCCATGTTCACTCTTGCACCGTCCGATCTGCTCGCCGTCAATAAAGCCCCGATCCAGAATCAACCGCTTCATGACGCCGCGACCAGCGGCCTCGACGAAGCCGTCCACCAACCGGTAGAGCACCGGTGCCTCGTGCGCCTTCCCCGAGACAACTGCCAAGCCCGCATAGAGGAAAAAGTCTCCCGCCCGGTTGGTGTGGACCAGCGAAACCAGCTTGTAGCAGCGCTTCCACTGATACTGCCCTCTCTTCCCGGCCGGCACCTCCTTGCTGTCGACCGGATGGTTGTGCTCGTCAAAGAGCAACCTCACCGAGCCTTCGTACTTCTCGTTGTCGGGAACAAACAGGTAGCTGGCGTCACCCAGAAAGATCCCCTCAGAATCGAATGCCTTGTGCTGCTTCAGGATCCCGATGACGTCGTGGTTGAACCAACGATGAAGCTCCTCGGCGGGAGTAGCCCGAGCGACCTTTCGCAGGTAGTCCTGATCGCATGGCGTCTGTCGATCGTAGTCGTTTTTCTGGTTGAACCCCGTACAGCTCAACGTGACATCGCCGGTCTCCGGATGAATCGCTTTGTGAGCCACCTGCGGGCCGAAGGCATTGAGCATCCCACCGCAGCGCACCACATACGGATAGGCATGAAAACTGTGAACGCCGTGCAGCCGCATCGTCAGGTTGCTGGCGATGTACATCCACAGCGGCACGTCGTGCTTCTTGCGCGGTGAAGGATAGGTTTCGGCAAGCTTCGCTAGGATCTTGTGGGCCCCGATGTAGCGGAAGAACTCGGTTTCCCCCACCTCGCTCACGCCGTCGACAAAATCGAAGTCGCCCTGGCGAAAAGCCTCCAGTACAAACGACTGATCATACTGGAAAAGGACATGGTCCATTCGGCTCAGGGCTCCTGTCGCAAGACTGCACGCCCTTCCGCAATCAGCGGAAG
>JANNTZ010000225.1:0-4686 GCA_031394595.1 Acidobacteriota bacterium
GGAACCGGTTGCCGGTGTTGCTGGTCGCCACCGAGGACACTTCCTCGATCTCCACGCCGACGATGCCGCTCCTGTAGAAGAAGACCTGCAGGGTGGCGATCGCATTGGAGGCCATGGCGCCCTGGCAGTCATTCAGGCGGAACTTGAGGGGAATCGCCCGCCGTCGTCTGAAGATGCTCGATCCGTCGGCATTGACCGGCGGCAGGTAGCCACTGAAAACGTAGACCTCGTCGGTCCTGCCGTCGCAGTCGTTGTCCCGTCCGTCGCAGACCTCGGCGGACGGCTGAACAGTCTGCGTGCAGGTCAGGGCCCCGTCCACGCACGAAGTTTCGCCGACAGCGCAGGCGCCGAGCTCTCCCGCCACTGCGCAGTCCGCACCGGAGCCAGGGTCGCCCTCGTCGATCGTGGTGTCGCAATTGTCGTCCATCCCGTTGCACGTTTCGGCGGCGTCCGGGTTGATCGTCGTGATCTGATCGTTGCAGTCGGCCGTGGCGCCCGCGGCGGCGCACAACGGGTAGCCGTCCTCGTCGTTGTCGACCGGCGGCTCTCCCACCGGCAGGCCCTCATCTACGGCGCCGTCCAGGTCATCGTCGACCCCGTTGCAGGTCTCGGCCAGCAGGGCGCAGGCGATCTTTACCGGCGTCCAGCGGACGCCTCCGGACATCCGGGTGGGGTCGGGAACCACGGTGAGGATCGGCTCCACCGCGGTCGTGATGTCGGTGAACGGCGGGAAACTCGTGCCCTCCAAACGCGAGAACAACAGCCGGAGCCGCGGGTCGAAGGTGCCGTCTTTCTTGTAGACCATGTCGGTGAAACCCTCGACGGGCGATTCGATCGTCAGAATCCGGCAGGGAGTAAAGTCGCTCCCCGGCGACGGCTCGTACCCTGGCGGATAGGATGGGTCGGACGGCTGCGGCAGTGTCGCGGTGCAGGCGGAGATCCCGGGGTCGGTCACCGAGGCGTTGCTGACGCTCAGCAGGATCCCTTCACCCGAGCAGAGGACCTCATCGCTCAGCGGCCCGGCAGGCAGGGTGCGGAAGTCGACCGGAATGGTGCAGCTCAATTCGGCCCCGTCGGTCGCCACAACCGACCCGGAGGCGTCCATGTCGGAGTCGATGATGAACACCGAGAAGGGTGCCGTCGGGGCGCCCGCCTCGAACTCGGGGTCGACGACGAGATCCAGGTTCGTGGAACCGGGAGCCAGCACCACCGTGGCGATGCCGCTGTCCCCCTCGCCCGCGTCGGTCGCGCTGCCGGCGATGAACAGGCCGCCCTCGAGATCGACCGGTGTCGCGGTGCAGACGGGCAGGGTGACGTCGTCGCCGTCCTCCTCCGTCAGCCACGCCAGATCGTCAAGGACGAACTCCTCGTAACCCCCGGATTCGGTGCCGGAAGTAATCGTCACCCGGAAGATCGGCGTGTCGGCAATGGCGCCGAAGAAGACATTCGCGGTCTCGTCCTCGGTGTCGTTGGTGACACTCGCCAGGGCGGTCGACTCGTCGGTGAATTCGAAGAAGACCGACAGCGGTGTTGCTTCCGGGTGATAGGCCCCCAGTTGGAAGGCCAGAGCCGTGATCGCCGGGCTGAACTCGATCACGATCGTCTGCAGCGTCTCGCCGGGTCCGGGGACGCCGCCGCCGGTCAGAACGTTGGGGAAACTGGCCGCAGGTTCGTAGGCGTCGGTCTGAATCGGGAAGTATCCCTCCAACTCCGCGTTGGGCGACGAAAAGGACAGGCCGGTGATCTGGGTGGTCAGGATCGTCTCGTCATCCCATCCGTCGAACCCTTCGACGGTCGGGGTTCCGGACAGGGCTTCCAGCCAGATCCCCGCACTGGTGTAGGTGGTCACGTCGGCGGCAACGACCGGGCCGACGGCAACAGGGGAGACCAAGGCCAGCAGGCTCAGAAGCAGGCGGAATACCGGAGCAGCGCGATTCATTTCACCCCTCTATGGATTGGCACCCAAGTCGACAAGTGTTCGAAAAAGGCGCCGCACGGCCGGCGCCATGAACAGACTGACGGCCCCCTTTGTATCCGCCGAAAGCCGCGTCTGTCAAGGGGAAACGTGAAATCCAGGCTAAAGGATGGGGTCACGTACCCGGGCGGCAGCCGGCGAGGGGGCGCTTCTTCAGCGCGGTGGCGAGGGAGTCCTCGAGGCCGCTGCCGATCTCGTCCAGCAGGCGGGCGACGCTGGCGCAATCCTCGGTGGCCGCCGCCTGGTCTCCTAGTCGCCGGGCGGCGGCCGCGGCAACGTCATGGGACTGGAGGAGCAGATCTTTCTGCCCCAGCCGCTCGGCGATTTCGATGGCGGCTCGGGCCGCTTCGCGCGCCGGGGAGGGCTCCATGTTCTCAAGGTGAATGCGGGCTTGGGCCAGCAGGGCACGGCCGACGAGCGGATCGAGTCCGGCAGCCTTGATTTCCCGGGCGAGGGTTCGGAGTCGCCCAGCCGAACGAGCGGCCGCGGCCCGGTAGAGTCGGGCCGTCATGAGGAGGCGGAGATCCTGCAGTCGTCCGGCGGCGCGCTCCGCCTCGACCAGGGTGATGGCGGCACGGCCGCGGTCGCCCTTCTGGAGGAACAGAAGACCCTGGACGACGAGGGCCTCGGCCTCGAGCGGCGGGGCGCCGATCTTCCGGGCCAACGCCAACGCTTCGGCGAGGAGGATTGCCGCCTTGTCCTCGTCGCCCCCTCGGACGCGGATGGAGGCGCCGGCGATCAGCGCATGTCCGAGAACGCTCTGGTTGTCGCCCGCGCGCGCCGCCGCCTCGGCATCGACGGCGGCCTTCAGGGCTGCGGCGTAGTTCCCCTGGTCCTCGTGGATGTTCGACAGGTTGACGCCGAGGACGCCCTCGGCCTGGGGGTCGTGAATTTCCCGCGCCAGGCCGAGAGCCTCGAGGTCGTAGCGCAGCGCCTCCTCGTACCTTCCCTGGACCTGCTCGACGACACCGATGTCGATGAGTGACCGGAGGGTTTCACTCTGAATCCCGTTGGTGCGGCGTTTTTCCAGGGCTTCCTTGAGAAAGTAGAAACCCTCGAGATAGTGACCCAGCATCGTGTGTGTGGCGCCGATGTTGGCGAGCGTGGCCGCCACGTTGGGATCGTCGCCCATCTCCCGCAGGATTCCCAGACTCTCCTGGAAGGCGACCAGCGCCTCTTCGCCGCGCCCCGCAGCCTGATAGATCTGGCCCAGATCGCCGATGTAACCTGCGAGGGCGGAACGGCCGCCGATCTGCCGACTTGCCGCGATCGCCTTCTGAATCGACGCGATCGCCTCGTTCACCCTTCCTTGGTCCTGCATCACGATCGCAATGTTTCTCAGGGCCAGGCTGGTGCCGCGAACGTCCTCGAGATGTTCGCGGATCGCGAGCGCCTCCTGGTAGTGACGCAAGGCCTCCTCGAGACGCCCGAGCTCCCTGCAACTGTTGCCGAGGGCATTGAGGGCCGTGGCCCGGCCATCCTCGTTTCCCAAGGCCAGATTCAGGTTGAGCGACTCATTGAAATCGGCGAGCGCCTCGGTGGTCCGCCCCTGCTTGAAGCGCAGCCGGCCGCGGACGAAGCTGGTGTTCGGGTTCTTCGGATCGACACCGGCGGCCCGGACGGCAGTTCGTTCGGCCTCCTCCAGGTGGTTGTTCTCCTCCTGGATCGCCGCCAAGTCGAGCAGCGCCGCGGCGTCGTTGGGAAGCAGCCGGACGATCTCGCCGTAGGCCTCCTCCGCCGCCTCCAGTTCGCCGGTCACGCGGGCCTTCACCCCGCGGATGCGTGCCGCGTCCGCGGGGGACACGCCACTGCCGATCCCCTGGACGGCGCGGTTGGCTGCCTCTGCGGCCTTGGCATCTTGGCCGAGCCGCTGGTAAACCTCCGCCAGCGATGCATGCACCACCGGCCAGTCGGGGTCCTCCAGGATCGCCGCCTCGAACCGGCGTGAGGCCTCGAGGGGTCCGCCCGACAGGGCCAGGGCGAGGCCCTCCTGGTACAGACGTGTCGCCTCGATCGACTTCGAGGCGATCGCTGCCGCGGGGCGGTCACGCTCGAACAGACCGCGATGAATCCCGAGCGCGTCGCGGACCCGCGACGAGAGGTCGTCCACCATGCCGAGGATCGCCTCCTCGCCATCGCCCTCGACCACGAAGGCCTGTCCCGGCCCGGTCGATCCGGCACGCTGCAATGCCGCGTCGATCCGGAACCTGGTACCGGCACGGATCAGGGACCCGTGCAGCGTGGCGTCCACGCCCACCAGTCCGGCGAGGCGGGGAGGGAGATCCGGCGGGTAAGCGTCGCCACCAGCCACCCCGAGACCGCGCAAGGCGCCACCGACGCGGTCCTCGCCCGCAAGCCGCAGGGTCCGCCACTGCTGCAGATCGGCGCGCAGGAGGTTCGGCAGGCCGTCGTGGATCCAGTCGAGACGGGGCTCCCCGGTCCCGTTCCGGAACGGCAGGATCGCCAGCGAGGCCTGCACCGGCGGAGGCGGGGTCTCAACCGGCGCGGTCCGCGGGGCGAGGGCGCCGAACCAGGCCGCGAGGCCGATGACCGCGGCGGCGGCCACGACCCCGCCGGTCCACAGCGCCGGCTTCCGGTACCGCCGCCAAGATCGCGACGCCCGGCGTTTCTCGAAGTCCTCGAGCAGCGCCGTGGCGCTCGGGTAACGCGCCGCCGGATCGCGCTCCAGCGCGCGGGCCACCACCGCGTCG
>JANNTZ010000283.1:0-2474 GCA_031394595.1 Acidobacteriota bacterium
CTACGCCGTCTGGCTGCGCGAGGCCGGCAGCCCGTTCCTGTTTCCCGAACAGGGGCTGTGGATGGCGCGCGTCGCGCTGCTGGGCGCGGTGGGCCTGCATATTCTGGCGGCCTGGCAGCTCAGCCGCATGAGCTGGACGGCACGGCCGATTGGCTATCTCGAGAAACGGGCCTTGTCGGCCACATATGCCGCGCGGACGATGCGCTGGGGCGGGGTCATCCTGCTGCTGTTCGTCGTTTATCACCTCCTGCACCTGACGATCGGCGCGGTCGGTTTCGCGCCCGGCCAGTTCCGGCATCTCTCGGTGTACCGGAACGTCGTCGCCGGGTTCTCCGTGCTGCCGGTGTCGATTTTCTACATCGTCGCCCAGGTCGCGCTGGGGATGCACATGCATCACGGGATCTGGAGCCTGTTCCAGACCTGCGGCGTGGTGACCGCCAGCGGCGATCGGGTCTACGGCACGCTGAGCAGCGTCGTCACCCTGGCGGTGGTGGCCGGCAACATCTCGATCCCGGTCGCGGTCCTGGCCGGGTGGGTGCGGTGACCGCATGACTGTCCTGATGGATCGATCACGCTCATGAGCGACGCCGCGGCGAGCCCGCGCCTGAACGCGAAGATCCCCGCCGGTCCGCTGCCGGAGAAATGGGACCGTCACCGCTTCGAGATGAAGCTGGTCAACCCCACCAACCGGCGGAAGTACACGATCCTGATCGTGGGGACCGGGCTGGCGGGCGGCGGGGCCGCCGCGTCGCTCGGGGAACTGGGCTACAACGTCCTCGCCTTCACTTACAACGACAGTGCGCGACGCGCCCATTCGATCGCCGCCCAGGGCGGCATCAACGCCGCCAAGAACTACCGCAACGACGGCGACAGCGTCCACCGCCTGTTCTACGACACGGTCAAGGGAGGTGACTTCCGGGCCCGCGAGGCCAACGTCCACCGGCTGGCGGAGCTGAGTCTGCGGATCATCGACCAGTGCGTGGCGCAGGGAGTGCCGTTCGCGCGCGAATACGGCGGCCTGCTCGACACCCGATCTTTCGGCGGGGCCCAGCTCGAACGCACCTTCTACGCCCGCGGCCAGACCGGGCAGCAACTGCTTCTTGGCGTTTACCAGGCGCTGCAGCGGCAGGTCGCGACCGGCAGGGTGAAGGTCCGCGATCACACCGAGATGCTCGACCTGCTGGTCGTCGACGGACGGGCGCGCGGCATCGTGACGCGCGACCTGGAGACCGGCGCGATCGAGGTCCACATCGGTGACGCGGTGGTGCTGGCGACCGGCGGCTACGGGAACGTCTTCTACCTGTCGACCAACGCCAAGAACTGCAACGCCACCGCCATCTGGCGGGCGCACCGGCGCGGCGCGTTCTTCGCGAACCCGTGCTACACGCAGATCCACCCGACCTGCATCCCGGTCAGCGGTCCCCACCAGTCGAAGCTGACGCTGATGAGCGAGTCGCTGCGCAACGACGGCCGCGTCTGGGTCCCGAAGAAAAAAGGTGACATTCGCCCGGTGGCACAGATCCCGGAGACCGAACGCGACTACTACCTCGAACGCAAGTACCCGTCGTACGGCAACCTCGCGCCGCGCGACATCGCGTCGCGAGCCGCCAAGGAGGTCTGCGACGAAGGACGCGGCGTCGGGCCGGGCGGTCTTGGCGTCTATCTCGACTTCGCCGACAGCATCCGGCGGCTGGGCGAGCCCGTCATCCGGGAGCGCTACTCCAACCTGTTCGAGATGTACGAGCGGATCACGGGAGAGGACGGTTACAAGGTGCCGATGCGGATCTTCCCGGCGGTGCACTACACCATGGGCGGGCTGTGGGTCGACTACAACCTCGAGTCGACCATCCCCGGTCTCTTCGTCGCAGGCGAGGCGAACTTCTCCGACCACGGCGCCAACCGCCTGGGGGCCAGCGCCCTGATGCAGGGGCTGGCCGACGGTTATTTCGTCCTGCCGGCCACTCTGCCGGACGCGCTGGCGCGGACCAAGAGCGATCCGATCGCCACCGATCATCCGGCAGTCCGGCAGGTCCTCGACGAAGTGCGCGGACGCATCGCGCGGCTGCTGTCGATCCGGGGGAAGCGGACGGTCGACTCGTTGCACCGCGAGCTGGGTCTCCTCATGTGGGAGCAGTGCGGCATGGCCCGGAATGAATCCGGGTTGAAGAAGGCGCTGCAGCGCATCCCGCAACTGCGGGAGGAGTTCTGGCGCGACGTCCGCGTCCTGGAGACCGGCGAGGAGGTCAATCAATCGCTCGAGAAAGCCGGCCGGCTCGCCGACTTCCTCGAGCTGGCCGAGCTGTTGTGCCTCGACGCGCTGCACCGGACCGAATCCTGCGGCGGACATTTCCGCGAGGAGAGCCAGACCCCGGAAGGCGAGGCAAAGCGGGACGATGCCAATTTCTGCTACGTCGCCGCCTGGGAGCACACCGGCGACCCGAAGAATGCCCGGTTGCACAAGGAGCCGCTGGAGT
>JANNTZ010000289.1:0-1701 GCA_031394595.1 Acidobacteriota bacterium
GATTCCCCCGTGGCAACTCCGTCACGGCGCGATCAGCGCAGCGCCAGCTCCAGGTAGACCGCGTTGCTGAACGGGTTGTGGCGATACGCCGGGATGTCGCGGAAGCCGAGCGACCGGTAAAGCGCGTTGGCCGCGGTCATCGTGTCGAGGGTGTCGAGGCGCATGCAGCGGTAGCCGACGGCGCGCGCTTCCTCCACCAGCGCCGTCGCCAACCGTCGCCCGACCCTGCAACCCCGGAACGCCGGCCGCACGTAAAGCCGCTTCATTTCGCAGACGTCGCTTTCGATTGACCGCAGGGCGCCGCAACCGGCGAACGGGGCCGGCCCGTCGCCAGGGGCGCGGTCAACGCCGCACCCGTCGCCGGCGCCGCGAACGTCCCGGCACTCCGCGAGGTACAACCGGCCGCGCGGCGGGGCGTAGTCCCCCGGCAGCGTCGCCAGTTCCTCTGCGAACCCCTGGAAGCCGAGATCGAACCCCAGCCAGGCGGCGTACTCCTCGAACAGGGCCCGCGCTGCGTCGATCTCGGCGGGGGTTGTCGCCTGGATGAGGCGGATCTCTTGAGGCATCACGGAGGGGATCTTCTCAGATCTTGCCGTGCTATAGTGCCGCCACGTTTCTCGTCTGGAGGGTGAACCGATGCACACGGATCGCGTCCCGCCGCACTCCTCTTCAGTCCCGTCACGCCGCCGGCCGGTATTCTTCCTGGCCGCTACGCTGGCGACCATGGTCGTCGGGGCGTTCCTGGTCATGCGTCTCGCGGGACCGCCGGGCGCAGAACCGGAGGGCAGGGCCGGAGATCCGGACGGCAAGGACAAGAAAGTCTGGAGCGGCACCTCCTACGCGCAGGAGACCCGCGTCGAGGCGGCCCCGGTGCCGTCGGCCGCCGCGGCCGGCTGGGACTCGGAACGAGTCTGGTCCGGGGAGGACGACTGGGAGCCGGCGGTCGGCGTCAACCCGCTGAACCCCAACCAGGTGTACCAGTTGACGACGCGGTACAGCGGCGCGAAGCCCTGCAATAACTGCTCGCCCAACATCATCTTCCGGCGATCCGGGGACGGGGGCGCCACCTGGACGGTGGACAAGTTCCTGTATGTGACGCGCAAGGCCCAGAACGACCCTCAGATCGAGGTGGCGACCAGCGGCCACCTGTTCGCCTGCTTCCTGAGCGCCTACAACCCCGGGGTGTCGTTCACCAAGTCGCTGAACCAGGGCGACACCTGGTCGGCCCCGATCACATTCGCCGGCAAAGGAAAGAAGCCGACCTGGTCCGACAAGCCGTGGATGATGATCTCGCCCGACGGGCAGCATGTGTACATCGGCTTCAACGCCAGCGATTCGTACGTCGTCGCCTCGCACGACTACGGCGTCAGCTTTTCCGCCGGCGTCAAGACCAACAGCGACACGCGTTACTGGTTTCACACCGGCGGCGCCGTGTCGCCGACCAACCCGATGGTCGCCTGGCTGGCGGCCACCGACTACACCCAGGATTACACCGGCGATTCCAACATCA
Organism: Acidobacteriota bacterium; assembly: GCA_031394595.1. Taxonomy (GTDB): domain Bacteria; phylum Acidobacteriota; class Polarisedimenticolia; order Gp22-AA2; family Gp22-AA2; genus JANNTZ01. The sequence goes on from JANNTZ010000289.1 coordinate 1,511, forward strand.
AGGTCCTGAAAACCACCAACGGCGGGGCGTCCTGGAGCGCCACCCTGGTCGACACCTCGCGCCAGATGCCGGGCTGCGCCTGGGCGCCGGGCTGCACCCTGGGGTTCTTCGGGCCGTCGGCATCGCTGGCGGTGGACGCGGCGGGCAAGCTGATGATGGCCTATAACGCGGGGGATGTCGTCGGCGGACCG
>JANNTZ010000347.1:0-6716 GCA_031394595.1 Acidobacteriota bacterium
CCGGACATCGGACCCGCGGGTGGCGGCCGCCACCTGTCGTCGACCGTGAATGGGAGCTTCGCGGCCATCTCCAATACCGACAAGAACGCCACCTCCGCCGGGACCTTCTCGAACGAGTACGTGGAAATATTGCGCAATGCCGTGGGGGCGGGAATCAGCCTGCCGATTGGCCATTTCGCGAAGACGACCCTTCAGGCGACCACCGCCTACTTCCATTTCTCCCCGGAGGACAGGACCGATCCGACCTTCGTTCTCCCGGCCGACCACTTCGAGACCGACCTGCTCCTGCGACTCGAGTACAACCGGCATGGCTACATCGCCACCCTCTGGGGAGAGGCGGGGCACCGGAGCGATTGGCTGCCATGGGGCCTGCCCGGCAACCCGTTCGACCCGGATCTGCAATCGTTTACCCGCCGTGGTGCCGATCTCAAGAAGGGCTTCTACTTCGGCCCCTTCCAGAAGATCAGCCTCGGCCTGTCGCTGTTCGATGGCGACAACCTGGACCGCTTCTCGCGCTTCGAGATCGGCGATTTCAGGTCGGCCCGCGTCCGCGGTTTCGGGGGTTCAGGCATCCAATTCGACCGCGGCGCGGTCGCCGAGCTGGATTACGGGTTCACCCTCGGCAATACCTTTCGCGTCGACGCCGCCATCGAGGGCGCCTGGATAGAGAACGAGGAGAATTTCGGCCCCGGCTACGAGCGGGCCCTGGGCGGCGGTCTCTCGCTGAATTTTTCCGGACCCTGGAGCACCCTGATCCATGTCCGCATGAGCCGCGGCATCAGCTCGACCATCCCCGACGCCGTCGGCTCGGGCGACATCCGCGTGACATTCTTCAAGACATTCGACCGCTGGGGCCGGCGCAAGCCGCCGACCGACGACCCAAAGGCGATTCCCTGAGTCTCCCGGAACGTCCGGTTTGTGCCGTCTCTTGAGCGCGGCGCCCGCCGGCCCCTCTTGCCGAAACCAGCGCCAGGACTATATTTCAGCGGGACCGGCAGGCATCCCGTGCGGCAGACCCCCGGGCCGGTGCGGAGACCAGACGATGATCAAATTGATACAGTGCGTGCGACGGAAACCCGACATGACAATTTCGGAATTCCGCAAACACTGGGAGATCTACCGCGACGCCCTGCACGATCTGGCCCGGTCCTCGGGCGCCGTCCGCGCCACCGTGAGCACCGAGCTCGAGGTGCCGCACAACACCGAGCTGATGACCAGCCGCGGCACGTCCACCCCGTTCGACGGCGTCATCGAGGTCTGGTGGAAGAAGGGGCCGGACATGCTGGCCTTCTTCGCACGCCCCGAGATCCAGGCGAAGCTCAAGGATCTGCGCCTCCTCCAGGAGGAGTTCATGGACCTGGGCCACTCGTCGTTCTTCTTCGCCTCCGAGGAGACTGTCCTCGACAGCAAGCCGGCCAGGCGCCGCCAGGCGGCCTAGCGTCGCGACCTGTGCCGTTCGTCCGAGCCGCGGCGGCCCCCCCGTCACCTCGATCGGCGGCCTTTCCGGCGGGTGGCACCCTTCCGCACCACGTAAGCTGGCATCTCCTCCCGGAGCACGCGGCGAAGGGTCGCTTCCAGCGATTCTTTCTGCACCCGGATGTAGTCGACCAGCACGTTGTTGATCAGGGTCTGGTAGTTCCCCCCGCCCGCCCTGTGGACCTGCTCCCTGAACCAATCGAGGACATCCTCATCAATCCTGATGGTGATGCGAATCTTCCCCGGCGGGTTGCCTTTCTCGCCGATATGACCCGAAGCTTCTCCCCGCGCCACGTGTAAACCACCGTGAGCAAGCGACCGAGGCCATCGAGACCGACACAGACATGCCGATCCTCCGTCCCCGCTGGATCGGACACGCGCAGCGCATGCTCATCATCGAGGGCCGTTACCGCATCGGCGAAGTCAACCCCGTAATCGAAATGCATGCACATTTGTGCATATCGTCAAGGACCATCCGCGGGACTTTGGCCAGCGCCCCGCGGCGGTGTCAGCCGCCGCGGGGCAGGCGTCGCGGAAAACAGGCTTCAGCCCTTCTTCCCTTCGGCGGGCGGGCAGGCGCATTGCGGGCCGCAGCAGCAGTTCCTGGCATCGCAGGGGGGGCAGCAGCAGGCCTTCTCGGTCCGGGTCTTCGTCATCGGAGTACTCCTTCTGTTACGTCCCGGGTCCATTCGGCCCGTCATGGACCGCCTACCCCGGTACGTTCACCATTGCAGACGGAGAAGGGCCCCCGCCATTACACCGCCGGAGTGGCGGCTCAGCAGAGTGTTTTTGACGACCCTTGGCAGTGGCAGTCGAGGCAGCCGTGGGTGGCGCAGGTGCCGCAGGCACGGACCACCTGACGGCGGAGCGCCTCGCGGGCCCGGTGAACCCGCACCGCGGCGTTGCCGGGGGTGATGCCCGCTTCGGCCGCGAAGGACTTGACGCTCGATCCCCCGAGATCGACCCCACGAATGGCAGCGGCGTACTCGTCCTTGAGGGTGTCCACGAGGGAACCGATGCAATCGCACACGGTACCCATCAGCTCGTCGTCCGGCGGCGGCTGGGTCGTGTCGATCTCCGCCGCCAGTCCTTCCGGGGCCCGGGCCTCCGCCCCGCGCTTCCGGTAGTGGTCGACGCAGGATGTCTTCGGCCAGCTCCCGCGATCCGACCCGGCGCTCCAGGAACGCCAAGAACTTCCGGTGGTTGTCGACCAGGACCTGCTGGACTCGATCGTTCATGTTCTTGTCCGGTGCCGATCGACCCACGCGGCCCAAGGCGGGAGCGCCCACAGCGGCAGCCCGACGATGGCGATCGCCCCCGCCGCGGGGGGCGGTGGCCCGGCGACGTTTCCGATGTAGATCCGGGCCAGCACCAGCAGAAACGACGCAAGGCCCCACGACCCGGCGCCGTCGCGTGGCCGTGTCTGCCTTAAGTAGATCCAGGCCCCGAGGGCGAACAGGCCCCCTTCCGCCAGAAGGGTGCCCGGCACCGAGTTCCACAGACCGAGGCCGACACGGGCCGATCCGCCCGGCGTCAGCGGCAGATCGGGGCGGTGGGTCAGCGCATCGAGGAACCAGTGGCTGACGACGACGAGGCCAACGATGATGGCGCCGATCCGATCAGGCGTGGCACGCCGCACCTGCGCGGCGATCCGGTAAAGAGCGCCGCACAGGACCGCCCACAGAATGACCGCGACCAGGCTGTGCGAGATCGGGTAGGACACGAAATCGAGTGGCGTGGCCGCCGTGTTCCCCGGATCAATCCGGACCTCCTCCCAAACGAGCAGCAGGAAGACCGGCCAGAGAAGGTCGAGAAAGAACGCCGCCGCCACCAGCGTCCCGAGCGACACGCGCGGCGCGACCGCTTTCGCCGCCAGCCCCACCGCCGCGTGCCCGAGGAACATCGTCGATCAGGGCTGCTCGGGCCAGGCGAGCCAGACGGTCGGCTTCCCATCTGGGCCGACATGGCCGCGCAGCATTCCCTGCGAGTTGAACGTGCCGGTGAAGGCGCCGTTCCGGTCCATCGCGATGACGCCACCCTCGCCTTTCTGTTCCCCCAGCAGGCGGATGACGACGGCGTCGGCCGCCTCGTCGATCGACATGCCGCGAAGCTCGACGAGCGAGCAAATGCTGTGGGCCACGACATTGCGGATGAAGAATTCGCCGACCCCGGTCGCCGAGACGGCACACGACCGGTTGTTGGCGTAAGTCCCGGCGCCGATGATCGGCACGTCGCCGACCCGCCCCCAGCGCTTGCCGGTCAGACCGCCGGTCGAAGTGCCCGCCGCCAGGTTCCCCGCCTGGTCGAGCGCCACCGCGCCGACCGTGCCCTTCTTGCCGCTTCCCTTCTCCGCCGCCAGGTGGCGCTGCAGTTCCTGCCATGCCTGCTCGGTCCGGAAATAACTCTCCGGGACCATCTCGAACCCCTGCTGTCGGGCGAACTCCTCGGCGCCGTCGCCGACCATCATGACGTGCGGCGAGTTCTCCATCACCCGGCGCGCCAGCAGGACCGGGTTCTTGATGTGGTGCAGCCCGGCGACCGCTCCGGCAGCGAGCGTGCGCCCGTCCATGATCGCCGCGTCCAGCTCGTTCTTGCCGTCACGCGTGAAGACCGCTCCTTTGCCGGCGTTGAAGTTGGGCGAGTCTTCCAGGATGACGATCGCCGCCTGCACCGCGTCGAGACTGCTGCCGCCCCGGGCGAGGATGGCGTGCCCGGCCATCAACGCCCGCTCCATGTCGGCCCGGACCTCCGCCACGCCGCCCGCGGGCAGGTCGAGCGCCGTGAACGTCCCGGCGCCGCCATGGATGCCGATACCCCAGTGGCGCTCTGCGGCCGGGGCCGATCCCGAGGCCGCGTCTCCCGGCGGCGAAGCGGGTGAGCAGCCAGCGGCGCCGATTGTCAGCAGAATCCAGAACGCTCGAGCGATTCGCATCTCCAACCCTCCGTTACCGACGCGTTTCCACGAGAGCCGCGACCGCCCCCGCTGGATCCTGGATGACGCAGTAGCGGCCCTGTTCGCCGAGCGGTTTCGGCCCCGCGATCAGTTTGCCGCCTCCGGCAGTGCAGCGGCGCATGCTCTCGTCCAGGTCCCGCACCACGATGTAGATGAGCCATTGCGCCGGCAGGTCGGCATTGACACCGCGCGCGTGGCACACTCCCGCGGCGGACGCGCCGTCCTCGGGAGAACACATGTTGAAGTCGCTGTAGCCACCCATGTCAACAGGTTCGGGGCTCCAGCCGACCACTTCGGCGTAGAACTGCCGGACCTTCTCCGCGTCCGGGACAGTCAGGTCCATCCAGACGATCGATCCGACGGGAGGCTTGGGTGTGTCGGCCATCGGCTCTTCCCGCGCCCCGGCCTAACTCACGACCACGTAACGCCGGACGTCCGGCGCCGCGGCGATGAGGTCCGGAAGTGTCACGAGGGCCTGGACGAGGTGCGGCGTCCGCATGTGGAGATCGAGCGCCGCGTCGTTCGTCCATTCCTCGACGAAGGTGAAATCGGTGAGGTCGGCCTTGTTCTGCAGCAACTCGTATCTGATACACCCCGCCTCCGAGCGTGTCGGATCGACCAGCCCGGCGAGAATGTCACGGACCTGTTCCGCCTTCTCCTTCCGGGCAACAATGCGCGCCACGACCCTGATCGTGTTGCCGGCCATCTCGACCCTCCTGGATGCGAGGCCCTGAAACGGGCGCTGTGGGCTGGAGTTTATCATCCGGGGGAGCAGAGGCGTCCGGGTGCCGGCCGACGTTCCCCGGCGTCCCGAACACCCAACGTGCTCTTGTCATCCGAGTTCGAGCCGGTACACAGGCAGCCGGCGCCCCGGCACGCTACTCGATTCCCTGGTGCCGACCTGCAGCGCGCCCATCGCTTCGTAGAACCCGGCGGCATGCGGATCGCCCTAGATGACCAGTGCCGCGAACCCGAGTCCGCGCGCCGTCTCCCTGGCGTGCCGCATCAGGATCGCGCCGCACCCCCGCCCGATGGACTCCGGCTCGACGAAGAGGAAGACCAGCTCGACGGCACCGTCCCCGAAGGACGCCAGATCGCCGCCGGCGATCGGGGCGAACTGGCAGAACCCGACTGCCCCGCCGTACTCCACCGCGACATAGGTCGGATAGTCCCGGATCCCTTCCGGAGTCACCATCAGTTCCGTGGCGCAGGCCGCCATGAAGCCGGCGTCGTAGCCCCAGTGCGCTTTCGATCGCAGCGCCAGGGCGCTGAGCGCCGGGGCTTCATCGGGGCAGGCGGGCCGGACAAAGATCATGGAATGCCGGTCACTGTGCCGGTACCGGCCCGCCCGCCACGGCGGCGCGCAATCGATCGTGCGGGATGGCGATGACCGTGTGACCGTCCAAACCGGTCATCGTCCCGGCCGCGACCAGGGCGTTGATGATCGCCTCCTCGGTCGCCTGGATGGTCGCCACGAACAGCGGGTTCATGGAGCCGTTCGCCAGCAAGGTGACGTTCGACTCCCCCTCCGGACGCGACGCCTGCGGGTTGGCGGTCGAGAAGGCAATGAAGATGTCGCCCGATCCGTTGCCCGAGATGGCCCCCGTTCGCGCCAGGCCGAGCGACGCCCGGCGGGCGAGGCGTTTCAACTGGTGCGGCAGCAACGGCGCGTCGGTCGCGACCACGATGATGATCGATCCCTTCTCGTTCCCGAGGTCGGCACCCTTGGAGTACGGGGCGCCTTCCGTGATCGTCCTGCCGACCGGCACCCCGCCCACCAGCAGCTGATATCGGAGCCCGTGGTTCGCCTGGACCAGCACCCCCACGGTGTAGCCCCCCGATTTCTTCGCCAGCACGCGCGACGCCGTTCCCGTGCCGCACTTGAACTCGTAGCAGATCATCCCGGTGCCGCCGCCCACGTTTCCTTCCGCGATCGGCCCCGCATGGGCGGTGTCAAGTGCTTCGAAGGCATGCTCGCGCCGGACATGAAAGCCGTTGATGTCGTTCAGCCAGCCGTCGTAGGTCTCGCCCGCGACCGGCAGGGCGAAGGGATCGACGTAGCGTGCGTCCTTGCGGACCTGCCAGGCGATGGTGGCGTCGCGGGCGATGCCGCAGGAATGGGTGTTGGTGATGGTGATCGGCGTGCCGAGCCGGCCGGCCTCCTCGATCCAGATCGTGCCGGTGAGCTCGCCGTTGCCATTCTGGCTGAAGGTCCCGGCGAAGCATGGCTCGCCGAGCCCCCCGTGGCCGCGCGGCAGAATGGCTGTGACGCCCGTCCGCACCGGAC
>JANNTZ010000353.1:0-4798 GCA_031394595.1 Acidobacteriota bacterium
GCGAGAACTACCTGTACAAGGAGAGCGGCCTGCCCAATGTCACGCTCGTGGGTATCGAAGTGAGCCGCTGTCCCTCCTGCGGTGAGCATGAGGCCGTCATCCCCAGGATCGAGCAGCTCTATCGGGCCATCGGGACGACGATCGCGCGGAAGCGCCCCGGCCTGACCCCGGCGGAGATCCGCTTCTTGCGAAAGTGCCTCGGCTGGTCGGGGGCCGAATTCGCGGCGCACATGGGAGTCTCGGCCGAAACGGTTTCCCGCTGGGAGAACGGCTCGGCCACGATGGGATCGCCCGCGGAGAGACTCCTGAGGCTGGCCACCCTGACGCGGGAGCCGGCGGCCGATTATTCGCTTGGACTCCTGAAAGACATGGCCCGGACGGAGCCGGTCGCCCAGCGATTGCAGGTGCGAGTCGAGAAGGGCCGCTGGAATGCCGAGGCGGCGTAGCGCACTGCCCGGTTGAGCCTGACAGGTTGCATCATTCGACAAGGAGTAGCCTACGAACACGCATCCTGAGCCGATCGAGCAGCTGCACTTCAGCACCCGGCAGCTCATGACAAGGCATCCTCCCGTCTGGGGTGACCGGAACAAACGGATCGTCTTCGATATTGCCTGTCCACCGGGCACATCGCACGGCGGTCGACTGGATTACAGCCGGTGGATGGCGATGCCTCTACCGGTGAGCATTTCCTTGAAGGCAGCCGTAAGCCGTGTCAGGGGGCGCGCAGGGTTCTACGACTATGTACCGGAGCCCGACCCGCCCGGTGCCATCGAATGGCACGTCAACTTCGCGGACCCGCACCTGTTCGTGGCCTACGGCTCTTCACTGTTCGCACAGGATGAGATGCAGGTCGCCGAGCACCCTGCACTGGGGGCGCTCAGGGAAGCGCTGGATGCGCAAAAATCCGCGGCGTTCACGCTGGAGAATGGCAGGCCGACTCCGACCCTGGTGATGGGCGCCGAGCGCCGCTGCTGCGTAGCGACCGCCCCTAATGTTGCCGAGGGGCGGCCGCGCGGCCTTTACGGCAACGAGTTCGCCCGCGCCGACGCGGGTGCCGTGAGGCGCGCCACAGTGCGTCTTGAGCCGCCGACGATCACAAACCTGATCGCGATGGCCGCCCCAAGCGGGGGCTACGGCCCATACAGCGTCCCCGAGATCGAGTACGTGCTCCTTACGGCATTCACGGGGTTCCGGGCAGCCATCCTGGAGTCGGCTCGATGTCGCGGCACCCCCTGCCCAGTCATTGTCCACACCGGATTCTGGGGGTGTGGCGCATTTGGTGGAAATCGCGTGTTGATGGCAATGCTTCAGGTGCTCGCAGCTGAGATGGCAGGGCTGGAGCTTCTGGTTTTTCATACAGGCGCGGCGGATGGCGCCGGAGCGTTGGCATCTGCTCGTCGCCTGATCGAGGAGGGCCTGATGAGCGAACCGGAGGTGGGCCCCGGAGAACTCATCGAGCGGATCGCTTCCCTCGGTTTCGAGTGGGGCGTAAGCGACGGAAACTAGAGGAAGGGGTCGCGATGGCCATCAGCAACCAAATTCCCCGGAGACCGGGACGGGCAGGGCTCGGGGATGGGGCGGTACCAGGTGACGAGGTCGCACTTGGGGTAGCCACCCCAATCAGCGCCCGGCGGACCGCGCCGCGATCACCGCGAAAGTCTCGAAGACGATCTGCAGGGCCAGGAACAGGGTGATGCCGCCCGGGTCGAGGGGCGGGCTGACCTCGACGATGTCCATGCCCTGCACCGGGAGCTGCTGCAGCAGGCCGCGGGCGATCTCGATCATCTGGCGGCTCGTGAGACCGCCGGCCACCGGGAAGCCGGTCCCCGGGGCGCACGACGGGTCGGCGGCATCGATGTCGATGGTCAGGTAGACGGTTTCGACTCCCTCCAGCCGCCGGCGGGCGAGGGCGAGGATTTCCTCCACGCCGAGCCGATCCACCTCCCGGGCCGGCACGAAGCGGATCCTCTTTTCCTTCATGAAGTCGATCTCGACCTGGTTGTAGGAACGGGTCCCGAGGATCAGCAGGTGCTCCGGTTTGACCCGCCCGGTCTCCAGGGCGCGGCGCATCGGGCAGGCGTGCGACAGGCTGGACCCTTCGTAACTGTCGAACAGGTCGGGATGGGCGTCCATCAGCACCAGGCCGAATCCTTCCGGATGCCGGTCACCGAAGGCGCGCAGCAACGGGATGCTGACCGAGTGATCGCCGCCGATGGTCAGCAGGAACGGATGGCGGGCGCCCGGGACGGGGCGGCCGGCATCGCCGGGCGCCGGGCCGGCTCCCCGCAGGATGCGGCCGACGGTCTCCTCGACGCGCGCGAAGTACTCCTGCCGGTTCCGCTCCGGGTCGTTGCCGGGCGGCGCGGGGACGACGTCGCCGAAGTCGCGTATCCGGAAGCGCGACCCGTCGACCACGAACCCGGTCTCCGAGATCGCCTGCGAACTGACCGAGATTTCGCGAAGGCGGGCCGGCGCCTCCGCGGCTCCACCTCTCCAAGCGACCCCGCCGTCCCAGGGGAGGCCGAGAATGGCGAGATCGTGAGGCGGCGGCAGATCCGGCACCGCGAGATCGCCCCAGGGGCGGCGTTTCAGCATCACCGGACTCTAGCGGTGAACCCGCGGCTGGCGCAAGCGTCGGCCACCCCGCCGCGGATCGGCATTGCCGGGGGGTGTCCGCCCCCTGGGCGCTGGTCGCGTGGCCCGGCCTGCGGTAGGATGACGGGGTCCGTCCGGAGGAGAATCGTGTCCATGTGCGGTCCGTGGGCGCCCCGCGCCCTGTCCGCTGTCCCGGAGTCGCCGGCGTTCGGCCCTGTCGCGATCGCGACGTTCTGCCTGCTCGTCCTGACCGCCTGTGGAGGCGCGGAAACCGCCGCCGTCAGAGGCAACGGGCAGCCGGAGGGGACGGCAGCGAAGCCGGACGCCAACCAGGCCGTGGTCCCCGCCGGCGTTTCCTACGCGGACATCCGCGGCGTCATCAAGGCGATCGACGACCGCAGGGGCCGCCCGGTGCTGCTCAACTTCTGGGCCACCTGGTGCGTGCCGTGCCTCCACGAGATGCCGGACCTGGCGAAGCTCGCGCGCGAGTTCGGCGACGGCCGGGCGGATTTCGTCGGGGTGTCGCTGGACGCCTGGGTCGACGGCGACGGGTCGGAGACGGAGCAGAAGGTCCGGGATGCCCTGAAGGAAGCCGGTGTCGGCTACACGAACCTGATCTACCGTGGCGACCAGGACCCGCTGGTCGAGGAGTTCGAGATGTCGGGCGCCATCCCCTACACGATCCTCTACGACCCGGACGGCCACCCGATGCAGGTCTGGGAGGGGCAGGTCGAGATCGAGGCCCTCCGCAAGGCGCTGGACGACCTCTGCTGATTCAGTAGTCGATCAGTTCGCGGATCGCGGTTGCGATCTGCTCGACGCTCGGCAGGACGGCGGTCTCGAGACTCGGGGCGAACGGCACGAACGAGTCCTTCGCCCCCACCCGGCGCACCGGCGCGTCGAGCGACTCGAAGGCGGCATCGGCGATGCCCGCCGCGATTTCCGCCCCCATCCCCAGGAACAGTTGCGCTTCGTGGGCCACCAGAGCCTTGCCGGTGCGGCGCACCGAGTCGAGGACGGTTTCCATGTCGAGCGGCACGAGGGTGCGGAGATCGATGATCTCGACCGACGGCTCGGCGCCACCGGCCGCCAGTTGCCCGATCGCCTGCTGCGCCATGTGCACCGTCCGGCCCCACGCCACCAGGGTCAGGTCGTTACCCGGCCGGACGATCCTGGCCTTCCCGAACGGCAGCAGGTAGTCGGCGTCCGGCTCCGGCGACTTGGTGTACACCTGCCGGTAGAGTCCCTTGTGTTCGAAGAACAGGACCGGATCGTCCATCCGGCAGGCGGTCTTGATCAGCCCCTTGGCGTCGGCGGCGTTCGACGGGAAGGCGAGGAGCCAGCCGGGGGTGTGGGCGTACAGGGTCTCCGGTGACTGCGAGTGGAAGGGCCCGCCGCGGATGTAGCCGCCGGTGGCGATCCGCACCACCATCGGGCAGGACCAGGCGCCGGCGCTCCGCCAGCGCAGGTTCGGGATCTCATTGCGCATCTGCATGAAGGCGGGGAAGGAGTAGTCGGCGAACTGGATCTCGACCACCGGCTTGAAACCGGCGATCGACATCCCCTGGGCCATCCCCATGATCGTCGCCTCGGCGAGCGGCGAGTTGACCACCCGGCCGGGGAACGCCTCGGTCAGGCCGCGGGTGACGCCGAACACCCCGCCCTTGGGGTCCTGGATGTCCTCGCCCCACATGACCATCTTCGGGTTGCGCTCCATCTCCTCGCGCAGGCCGTGGTTGATCGCCTCGACCATGGTGATCGGCTTGTCGGAGATCGGGCGCGGCGCGCGCTCGACGGTGACCACCGGGTTGCCGCTGAAGATGTCGAGCGTCGCGGTGGAGGGATCGGGGTAGGGGAGCGCGTCCACCTCGGCCGCGGCGGCCTGGACCTCGGCCTCCGCCTTGGCGCGCCAGGACTCGACGTCGGCCGGTGTCAGCAGCCCCATCTGCAGCACGCGTCCTTCGGTGTGGGCCAGCGGGTCCCGGCGGCGCGCTTCCTCCAGGTTCTTCGTGTCGCGGTACTTCGTCTGATCGTCGGACGACGAGTGCGAGTCGATCCGCACCACCATCGCTTCGACGAACAGGGGGCCGGCGCCGCGGCGGACGTCCGCCACCAACGGCCGCAGGGAGTTGTACATGTCGGTGAACCGCGTCCCGTCGACGCGCACCGCTTTCATCCCGAAGCCGCGCGCCACTTCGAACAG
>JANNTZ010000369.1:0-8975 GCA_031394595.1 Acidobacteriota bacterium
GCCGGCCCAGGAGCCTGTCCGGCATTAGGCGGGAGCGGGCATCCTGGGCTGAGACGCCGCACCCTGCGGTTGACGGGGCCTGCGAGACCGAGCAACGGGGTCCCACCGCGCGTTCCTCAGCGCGGTGGGCGGAGCGAGGCGAGCGGAGAGGAGGGTCGCGCCAGCGACCCGGACTCGTCCCCGGCGAACGCAGGGTGCGGCGTCGCAATCTGGGGAGGCCCGGGGTTCCCGTCCGCTTGGAGGTCCGGGGGCGTTCTGGTAGGATGTTCGACCCGAACCGTGGAATCCCTGTGCCGGTGAACTCCTGATGGGCAGACTGCGCATCGCTTCCGTTTCCTTCATCAACGCCCGGCCGCTCACTTTTGGCTTCGAGTCGGCCCCTTACCGTGACCTCGTCGAAATGAGCTACGAGATCCCCTCGGCGATCCCGGACCTGCTGCGGGAGGGCCGGGTCGACGTGGGGCTGATTCCGTCGATCGCCTGGACGGATCTTCCCGGCGCCGTGCTGCTGCCGCAGATCTGCATCGGCGCCAGGCGCCGCGCCCGATCGGTCCTGCTGGTGTCCCGGGTGCCGATCGATCGCGTCCGCCGGATCGCCCTCGACAGCGCCTCGCGTACGTCGGCGGCGCTGCTCCGAATCCTGATGGCCGATCGCGGCCGGCACGACATCGCGTACGACGTGCGGCCGGCGCCGCTGCGGACGATGCTGCAGGATCACGATGCTGCGCTCATCATCGGCGACCCGGCCCTGACCGCCGATCGATTCGGACTCGAGGTGATGGATCTGGGGACGGCTTGGTTCGAGGCCACGGGGCTGCCGTTCGTCTTCGCGGTCTGGGCGGCCCGGCCGGGAGTTCCGCTGCCCGACGGGGCGCGTTGGTTCCTGGAATCGCGGCGCCTGGGGCTGGCCAGCATCCCCGCGATTGCCCGCGAGGCCGCACCGGTCCTGTGTCTTCCCGCCGACGAGATCGAAATGTACCTGACGGGCGATCTGCACTATCTCCTTGGATCCGCGGAACTGGCGGCCCTCGATCTGTTTCTGCGCCGGGCCCACGAACTGGGTCTGGCGTCGCAGCACCGTCCGCCGGTCTTCCTCGACCCGCCTCCTTTTGAGGCGGTTCCCTCGGCGCCGGTACCGGCCCCGGCCGGGGTGCAGCCATGAACCCGGCCACGATGACCGACGAGCGATCCGCCCGCCGGACTGGATCGCCCGCGGTCCAGCGGATCCTCGAGCGCGCCGTCAATGGGGACCGGGTGTCGCCCGAAGAGGCCCTCCTGCTGCTGCAATCGGCGCCGCTCCTGGACCTGGGAATCGCCGCCGACCTCGTCCGCCGCCGGGTCCACCCCGAGCCGGTCGTCACTTACATCGTGGACCGCAACATCAACTACACCAATGTCTGCGTGGTGCGCTGTTCCTTCTGTGCGTTCTATCGCGACCCGGGCCACCCCGAGGGATATCTCCATACCAAGGAATCCCTGTTCGCCAAGATCGAAGAGACCCTGGCGTTTGGCGGCACCGGCATCCTGATGCAGGGCGGCCACCACCCGGACCTGCCACTGGAGTGGTACGAAGAGCTGATCGGGTCGATCCGCGCCCGCTTCCCGGCCCTCCACCTGCACGCCTTCTCGCCGCCGGAGATCCACCACATCAGCCGGGTGAGCGGGCGGCCGGTGCGCGAGGTCCTGACGCGACTCAAGGCTGCCGGCCTCGCGAGCATCCCCGGGGGCGGCGGCGAGATCCTCGTGGACGAGGTGCGGGAGAAGATTTCGCCGCTCAAGACCCGCTCCTCCGAATGGCTGGGGGTGATGGAGACCGCCCACGACCTCGGCATCCCCACAACCGCCACAATGATGTTCGGTCACGTGGAGACCTACGCGGATCGCGTCACCCACATGGTGCGGATCCGCGACCTGCAGGACCTGAGTCTCGCACGCGGTCCGGTCGGCTTCACGGCCTTCATCTCCTGGACCTACAAGACGGAGAACACGGCGCTCGGCGGGGAAGAGGTCAGCAGCGCCGATTACCTCCGGACCCAGGCGTTGTCGCGGCTGTTCCTCGACAACATCCCCAACATCCAGTCGTCTTGGGTGACCCAGGGGAAGGAGATCGGCCAGGTGGCCCTGAGGTTCGGGGCGAACGACATGGGTTCGACGATGATCGAAGAGAACGTCGTGCGCGCCGCTGGCGCCCACGGCTGCACGACACGTGTCGAGATCGAGCGTCTCATCCGCGAGGCCGGGTACGTCCCCCGCCAGAGGGACACCCTCTACCGACCCGTGGCCTGACCGGGTGCCCCCCGGCCGCAGCCCGCATCGTCCATGAGTGTCCGGTTGGTTTTCGAGGCGATGCTGATCGGCGGCGTCGTCTTCCTGTTCTTGGCCGCCATCCTCACGATCCGCTACCGGCTGACCCCGGAGGCGGTGGAGGTTCTGATCCTCGGCCACCCCATCCGCCGCGTGCGTCTTGCCGACATCGAAGAGGTCCACCGACGCGGCGCGCTGCTCCACGAGAGCTGGGCCGGCCTGAAATTCTGGAACGCCGTCACCCTCCGGCGGCGCAGTGGCTGGTTCCGGAACTTCGTGATCAGCCCGGACGACCCCGACCGCTTCGTCGCTGAGTTGCGCGAGCGGCTGCGCTGACCGGCCCGGATCACTCCTGCGGGTGCGTGGCGCTCCCCCAGTATCCCGCGATGGCGGTGCCGCAGTCCGGACAGGCCCCGCCGGCCGAGATCCGGCAAGCCAGGATGTCGTAGCCGCGGCGCGCGATGACCACCGCTGCGCAGTGCGGACAGCGCGTGTCCTCGAATCCCGGGATGCGGCCCGGCAGGTTGCCGGCGTAGACGTAACGCAGCCCCTCGGCGACGCCGATCGTGGCGGCGCGCTGCAGGGTCGCCGCCGGCGTGTTGTCGGGGTCGGTCATCTTGTAGTCCTTGTGGAACGCGGTGACGTGCCACGGGATGTCGCGTGACAGACCGGCGAGGAAGCGCGCGATGTCGGTCAGCTCCGCGTCGGAATCGTTGAACCCCGGCACCACCAGCGTGACGACCTCGATCCAGAACCGGCGATCCTTCAGATCCGCGAGGGTGGCGAGGACATTCTTCAGCGTCCCGCCGAGAGCGCGATAGTTGCGTTCGCGGAACGACTTGAGGTCCACCTTGTAGAGATCCACGCAGGGTCGGATGTAGTCGAGCACCTCCGGAGTGGCATTGCCGTTGCTGACGAAGGCGCACAGCAGTTGGCGCTCGCGGGCCCGGCGGAAAACCGCCATCGCCCATTCCGACGTGATGAGCGGCTCGTTGTAGGTGGAGGCGAGGGTGGAGGCCCCGGCGCGCAGGGCCAGTTCCACCAGGTCGTCCGGTGTCACCGCTTCGGGCATCGCGACGGCCTGCGGATCGCGGATCGCCTGCGACGTGACCCAGTTCTGGCAGTAGCCGCAGTGCAGGTCGCACCCCAGCATGCCGAACGACAGGGCCGGTGTCCCGGGGCGGACATGAAAGAACGGCTTCTTCTCGATCGGATCGCTCTGCAGGGCGGCGACATAACCCCACGGGACCTTGAGCGTGCCGCCCTCGTTGAACCGGACCTTGCAGATGCCCGGCCTGCCCTCCGGGATGTAGCACCGGTGGCCGCAGGCGACACAGCGAACCGCCCGTTCGGGGAGTCTCTCGTGCAGATCCCCCGCGTGTGTCCGCTCCGCGAGAAGCCCCGCCAGCGGCAGCGCCGTCGTGCCCATGGCAACCTCTCTATGGCGTCAGTATACCTCCCGAACGACCGGGCCTCTCCTGTGATAGGCTTGCCGCGGTCGCCGCAGTTGTCGTTCGGCAATCGTTGTGGAGTTTGTTCCCTGGTTCTGCCGCCCGGCCGTGGCCCGATTGCGACCGGGTGGGAAGCTCGTTCGGGGGGCTGGTGCCGACACACCTGCTGGCGGTCCTGATCCTGGGCGGCGTGCTGGCCTGCGGGCTGGCCTTGCTGCCCCGCCGGATTCGCACCACCCGTTCCGTCCTGATCCATGCCGGTCGATCTTCGGTCTGGGAATCGGTTCGTCCGTTCCCTGCCTGGCACGCGCGCCATTCCAAGTTCCGATCCTTCGCGTCGATCGAATGCTGTATCCTGAAGAATGGTGACGGCGAGGAAGCAGGCTCGCTCTGGCGTCTTTACGGCCGGATCGGCCGGACCCCCTACTGGGCCGACCTCCGGGTGGTCGAGGTCGAACCCGGATGCCGCGTCGTCCTGGCCCTCGACAGCGACAGGCTCGGCACGGAGCGCCAGGTTCGCGACCACCGCGCGCGACTGGATCTCGAGGTGGTCCATCCCGGGCTGACGAAGACGACATGGCACCTCGAGGCCCGCCTGACCGGAACATGGGCAAGGGTCCGAGCCCTCTGGAGCCGCCCGCGCCTGCAGGCCCTGCTCCTCGACCAGGGGCTCCGATCCCTGAAAGTGCATGTCGAGAAGTCGGTCCGCACCGGCGCGGCAGCGCCGGCCGCGGCCTCCCCCGGGGCGGGGCACCCGCGTCCACCGGTCGAATCCATCCCCTCCCAGGATCCGCAGCTCCCCCTCAACCCGTCCTGACCCGCGTGTTACCATGCGGGCATGAGCCTGCACGCGGGGGTGAAACTGCGCGCCGCTCTTCTCGCCTGTGTCCTCGTGGCGGGACGCGCCGGTGCGGTCGAGAGCGTGCCGGGTGACACGCTTCTGTTCGCCGGGATGACGCTCCAGGAAAAGGACGGCCGGATCCTGGTCGAGGAAGTGCAATCCGGGTCGCCCGCCGAACGGGCGGGCGTGCTGCCTCTCGATGTCGTCCTGGTCGTCGGCGACGTCAGCCTGGTTGACCTGCAGCCGGCCGGTCTCGAGACCCTGCGCCGCGTTCTGAGAAGCGCCGCGGAGGGCGAGTTGCGGTTGGTGCTCGGCCGCGGGGCGGGTACCTTCCACGTCAGCATTGAGACCGCCCCCGCGCACACGTCGCGGCCGCCGACGCCGCCAACCCGCCGTACTCCTGTCAAGGCCGGCGAGCCGGCCCCGCTGTTCTCAGGGACCGACCTGCGCGGGCAGGAGGTGTCCCTCGCGGCGCTGCAGGGCGGGGCGGTCCTGATCGATTTCTGGGCGTCGTGGTGCCGGCCGTGCAGGGCCAACGCGCTGGTCCTGCGGCGGATCGCCGCGGCACACTCGGAGCGTCTCCGCGTGATCGGCGTGGGTCTCGACGACGATCGCAAAGCCTGGGAAGCCTTCATCTACAACCAGCACCTGCCGGGTCTGCAGGTCCTCGACGGCCGATCCGGTCCGATCGGATCGCTTTACGGCATCGCCGCGACCGGGATCCCGTTCGTGGTCGTCGTGGACGGGGCAGGGCGGATCGTCGCCGCCGGAAATTCAATCACGGACCTGGAAGGGGAGATCGATCGCCTTCTGACAGGACCCCAGGAGGCCGCCCGGGCAGTCCCCTAGCGCTTCTCGCGTTCGAGGTGCGCCACCGACTCGGACACCACGTCGATCGGGCCCGCGGGTCCGCGCGGGAAGACGAAGCGCAGCCACACCGGCGTCACCATCGTGGTAATCAGCACCATCAGGACCATCACCGAGAAGATGTCCTGGCCGATGATCCCGTGGGCCAGGCCATATCCGGCGACAATGAGGCCGACCTCGCCGCGCGAGATCATCCCGACTCCGACCCGGTACGACTCGCGGGGTGTGAAGCCCGCCAGCGCCGCGGCTCCGCCACAGCCGATCACCTTGCCGAGGATCGCCACCAGGAGCACGAACAGGGTCAGCGAGAGGTGGCCGCCCAATCGGGCGATATCGGCCTGCAGGCCGATGTTGACGAAGAAGACCGGGACGAACAGGGAATAGGTCAGCGGCTCCACGGCGGCCAGGATTTTCCCGCGCTGCGAGGTCCGTGCGAAGAGGACCCCGGCCAGGTAGGATCCGGTGATCGCCGCCACGCCGCCCAGATGCTCGGCGCCCCAGGCGTACACCAGCGCCGTCACCACCACGAAACCGAGAACCGGCGTGCTGACACGCAGCCGGGACACCAGCCCCAGCGCCGGCTCGAAGAGGCGCCGCCCGAGGAACCAGGCCCCCGCGAAGAACATCGTCATCCGGAGGACGATCGTCCCGAGGCTCGACCAGAGCCCGCCGGTGGTCCCCGTCGCGTCCGTGGGTGCGAAGGCCACCACGATCGAGAGGACCATGATCCCCAGGACGTCATCGATGACCGCGGCGCCCAGGATGGTGCTCCCCTCCTTGGAGCGCAGACTGCCGAGCTCCATCAGGGTCTGCGCCGAGATGCTGACGCTGGTGGCCGTGAGCACCGCCCCCATGAAGAAGCCGGCACTCCAGTCGTAACCGAACAGGTGCGCCGTCCAGGCGCCGCTTCCCAGCGGAAGGATGACCCCGCCGACCGCCGCCCAGAAGGCGACCCGGCCGACACGGCGCATCTCGTCGAGGTCGGTTTCCATGCCGGCGACGAACATGAGGAGGACGACCCCGAGCTCCGCAAGATCGTGAACCACGGCACCGAGCATGGCGTGACCGCCCGCCGCGCCGGCCGGAACGAAGACTGCCCAGCCCAGGATGTCGAGGACGCTCGGGCCGAGGATCAGCCCGGCGAGAATCTCGCCGAACACGGCCGGTTGTCCGAGACGGGTGCTGAGGTGTCCGGCCGTCTTCGAGGCCGCGACGATGAAGGCGAGCAGCAGGAACAGCTGGACGATGTGGGTCATGGCGCGCCTTTGTAGACCAGCTCTTGCGCAGGGTCAAGTGCGGCGGCCGGCGCGCCGCGGCGTGGTAGAGTCGCGCCCGTGTCCGCGCGCTCCTGGTCCCGGGCGATCTTGACCATCCTGACGGCCGCCCTGGTCTCCAGCGCGGCGACGGCAGGCCTTTCCGATCCATTCCCGATCCGCAACCATCTGCCGTTCCACCTGCTGTTCCTGGACATCCGGCCGGCCGCCGCGGCGCCGATCACGGCGCGCGGCTGGCGCATCGCGATGCTCTTGACCTACGAGAACACTCTCGCGGCCAGCGATGATCTTGTCCGCGTCTACGGCCAGGACAATTTCGGGATGTACGGAGGGGTGGTCACGCCGCCGGTGCTGGCCAGCGTCGCCGCGGCCAATGCCGACGGCACCGCCTACATTGTCGACAGCGAGAGCTCGCGTCTGATGGTGGACGCGTCGATCGGCTTGCGACCGTGGCTGGAGATCGGCCTGCAAGTTCCCTTCGTGGCGCACGGCACCGGGTTCATGGATTCGTTCATCGATTCCTACCATGATCAGCTCAACCTCCCCGATGGTGGCCGGGTGGTGTTCGCCCAGGACCGGTTCCAGGCCGGCTACGTCGGCGACGGTGCGATGGTCTTCATGGACGCTCCCCCGGCCCCGGGAATCGGCGATGTCGTGGTCCGGGGCCGCGCCCTGGTGCGTCGGCCCGCTGCGGGGAAGACCGGGATGTCCGCCGGTCTCGATCTGAAGCTCCCGACCGGCGATCCCGAACGGCTGCACGGCAGCGGGTCGGTCGATCTCGGCGTCACTCTTTCGATCGGCCGCAATTTCCGCCGTTCGTCCCTGAATGGGGGCGCCGGGTACACCCACGTTGGAGCATGGAAGATCGCCCCGGCACTGCCCGTCGAGGACTCGGCAGGGGCCTACGTTGCCTGGGGGTTCGCCGCCACCCCCGGCACCTCCGTGATCGGTCAGGTTCTCGTTTCGAGCGGCGCTTTCCCTCGCCGTTCGGGGTCGGACATCGGTCGCGCCGCCTCCGGAATCGCCATTGGACTGCGTCAACGCAACCGGGGGGGCCTGGAGTTCGAGTATGGGATCCTGGAGAGCCTGGACAACCTGCACAACACGCCGGATGTCGGGTTCTTCTTCGGCCTGTCCCGCCGACACGGCCCCTAACCCTCCGCAGTTCAAGCGGTTCCAAGGTCCAGGAATCAGCACCACGCCCGGACAATTCCAACTGCTTATAAAATGCATTGCACGGGCCGATCTCCGGTCGTATAATTCCTCTGCAATTCAATCCCAGCAAGGGTTTTAGAGAAATTCCCTTCCAGGTGTCCGGGGGGGGGGCGGGAGTCAGGAGAAACCGGTGGAACCACTCGACAAGACGGTGATTGGCGAACGGATCAAGCGACTGCGGAAGGCCCGGGGCCTGCGCCAGTGGCAGATGGCGGAAGCCCTCGGTGCGACCCAGCCGGCGGTTCACAAGTATGAGAATGGCATCCTGCCCGAGGTCAAACGCCTCCTGGAACTGGCCCGCATCGGGGGAACCTCGGTCGAGTGGATCCTCACCGGCCATCACTGGGAGAACGGCGCCACCCACATGGAGCGTCTCCACCCCGAGGTCTACGATCTCGCCTATCGTCTGAAGGAATTCTCCGCCGACGAGCGCCGGCTGCTGGCGGACGCCCTCGACGTCATTTCCGGCTCGGTGCAGGTCCTCCGGCGCGAGACCAGCGGAGAAATCCACGACCTGAGCGACGAGCAACTGGCGGCGGCCCTGAAGGGTTTCGAGAAGAACACGCGCGCCGTGCTGGTCACGGCCCTCACGGTGCATGACGCGGTCATCACCACGCTCGCCGGCGGCAAGGTTCGCGATCTTCACGGGTTCGGCAGGGCCGCGGCGGACGCGTCCCAGGAAGGGACCGTCCAGATCCCGGTCCTGCAGAAGAGCGCCGGGTAGATCCCCACCCATCGTCCACTCTGAGATATCCACAGTATGCGACGCCGACCCTGCGTCCGCCGGGCGCGGCGTCTCAGCCCAGGGATCCCGCTACAGTCTCAAGTGAAGACCACCCCCGGCTCAGGTGGCGGGCCGCAGCGCGGCGCAGCGACCTCGAGCCGCGCCATGCGCGCTGGATGGGCACCCCGTGGCCCTCGCGAGCGAGTGCGGAGCGGCGGCGCGCTGCGGCCCGCCACCTGCGTCCGGGCTCAACCACCCAGAGTCGGGCTCACTAGGTGGCCCATGGCCGCGACGCTTGG
>JANNTZ010000104.1:0-3392 GCA_031394595.1 Acidobacteriota bacterium
GCTTCGAGGGCTTCACCGAGGTGTACTCGGGGCTCAAGGCTGGCGACGTGGTCGTGACCGAGGGCAGCTTCGTCGTCAAGTCCGAGTTCGCGAGAGCGTCGCTGGCGGAAGGGGATTGATGCTGACCCGCCTCGTCGACTGGAGCCTCGACAACCGCCCGCTCGTCCTGATCCTGGCGGCGCTGCTCGTGTTCGGCGGCGGCTATGCGCTCACACAGCTTCCGATCGATGCCGTGCCGGACGTCACCAACGTCCAGGTGCAGGTGCTGACGAAAGCGCCGGCCCTGGGCCCGGCCGAGATGGAGCAGTTCGTGACCTATCCGATCGAGGCGGCGATGAACGGCCTCCCGCGGCTCGTCGAGATCCGATCGATCTCACGCTACGGGCTCTCGGCGGTGACGGTGGTTTTCGAAGACGGCGTCGATGTGTACTTCGCCCGCCAGCTCGTGGCCGAGCGGCTCGTACAGGCACGGGAGTCGATCCCGGAGGGCTTCGGCAACCCCGAGATGGGCCCGGTCACCACCGGTCTCGGCGACGTGTTCCAGTTCACGGTCGAGGGCGAAGGCGTCTCGGCGATGGAGCGCCGGACGATTCTCGACTGGATGATCGCGCCCCGGCTGCGGGCGGTGCCCGGCGTAACGGAAGTCAACGCCTGGGGCGGTCTTCCCAAGCAGTACCAGGTCGTGGTCGATCCGTCCCGTCTGCGCGCCTACGGCCTGTCGCTCAAGGAGGTCTTCGAGGCCGTCGGGCGGGGCAGCATGAACGCGGGAGGGGGATATATCGAGCACAACCGCGAACAGTACATCGTCCGCGGGGAAGGCCTGGTCGGCTCGTTCGCCGACATCGAGAAGATCGTCCTCAAGGCGGAGGTGGACGGAACGCCCGTCACCGTCGGCAACATCGCCCAGGTCCGGGAGGGGGCGATGCTGCGCATCGGGGTCGCCACCGCCGACGGCCGGGGCGAGACGGTGATCGGCCTGGTCCAGATGCTGGCGGGGGAGAACGCCCTCCAGGTGGCGACACGCGCGCGCGCGGCCGTCGAAGAGCTGCAGCCGACGCTCCCGGAGGGCGTCCGGATCGTCCCGTATTACGATCGCGCGGCCTTCGTGCGCCGGGTCATCCGTACGGTCGAGACCAACCTCCTCGAAGGCAGCCTTCTCGTGATCGCCGTGCTGTTTGCGTTCCTGGGCAACGTCCGGGCCGGGCTCATCGTGGCGTCCGCCATTCCGCTGTCGATGCTGCTGGCGTTCACGGGGATGGTCGAGTCGCGCATCTCGGCGAACCTCATGAGCCTTGGCGCCATCGACTTCGGCCTCATCGTGGACGGCGCCGTGGTCCTGATCGAGAACGTGGTCCGCCGGCTCTCCGAGCCGGAGGGACGGCAGAAGACGGTGCGCCAGCTCACGGCCGAGGCGGCCCACGAGGTCGTCCGACCGATCGGATTCGGCATCGGCATCATCATCCTGGTCTACCTTCCCATCCTGAGCCTCGGCGGCATCGAGGGGAAGATGTTCAAGCCGATGGCGTGGACGGTCGTCTTCGCCCTCGCCGGCTCCCTGATCCTGACGCTGACGCTCATCCCGGTGCTCGCCTCGCTGTTCCTCAAGAAGACCGGCCACGAGCACGAGCCGCGGTTCGTCGGCCGGCTGCGCGTCTATTACCTGCGCGGTCTCGGCTTCTGTCTGGCCCGCCGCGCGGCCGTCCTGGGGATTGCTTTCGTCGTCATTCTGGCGGGCGCCGCCGTCGCCGCGACGCTCGGGGGCGAGTTCATCCCGCGGATCGACGAGGGCGACCTCTCCATCAGCGCCGTCCGGCCCGCCTCCGTCGGGATTTCGGAAGTTGCGGCGAGCACGGGGCGGATCGAGAGGGTCCTGAAGCGGTTCCCGGAGGTGATCACGGTCGTGAGCCGGTCCGGCAGCCCGGAGCTGGCCACCGACGTCATGGGGATCGAGCTGGGAGACGTGTTCGTGATCCTGAAGCCCAGGTCGGAGTGGACCACGGCCCGGACCAAGGCGGATCTCGTCGAGCAGATGGAGCAGGCTCTCGCCGGGGCCGTACCGGGCGTGGGTTTCTCGTTCACCCAGCCCATCGAGATGCGCTTCAACGAGTTGATCGCCGGCGTCCGATCTGACATCGGCATCAAGCTCTTTGGCGACGATCTCGAGACCCTGCGGAAGAAAGGCGAGGAGATTGCCCGGGTCGTGGCAGGCGTCCCCGGGGCGGCCGACGTGAAGCTGGAGCAGACCGCCGGCCTCCCCGTGCTCCGCGTCAAGGTCGACCGCGATCGCTGCGCCCGCTACGGGATCTCGGTCGGTGACGTCCTCGATACGGTGGAAGCCTCGCGGGCAGGGAAGATCGTGGGGACGGTCTTCGAGGGCCAGCGCCGTTTCTCGCTGGCCGTCCGCTTCGACGACGAGACCGCCCGCACCATCGACGCCCTCGGAAACGTGCCCGTGGCCTCCCCCCGCGGCACCCACGTGCCGCTCGGGCAGCTCGCCGACATCCTGCTGGACACCGGACCCGCCCAGATCTCGCGCGAATCCGTCCGCCGGCGGATCGTCGTCGAGCTGAATGTGCGCGGCCGCGACATCGCTTCCTTCGTGGCGGAGGCGCAAGCCAGGATCCGAAACGAAGTGCAGCTTCCGGCCGGCTACTACATCCGCTGGGGCGGGCAGTTCGAGAACCTCCAGGCGGCCACCCGCAGGCTGGTGGTCGTCGTGCCACTGGCGCTGGCCCTCATCTTCGCCATGCTCTACTTCACGTTCGGGTCGCTGAAACCCGCGGCGCTCATCTACCTGAACGTCCCCTTCGCGGCCACGGGCGGCGTGTTCTCGCTGGCGCTCCGCGGCCTTCCCTTCTCCATCTCCGCTGGCGTGGGGTTCATCGCCCTCTTCGGCGTGGCCGTGCTCAACGGCGTCGTCCTGATGACGCAGATCCGCGATCTCGAGGAGAAGACCGACCTGGGCGTCCTCGACGTCCTGCGCCGGGCGTGCGCCCTGCGGATGCGACCGGTCCTGATGACGGCGCTCGTGGCGTCACTCGGTTTCGTCCCGATGGCTCTGGCGACCGGTTCGGGCGCCGAGGTCCAGCGACCGCTCGCCACCGTCGTGATCGGCGGCCTGGTGACGTCCACCGCGCTCACTCTGTTCGTCCTGCCGACCGTGTACAGCCTCTTGCGCCGCCTTCCCGCGGCCAACGACAGGGGGTCTGAACATGCCGCAGGATAGACCGCTCCGTCATCTGGTGGCATTCATTCAGCCGTTCCAGCTCGACGCCGTCGTCGACGCTCTGCGCCGTCTCCCGCGCTTCCCCGGCATGAGCGTATCGGAAGTGCGCGGGTTCGGGGCGCATGGCGCCCACGCGCCACGGCCGGGGGAGACGACGGAGGTCGAT
>JANNTZ010000401.1:0-2456 GCA_031394595.1 Acidobacteriota bacterium
CGCGGTCGACGAGCTTGCGATGGCAATAGCAGCCGATGGCGCGACCGCAGTCTGGCGAGAATCGCCCGCTCCGCCGCCGCGAGTCGGTATACGGCGCCTTGAGCCGACCGTTGCTCCGCACCTGAGTCGCCGATCTTCGACTGCGCCTTTGCGCGAGATCGCAGAACTCCCGCTTCCAAGGCGGGCGGAAACGCGCGACGCGAATCCCGTTGCAGGCCAGCCTTCCGCGCGCGGACGGAAGACTCGCACGAGCGCCTTGCGTGCCGCGTCTGGCTCGCGCCCGGGTCGCATCTGGCTCGCGGCTTGCGTTGCCATCGCGGCGATCATCGCGCTGCGACCCGCGCAGGATAACGCGGTCGCCAACCGTCCCTTCCATGCGGCGGTGTCGCCGGCGCCGGAGTATGCCTATCGCAACATCGAGGACATTCGGGCCGGCGACTTTGTACTTTCGCGGGCGGAGGGCGACGCCGATGGCGCCTTCCTGACGGGTCGCGTGGGCGCAACATTTGAACGGCAATCGCGCCACCTGCGAATCCTCACGCTGCGAAACGCCGACGGTTCCCGGCAAACGCTCAAGACGACCAACGAGCACCCGTTCTGGGTTGAGGATCGCGGCTGGGTCGAGGCCCGCAACCTGCTGCCGGGCGACCGGCTGACGCAGTCGGACCAAGGCGAATCCGTCGTGGAAGCGACGGACTACGAATCGCATCCAGAAGGCGTGGCGGTCTACAACTTCCGCGTCGAAGACCTGCACACGTACTTCGTGGCGGCGCCGCGTTTTGACGGCCTGCCGATCCTGGTGCATAATGCCGCCGGCGTTTACGAGTTTCCGGATCAACAGAATCCAGGTCAGGACTACGTGGGTCAGTCTTCGGACATGGATAGGCGCGTAAAAGAGCACGAAGCTAGCGGGCGAAGCGCACCAGGCACAGCGACTCAAACTCCGGTTTCAGGCAGCAGGACCGACCGGGAAGTGGCGGAGCATAATCGAATCCAGAATTTGACAGGCGGGCAAACCGCAGGCAACTCGCCAGCGGTGTCAAACAAGAAGGATCCGGTTGGACCAAACCGTCGACCTGGACTTGGTTTGCCCGATCCGACCCCCTAGTTCGCCAGCCAATTCCGAATGGGAAGGGATTATGACTGAACTTAAGATTCCGCCGGCGACAGCTACCGACCCTGCCGCCATCGAAATCCTTCGCGTTTGGGCAGCGCATGGCGCGCAGCACGTCTCGCTGGCGAGTGGTTTGTGGGACAATCCATTCTCCTGGGGCATCATGCTTGTTGACTTGGCGAAGCACGTTGCGAATGCATACATGCTGGCGCGTGGACTTGATTATGACCACACCCTGGCGGCAATAAGGAGCGGCTTCGAGGCGGAATGGAATCATGCGACAGACAATCCGCACGGCGAATTGCTATAAGGACGGAACAGTCGCCCAAGTTGTGTCGTCGCCGTATTACAGACCTTTCGCCCTGCGCCATAAGTGTGGGTTTTCGTATGTGAGGCGCTGCTCGCGCCTGCGTTAAATGAGTAAGGAGTCTTAAGTATGTCAATGCATGGCGAGGTCACATTCTATCGAGACTCGCCGCTCGCCTCGCCGGTCGAGGCGGCGTGTGAGCTTGTGCAGGTGTGCGGAGTCAAGTGCGCCAATGCGTGGGTGTTCCAGCACGTGACGTCTACGGACGGCGCCGTTAAGTGTGAGAAGATAGACGACTCGGATAAGGTCGTCGATTTACACCGCTACATCCGGGCGCACATGCGGTCTGATCGGTTTTTAGGACTGTTCGCAGATCGTGCAGAACCTATTAGCGAGCTGGGCTTCGCAATGCAGCGAGGATTGCCACCGGAAGTGCGCGGCCGGTTTCTCCTCCAGACGCTTTCCATCGGAATTGGAAAGAGCGGCGTTTTGGATTGGGTGTTTATCGACGAGGAGTGCCTTGAAGAACAGTATGATTCGCATGCCTACGTAAGCTTCAATGGCCTAAACTATACCGGCGATCCAGAGCGCTTTCGCACGGAATTATTCTTGCTTCCCGAGGTTTTAGCAATTCAGCGGAGATTGGAGACGGTCTTGGGCCCACTTCGGCACGCCGCCTGGTGGGAATCGTGATCGATGACCTCCTCGGTCAGCAGGCCGACATCCAAAGCGACCTGACTCCGACGGCGCCCAGCCCCGTCGGCGGACGCAGTTCGCCTACAGCGAGTCACGGCGGAATCGAGCGCCGCAATCGACCATCTCTACGGGTTCACCGGCCGCGAGCGGGACGAAGAGACGGGGCTGATGTACTACCGCGCCCGGTACTACGACCCTGCCGCGGGGGTTTTCCTTGGTGAGGATCCACTGGGCTTTCGAGCCGGCGACCAAAACCTGAGTCGTTATGTGGGGAATAGCGCGCCGAACTATCGAGATCCGAGCGGATTATCAGAAGAGGAGCCGGAGGGCGCACATAAG
>JANNTZ010000405.1:0-15228 GCA_031394595.1 Acidobacteriota bacterium
GCCGGGGCGTGTCGGTGGGGCCGCCCGTGGCCTGCGCGAGCGAGTGCGGAGCGGCGCCGCGCTGCGGCACGCCGCCCGGAGAATCTGGTAGGCTCAACCGGCGGAGGCGCGGGGGAGAGGTGTGAAGAACCGCTGGGTGCAGTTCCTGTACCTGATCTACTGCGTGGAGGCCGGGCTGTTTCTCGGGCTGGCGCCCTGGTCGGGGATCTGGGCGGAGAGTTTTTTCGCCCAGCTGCCGGCGCTTCGGGACGTTCTCCTGAGCGGCTACTTGCGTGGTGGGGTCTCGGCGGTCGGCGTGCTGATGATCTTGACCGGGGGCAGGGATTTCCTGGAGTTCTGCCGGACCATGAGGGAGTCATGACACGACGCGCCGTCGGCCCGCCCGGTGTCTGCCTGGTGACCGACCGGCGCCTCGCCGGCGATCGGCCAATCGTCGAACTGGTCCGCGCGGCGATCGCCGGCGGCGCCACGATGATTCAGATCCGCGAAAAGGACCTTCCCGGAGGGGCGCTGCTCGCTTGCGCCCGGGCGGTCCTGGAAGCCGCGGCGGGCAGCCGGACGCGTGTCGTCATCAACGGCCGGCTCGACATCGCCCTTGCGGCAAAGGCGGACGGAGTGCACCTGCCGGCCGAGGGGCTGCCGATCCCGGAGACCCGGCGCGCCGCCGGCCGGCGGTTGAAGATCGGACGATCGGTCCACTCCCTGGCCGAGGCGCGCAAGGCGGAGCGTGAAGGGGCCGACTACCTGGTCTTCGGGCCGGTGTTCGAAACCCCGGACAAGACGCCGTTCGGCCCTCCGCAGGGTCCGGCGGCCCTGCGCAGGGTCGCCGAGTCGGTGGCGATTCCGGTCTGGGCGATCGGCGGGATCACTCCCGAAAATGCCGTGACGCTGAAGGGGATCCCGATTGCAGGGGTGGCCGCGATCCGTGCCCTGGTTGGCGCACCGGACCCGGCTGAGGCGGTCCGCGCCTTGGCGCGGGCGATCGGCGGGGATCCGAAAGAATCCTAGCCGCAGAGGACCGTGCCGCCGTTCACATTCAGGACCTCGCCGGTGATGTAGGTCGCGAGGTCGGAGCAGAGGAAGAGGACCGGCCCGGCAATCTCCTCCGGGGTCGCGACCCTCCCGAGCGGCGAGACTTCGGTCCGTCCATGTGCGAGCGCCGGGGCCCAGGTCCGGCGGGGGGCCGACTGTGGCGGGCTTGCCGTCCCCTGGTACGGGTCGCCGGGGTCCTCCTGGCCGGCTGTCTCGTCGCCCAGCACATCGCGGCTCATGTCGGTGTAGACCCACCACGGGGCGACGGCGTTGACCAGGATGCCGTACGGGCCCAGTTCGGTCGCGAGGGCCTTGGTCAGGGAAATCAGGCCGCCCTTGGAGGCGGCGTAGTCGGCGTGCCGCGCCTCGCCCCGCTGCCCGGCGGTGGACGAGATGTTGACGATGCGGCCCCATCTCGTTTTCTTCATGCCGGGTACGACGGCGCGCGTGCAATGGAATGCCCCGTCAAGGTTGACGCGCATCGTGCGGGTCCACTGGGCCTCGTCCAGGTCCTCCACGGCGGTCCCTTCGGGCGGCTCCCAGATGCCGGCGTTGTTGACCAGGATGTCGACCTGTCCGAAATGCCGCACCGCGGTGGCGACGATCGCCTCGCAGTCTTTCGGGCGAGAGACCTCGGCCTTGACGGCGATGGCATTGCCGCCATGACGCTTCGCGCGCAGCACCACTTCCTGGGCCTGGTCGAGGTGGCGCCGGTAGGAGAACACCACGTCGGCGCCCGCGGCCGACAGTCGCTCGACACAGGCGCGTCCGATGCCGCGAGACCCGCCGGTGACGATGGCGACGCGGCCGTTCAGGTCAATCGGAACGACGTGGCGCCGCTTCACGACCATGATGGGTCCCCCTTTCCGCGCCGGCGCGCACCAGTTGTCCGCACGCCGCGCCGATGTCGCGCCCCTTGCTCCACCGGATTGTGGCGCCGACGCCGCGAGCCTTGAGCGCGTCACGGAAGCGCGCGGCGCATTCCTCGGACGGAGTGTGGAACCCTTCCACGCCCGCCTCGTTGTAGGGGATCACGTTCACCTTGGCGCGCATGCCGCGCAACAGGCGCGCCAGGCGGACGGCATCCTCCGGGCGATCGTTGACCGTGTCGATGAGAGGATACTCGAAGGTGACCTTCTCCCGCGGGCCGAGCGGGAAGGCCCGACAGGCCTGCATGAGACGCTCGAGATCGAATGACCGGTTGACCGGCATGAGATCGTCCCGCAGGCGGTCGTCCGTGGCGGCCAGGGAGACGGCGAGACGTGGCCGGGGCGACTCGGTCGCCAGACGTTCGATGCCGGGGACCAGGCCCGCGGTGGACAGGGTGACCCGGCGGGGTGCCAGCGCGAAACCCGCGGGGTCGGCGAGGATGCGGAAGGCCGCCATCACCGCGTCGTAGTTGTGGAGCGGCTCGCCCATCCCCATGAAGACCAGGCGGTAGCCGTTCGGCACCAGGCTGTGCTCCCTGGCCAGGACAGCGACCTGCCCGAGGATCTCCCCCGGCGAGAGGTTGCGGACCAGACCCATCGATCCGGTCAGGCAGAAACGGCACTGCAGCGCGCAGCCGATCTGCGAGGAGAGGCACAGTGTCGCGCGGCTGCCGTACACGATGTGGACCGCCTCGATTTCCCCGCCGTCCTCGAGACGCAGGACGTACTTGCTCGACCCGTCCACGGAAGCACGTTTTTCGATGATTTCCGGCCAGGCGATGTCGAACCGGCCCCCGATCGTCGCGCGCAGCGCCGTCGGCAGATCGGTCATTGCCCCGGGGTCCCGTTCGAGGCGCCCGTACATCCAGTGGAAGACCTGGTCGGCGTGGAACCGTTTCGGGGTCAGATCGGCGAGGCACGCCGCCAGGCCGTCTCGGTCGAGGCCGAACAGGTTGGACCGCCCCGGAGGGCCGGCGGGCGCGGCTGACGCGCGTGTCATGCATCACCTGAGAAGAGAAAGACCTTATTCTAGCGCAACGTGACGGAAGGGATCCCGGCGGCGCCCGGCTGGATCCGGGGATCGATGGCCGCGTAGAGCAGATCGACGGCGAGGCTCACCAGGACCGCGATCATCGTGAGGAAGAGCACGCACCCCACCACCACCGGCAGGTCCCTGAGGGCGATCGCCCGGGCCACCGTCTTGCCAAGCCCGGGCCAGGCGAACACGTACTCCGTGGCGACTGCGCCTCCGAGGAGGGCGGAGAAGTCGAGGCCGATGACCGTGATCACCGGGATCAAGGCGTTGCGCAGCGCGTGGCCCACGAGGACACGGGCGCGGGACGCCCCCTTGGCGGCGGCGGTCCTCAGGTATTCCGCCGACCCGGTCTCCGCCAGACTCGACCGGGTGAGACGGGCAATGGCGCCCATCGACATCAGCGACAAGGTCAGCGCCGGCAGCACCAGGTGGTCCCACTCCGGAAGACGCACACCAATCCCGGGCACCATCGCGCCGTCGTCGCCGTACCCGAGGACCGGCAGCCAGCCGAGGCGGGAGGAGAACAGCAGCATCAGCATCAGACCGATCCAGAACACCGGCGTGGAGGCCCCGACCAGCGCCAGGACCTGGACGACCAGACCGGGCAGCCGGCCGCGGGCAAACGCCGCGAGGGTTCCCAGCGCCAGGCCGCCGCCGGCCGACAGGGCGACCGCGGCCAGCGCCAGGATCAAGGTCGGGGGGAAGTGATCACCGAGGATCTCCGCCACCGGCCGTCTCTGGATGTAAGACGTTCCCAGGTCGCCGCGCAGCAGTTTCCCCAGCCAGGTGAGGTACTGTAGCGGGACCGGGCGGTCGAGACCCCACTCGGCGCGGATGTCCTCGACGACCTGCGGATCGAGGGCGCGGCTGCCGGCCATGAGCCGGGCGGGATCTCCGGGGATGAAGAAGACCAGGATCCAGACGATCGTGGCGGCGGCGATCAGGACCGGCGCCAGACCGGTCAGCCGACGAAGCACGTAGGTCGTCATGGGCCAGGAGCCTGTCCGGGTATTCCGTTGGGCCGAGTCAGGAGGACCCCTTCTCGATGCGCAGCCGTTCGATCGGGATCCGGAATTCGCCGAGCGGCGTGGTGACGACCCCCTTCACCCAGGGTTTGAAGAGGGTCTTCGACTCGTAATAGCTGAGGAACAGCCAGACTGCGTCCTCCATGACGGCGATCCGCTGCGCCTCCATGTAGCGCTCGGCCCGCGCCGCGTCGTCGACCAGCCCCATCGCCTCGTCGATCAGGGCGTCGACGCGCGGGTTGGCGTAACGGGAATAGTTCCCGGCCGGGCCCGCGTTGGCCGAGTGCAGCAGCGGCCGCAGGATCGATTCGGCGTCGGGATAGTCGAGGGACCACCCGAAGCGGTACATCGGCGCCTGCCCCGGCCGGACCGGCGTCCCCTCGATCGCCGCGATGTAGGCGGCCCAGTCCACCGATTGCAACGTCAGGTTCACGTCGATCTGCTTCAGGTCGAGCTGGATCTTCTGCATGTCCTGATTCAGACTTTCGGCGGTGTTGTACCAGAGCGTGATCGGTGGGAGGCCACGCCCGCCAGGGTATCCGGCCTGCGCCAACAGGCGTCTGGCCTTCTCCGGATCGTAGGGATAACCCGGAAGCGACGGGTCGTGCCCCGGTGCGCCGGGGGGGATGATGCCGTTCGCCATCGGATTGCCGTGCCGTGTCTTGTGAAAGTACTCCTTGTCGACGGCGTAATTGAACGCCTGGCGGAGCGCCGCGTTCCCTTTGAACGGGGCCACGGCATGGTTGAAGCCGATGAATTCCGTTCCGATGAACGGGTAGCGGAGGATCTCGTCCCCGAGAGCGGCGGCCAACGGATCGTCGTCCTCCGGGACTTCGTCGAGACTGTCGAGCCCGCCGGCCAGGTATTCTTGCAGCGCGCCCTGGTGGTTCTCGATGATCCGCACCACGACCCGGTCGATTGACGGCCGACCGCCGTAGAAACGATCAAAGGCGGCGAGCTCGATGAAGTTCGACTGTTCCCAGCGGACGAAGTGGAACGGCCCGCAGCCGACCGGGGCGCGCAGGTACGCCTCCCCGGGGTCTTCGTAGACCTCCGCGGGCAGGATGGCAGTGTTCATCAGGGTGAGTGCCGACAGGAACGGCGCGAACGGTTTCTCGAGACGCAGCGCGATCGTCCGATCGTCCGGGGTCGTCAGACCGGGCAGGTCCGTCGTGGCTCCCCTCGCGAAGGCCGCCGCCCCGGCCAGTGGCTCGAGAATCGACCGCCGGGGGCTCTTCGTGGCGGGCGACAGCAGCCGCCGGTAGGACCAGGCGACGTCGCGCGCCGTGACCTTTCGTCCATTGTGAAAGTAGACGTCGTCGCGCAGGCGGAAGGTATAGGTCAGGCGATCCTCCGAGACGGTCCATGATTCGGCGACCGCCGGCCGGACCGTCATCGTCGCGGGTTCCAGCTCCACCAGCCCGCGGAAGAGTCTGAAGAGCACCGCTTCCGAAAGCTGATCGATCGCGCGGGCCGGGTCAAGCGTGGGCGGGTCCTCGCGGATCCGGAAACGGAAGGTCTGTTCCGCCGCCGGGCCGGCGGTCTCCCGGTTGCGGCAGGCCAACCCCAGCGCGGCGACGGCGCAAAGAAAGAGCAGGAAGGGCCGGACAGCAGGGCACGGTCGGGACGCGGTGACACCACGAAACATGTCGTTCCCTCCGTTCAGCTGGCCGCGTGCCTGCGGCGCGGATCGAGCCACGCGTTCAGCCCGTCGCCGAGCAGGTTGAAGCCGAGGACAACCCCCAGCACCGCCAGCCCGGGGAACACGCAGACCCACGGCTTGGACAGGATATAGGCCTGCCCCTCGGTGATCATCGAACCCCACGATGGCGCCGGCGGGCGGGCGCCGATGCCGAGGAACGACAGCCACGCCTCCATCAGGATGTTGCCGCCGACGCCCAGCGTCCCGGCGACCACGATCGGCCCCGCAGCGTTCGGCAGCAGGTGGCGGATGACGATCCGTGCGCCGCCCGCGCCGATCGCCTGGGCGGCGCGGGCGAACTCCTGCTCCCGGATCCTCAGGAATTCCCCCCGCACCAGTCTCGCGATCCCGACCCAGCCAATCCCGCCGAGGACCACGAACACGACCCCGAGCGACGGCTCCGGGAGGTGGCGCAGCAGGGGAACGGTTTCAGGATCGGGGACGGCGGCGATCGCGGCGAGAGCCAGCAGCGGGGCGGGGAAGGCGAACACCAGGTCGGTGACGCGCATCAGCCAGGCATCCACCCGGCCCCCCGCGTACCCGGCGCAACCGCCGATGACGATGCCGATGACGATGGCGATGATCTCGGCCGCAACCCCGACCAGGAGTGAGACCCGCGCGCCGTGCACCAGGCGGCTGAGCAGATCGCGACCCAGCGCGTCGGTCCCGAGCGGGTGCGCGCGATCGGGAGGTGTCGGTGGCGTGGTCCAGCGATCGGTGGCTTGAACGAGCGGATCGAAACCAATCCAGCGGGACAGGACCGGAGCGGCCGCGGCGCAAAGGACGAAAAAGCCAACGAGGACCAGCCCAAGCATCAGTGAGGCGCGCGGGCCGGACCCCACGCGGGCATGGACACCGGGCGGCGCAGCGGGCGGCACGGCGCGTACTCTAGCACAAGCCTCTCGAAGACCGGCTCGCCTTGATCCGTTGGCGGGGCTGTGCTACTTTCCGAACCCATGAACAAGGATCAATTGCAGTTTCTGGTCAGCGGCGTGTTGTTTGGATTCCTCGTCGGGTATCTCATCGCCTACTCGGTGCACGAGCCTCGCGTGGTCGGCCGGGCGGCGCCGGTTCCGGCGGCGGGCAACATGGGGATGTCCGGTGGCCCGGCGGGTGGCCCACCGGCCGGCATGGGGGGCGGCGCGGCGCCGATGAACCCTCATGCGCAGGGCGGGGGCGAGGGCAACGAACAGACGATGGACATGATCTTCGAAGAGGTCAACGCCCTCAAGGAGGCGCTTGCCAAGGACCCGAAGAACCTCAAGGCGCTCACCCGGATGGCCAACCTCTATCACGACGGCGCCAAGTTCGACCAGGCGGTCGAGTTCTACCAACGCGTGCTCGAGATCACCCCCACGGACGCCGACATCCGGACCGACATGGGGATCTGCATGCGCGAGATGGGGAAGCCGGACGAGGCGATCGCCCAGTTCAGGAAATCGCTGACCTACGACGCAAAACACTGGCAGAGCTGGCTCAACCTGGGCATCGTCAGCCTGTTCGACAAGGACGACGTCCCGACGGCCTCCGAGGCATTCGCCAAGGTCGAGCAGCTGAACCCGGGCTTCAAGGACCTCCCCCTCCTCAAGGAAGCCGTCCAGAAGGCCCTGGAGACCTCCGGACGCAAGGCCTCCTGACCCCGGAACCTCACGCAATCATTTGACTTCCAACTCCCGGGAAATAAATTGACCGGGTGCCGGGGGCCCGTGTGCCCGACGGGGCGGTCGAGTGATCGACGACGAAAAACTCCAGGAACTGCTCAGCAAGGCGTCCTCTCTCTACAACGGTGGACAGTACCGCGACGCCATCGAAGCCTGGCAGGCCGCTCTGGCCGTCGACCCTTCCAATCAGAAGGCTTCCGAGGGGGTCCGCATGGCCACCCTCCTGCTGGGCGATTGGGAGCCGATCGCCAACCCGGCAAGCGGGGACCTGCAGCCGCCGGCCGACGGGGGGGATGCGGCAGGACAGGGCCTGAACCAGGACGAGGCCGAGGCTGAGCTCGCCCTCGGCCTGGCGCAGGTCCGCCAGCAGATCGCCGGGCGCAATTACGAAGCCGCAATCGAGCAGGCCCGGCTCCTGCAGGCCCATGCCGCCGACAGCGAAGAGATCCAGCGACTCCTGGACGAGGCACAGACCGGGTACGAAGCGCAGCCCTTCGTGCAGGAGCACCTCACCCTGTCGCGCGAGCTTCTGGCACAGGAACGCTTCGCCGAGGCCGAGGGCGAGTGCAAGAAGGTCTTCGTTCTCGACCGCGAACACCCCGACGCTCAGGCACTCCTGAAGGAGATCCGGGAGCGGATCCAGGAAAGCCTGCAACGCGCCGCCCGGCAGATGGGCGTGATGACCGTCAAACTGAGCGCTGCGGACCTCGGCATCCCCGCCCCGGCCCCCCCAGTCGCTGCTGCGCCAGACGCGGTATTCGAAGTCAGCGAGGGTTTGGGAGTCGGATCGTCCAGCCCGGACGCGTCGGCCTTCTCGGGGATGTCGGAATTCGACGTCCCGGCGAACGATGGCGATCTGGCGGGGACCCAGGAGGACGTGGCCGCACGCAGTCTCCTCGATGAAGCCTTCGCCGGGCTCGATGCCGGGGAGACTCCCGCGGCGCCGCAGGCACCGGGGCCCGAACCCGGGGATGCGGCCTTCGCCCCGCCCCGGGAGGCACCCCCGGAGGTCGTCGAGGCGAAGACGGTGGTGAAGCCCTCAGTCCGACTGATTCCGCCAGCCACCGCGGGCGGCGGAGCTGCTTCCGCGTCACCCGCGGCAAAGACGCCCGCCCCGCCCGCGAAAGGGTCCCCGACCGCCGCGAAGGCCGCGTCGTCCTGGGAAGCGGAGCTCTCGCAACTCAACGAGAAGGAGGGCGAACGGGGGATGCTGCGCGGCTCCGCGAAGAAAAGCGGCGCGCCCGCGGCCGCCAGGAAGGGCGCGGCCCCCGCCCCCGACCCGTTGGCCGATCTCGATCTGATGTCACTTCTCGACAATGACATCGGCATCCCCGGTGCGACTCCTGCGGGGTCCGCCGGCGCGCCGAAGCCGACCAGGCCGACCGTGGCGCCTGGGCGGGCCGGACAGGCCGCCACGACGATGCACACACCACCGCCCCGGGGGGCGGCCAAAGGACATCAGGGAACGGCGGAATTCCAGGGTGTCGAGACCACGCCGGCCGAAGATGCGGAAGCGGCGACGGCAAAAGCCCGCGAACGCAATCGGCCCAGCCCTCCACCCCCACGGCCGCGATCGGCGATGCCGAAGGTCCTGGCCCTCCTGGTCCTGATCCTGATCGCCGGGGCAGGGGCCGCCTGGTGGTTCTACTTCCAGCCGCGCTCGGCAGCCGGAGCCTCGGCCCGCGACGCGCTGGGCGGCTCGCCTCCCGGCGGCTCGGCACCCGCGAGCCCGGA
This sequence comes from Acidobacteriota bacterium, assembly GCA_031394595.1. Classification (GTDB taxonomy): domain Bacteria; phylum Acidobacteriota; class Polarisedimenticolia; order Gp22-AA2; family Gp22-AA2; genus JANNTZ01. Next base: position 9,120 of record JANNTZ010000405.1, read on the forward strand.
TGCCGGGGGCCCGATCCCGACTCCGATCGGCGGATCGGGCCGGGTGCCGGACCAGGAACCGGAAGAGGCGGCCGCGTCATCGGCTATTCCATTGTCCGCGGCCATCGGGGGCAGCCAACCCGTGGCGCCCACCGGACCGGCGGCGATGGACGTCCCCGGATCGCCGGGGGTCAAGGCCCCGCCGACCGAGCCGATCAAACCGGCGGCACAGCCGACCCTGTCGCCGGCCGAAGCCAAACGCCGCCTCACCGTCTACATGGCGGACGGCCGCAGGCTGGTACAGACCGGGAAGTGGCGGGAGGCGCGGGCCAAACTCACCGCGGCCCTGGCGCTCGACCCCGTGAACTTCGAGGCCAAGGAGATGCTCGATACGGCGCAGGAAAGGATCGACGCCGAGCAGAAAATCCTGGACGAGTTCGAATCGACCCGGCAGCTGTTCGATGACAAAGACTACGAGAACGCGCTTCGCAAACTGTACCGGCTGCCGCGCGACAAGGGGTTGGGGGACATCGACCTTTACATCCAGAACACCTGGTACAACTGGGCCGTGGCCCTGCTCAAGGCCGGCAACTCTCGGGACGCCCTGCAGAAGCTGTCCGAGGTCCTGGTGATGAATCCCGACGACGCGGAGGCGCTCAAACTGCAGGAGGTCGCCGAGCGCTACCAGAACCGCGCCAAGGACAAGGTCTTCTACGCCTTCGCCGACGGATTGAAGCCGCGTGCCATGAACGCCCGCTGAGGTGATCCTGGCCCGGCCCTCAGTGCCGGAAGTGCCGGACCCCTGTGAACACCATCGCCATACCGTGTTCTTCGGTGGCGGCGATCACCGCGTCGTCCTTGAGCGAGCCGCCCGGCTGGACGATTGCCGTGACCCCGGCGCGTGCCGCCGCGTCGATCCCGTCGCGGAAGGGGAAGAAGGCGTCCGATGCCAGGACGGTCCCCGTCGTCGGCTCCTGGGCTTTGGAGACCGCCAGCCGGACGGAGTCGACCCGGCTCATCTGGCCGGCACCGATCCCGACCGTGTGACCGCCGCGCGCCAGGACGATGGCGTTCGACTTGACGTGCTTCGCCACCCGCCATGCGAACTCGAGTGCCTCGCGCTCGACGACGCTCGGGGCCCGGCGGGTCACCAGGCGCGCGCCACGCACGTCGACGCGCTCGACATCCCAGTCCTGGACCAGGACTCCCCCCGTGATGCGGCGGAGGTCGAGCCCGCGGAACATCGCCGCCGGATCGCCCGCCTCCATGACGCGCAGGCCGCCCTTGGCGGCCAGGATGTCCCGCGCCTCGGTCGCGTACGACGGGGCGATCACGCACTCCAGGAACAGGGTGATCAGCTCCTCGGCGGCAGCACGGTCAACGGGGCGGTTCAGTGCCACGATCCCACCGAAGGCCGACACCGGGTCGGTGGCGCGCGCCGTCGCGAACGCCTCCTTCACCGACGCTCCCCTGGCGACACCGCAGGGGTTGTTGTGCTTGACGACGACAGCCGCGGGTTCCCGGAACTCGGAGACCAGGCGCCAGGCGGAGTCGAGGTCGAGGATGTTGTTGAACGAGAGCTCCTTGCCCTGCAGCTGACGGGCGGATGCCACCGAACCCGGCGCCACCTCGGCGTCGGCGTAGAGCGCCCCGCGCTGGTGCGGGTTCTCGCCGTAGCGCAAGGTCTGCAGCAGGCGCAGCGACAGATCGAGGCGATCCGGAAAGCCCGGGCCCCCGGCGGTCACGCCGGCTCCGGTGGCGGCTGGGGCGGCCGGGTCCGGCAGCGAAGCCGATCCGGCGATCGCGGCAGCCATCCCGAGAGATCGGAACCCGCTCCGCGTCCCCGCCGTCTCTGCTGCAAGTCGGCGCTGCAGTTCGTCGCGGATGGCGGCGTCGTAGGCGGCGGTGTGGGCGAATGCCTTGACGGCCAGTCCGGCGCGGGTGCCGGGTTCGAGGGCGCCCCGCGCCCGCAACTCCGACACCAGGGCGGCGTAATCGGCCGGATCCACCACCACGCCAACGTGACGATGGTTCTTGGCGGCGGCGCGCACCATCGCCGGGCCTCCGATGTCGATCATCTCGATGATCTCGTCGAGAGTCGAGCCCGGCTTCGCCGCGACCTCTCTGAACGGGTAGAGGTTCACGACCACGATCGCGATCGGATCGATGCCGTTCCGCGCCAGGTCGGCCCGGTGCTGCTCCCGATCCAGGTCGGCGAGAATCCCACCGTGGACCCTGGGATGCAGCGTCTTGACCCGTCCGTCCAGGATTTCCGGGTGCCCGGTGTACCGGGCGATCTCGGTGACCGCGACACCGGCCTTGGCGATGGTCTCGGCCGTCCCGCCGCTCGACAGGATCGTGAATCCCAGCTCGGCGAGGTCCCGGGCCAGGTCCGCGATGCCGGTCTTGTCATGGACGCTCAGCAGGGCCTGCCGGCGCGTGCCCGGCGTCTGGGTCGTCATCGCTCCTCCTCCCCGGGTGAGGGTGCGGGGGACGGTGTCGGTGCGGGTGAGGGCGCCGGTTCGGGCGAGGGCGCCGGGGCGGGGGGCGTCCTCGCACCCGCGGCGCGGGGCGGCCGGGCGGGCAGCTTCGCCTTCTCGGGAGGCGGCAGGGCCAGCGCCGGCGTGCCGGTCATGTCGCCGTTCACCGATTTCCAGACGTGCATCCAGACCCACGTGATGTTGCTGACCGCGTGCGAGTAGGAGAGCGACGCGATGCCGAACGCCACGGAACGCTCATCCAGGGCCTGCGCGCTGGACGGCGTACCGTCGTCGCGGAACGCCGGACCGATCAGCGGGTAGTTGCCGGCTGCCTGGCGCGCGCTTGCCAGGGCGAAAGCCTTCAGGTCGCCACCGACCAGGTCGGGCGGCGGCTGTCGATCGAAGACGACGGGGATGCGCGCCAGCTTGCTCTCGATGTAGCGCCGGTAGGCATCGCGGTAGAGCGGCTCGCGTGGATCGGCGTCGGAGGTGTTGAGCGGGAAGGCGAGGTCCGCGACCAGGTGAGCCAGGGTGCCGAATTCGTAGGCGACCCGGCGCGGCGACCGCCGTTCCTCCAGCAAGGTGCGGATCTCGCCCTCCTTCATCGCCACGCCCTGGGCCGCCAGGCCGCCCCCGCCGCCGGGGTGCTGCCAGTGGACCTCCTCGTCCTCGTGCCGGGAGGGATCGATCATCCCGCGGACCATCTGCTTCTCGTACGCCATCAGGATGTCGTTCAGGGCGGGCGGCGCGATCTTCAGCGCGTCCTTCAGCATCTGCTGGCGGGTCGCGTCGGTCCAGGCGCCTGCCGGCCCGGCAGGCCACAGGATCGCCAATGCGAGCATCACTCCCGGGAGGCCGCGCGGCATAAGCGGATTCTACCTGCCTTGACAACACGAGTCGAGAGGCGCAGGATGCGGCCACTGAACGCCCCGGGAGCGGGATCCCGCCGGGATCCTGGATCACACGAGTCGGTGTCCGTCCGATTGGAGGGACCACGTGAGATTGTCGGGACGAGTCAAATGGTTCAATAACGGCAGCGGTCGTGGTGTCATCCAGCCGGACCGGGGCGAGGCGGTGCCGGTCGAGGCCGCCGCGATCCAGGGATCGGCGCTCGCCGGGCTCGAGCCGGGACAGTCGGTCCAGTTCGAGATTGCCCGGGGACCAGGCGGGCCGCACGCCGACCGCGTCGTGCCGATCGTCCATTTCTCCCATCGGGTCTGACGCGGGACCCGCGAACTGGCGGGATATAATCGCGCCGCGATGGACAACCTCTGGCGCGAGGAGGAGACCCGCTCTCTCGAGGGGATCGATCTCCTCGTCTACCGCTCACGACTGATCGGGCGCGACAGCCATCTCGTCCTCTGGGGCGGGGGGAACACCTCTCTCAAGCAGGTCGAGACAGATTTCCGCGGCCGATCGATCCGGGTCATGCGGATCAAGGGGAGCGGCACGGATCTGAAGACGATCGCGCCGGGCGGGTTCCCGGGTATCCGTCTCGACGATCTCGAACCCCTGCTCGAACGGGACACGATGGGCGACGAGGAGATGGTCGAGTACCTCGTTTGCTGCCTGGTGGATCCCGGATCGCCCCGCCCGTCGATCGAGACCCTCCTCCATGGTTTCCTGCCGTTCCCTCACGTGGACCACACGCATGCCGACGCCGTCCTGGCCCTGACCAACACGGTGGACGGTCGCCGGCACGTCCGCGAGGTTTACGGCGAGGAGTCGGCCTGGGTCCCCTACCGCCGACCCGGCTTCACGCTGTCGCGGCTGGTCGCCGAAGCGGTTCGATCGAACCCGAAGGCGCGCTGCGTCGTCCTGGAGAAGCACGGCCTGATCGTCTGGGGGCGGACCGCGAAGGAGTCGTACGATGCCACCATCGAGATGAACACACGGGCGGAGGACTACGCCCGCGACCGCGCCCGTGGGCGGGCGGTGTTCGGGGCAGCGGCGGTGCCGGCGCTCGATCCGGCCGATCGGCGGCGCGTCGTGGCGCGGCTGGCCCCCTGGTTGCGCGGGCGCCTGGCGCGCGGGGCGGCGTGCGGTGAGGCCGGCGGCAGCCCGGAGGGGACGCGCCGACCGGGGGTGCTGAAGTTCGATGATGCCGCCGACATTCTCGAGTTCATCGGATCCGAAGCAGGACCGCAGCTCGCGCTGGCCGGTCCGGCGACCCCCGATCACCTCATGTACACCAGGCCACGGCCCCTGGTGGCGCGGATCCCGAACGGCGTCGATCTGCGGACCGAGGAAGGGATCGTGGCGCTCGGGGAAGGTCTCGCCGCCGACTTCGAGAATTACGTGGAATGGTACGCCCTTTATGCCCGCAAGCATGCGGCGGGGAAGGGGCCGGCGGGCGGGCCGGGTTGGGCGGCGGATCCAGCACCACGGGTGATCCTGATCCCCGGGGTCGGACTGCTGGCGGCCGGCAGGGACGGCCGGCGCGCCGCCATGGTGGCGGAGATCTTTCACCACACGATCGCCGTGATTCGCGCCGCCTCCGGTGTCGGGACCTACGAGTCTCTGGCGCTCCAGGATTGTTTCGACATCGAATCCTGGCCCCTGGAGCACTACCGGATGAGCCTCGCCCCTCCCGACCGGGACCTGTCGGGGCGCGTGGCCCTGGTCACCGGCGCCGCCAGCGGCATCGGGCGGGCGATCGCCCGGCGCTTTGCCGCCGAGGGATGTCACGTCGCGGTCACCGACCTGGACGCCTCCGGGGCGCGGGCCCTGGCGGACGAGATCGCAGCGGCGTACGGTGGCGATCGCGTGTTCGCGACGCGCCTCGACGTCGGTGACGAGGGCGACGTGCGCCGGACCTTCGAGGAGACCGTCCTGACCTGGGGCGGGATCGACATCGTCGTCTCCAACGCCGGGTTCGCGCACGCGGCCCCGGTGGACCGGATGGCGCTGGCGGACTGGGAGCGAAGCTTCGAGGTCAATTCCACGGGGCATTTCCTCGTGGCGCGGGAAACCCTGCGGGTCCTCAAGGCGCAGGGATCAGGTGGCACCCTGATCGTCAACGCCTCGAAAAACGTCCTGGCGCCGGGTCGGGACTTCGCCGCCTACAGCGCCGCCAAGGCGGCCGCCACGCAGCTGGCGCGCATCGTGGCGATCGAAGGAGGCGAGCATGGGGTTCGCGCCAACATCCTGAACCCCGACGCGGTGTTCCAGGATTCGCGTCTCTGGTCCCCGGAGGTGCGCGAGGAGCGCGCCCGCGCGCACGGCATCGCGCCCGGCGAGCTCGAGGAGTTCTACCGGAAGCGCAACCTGCTGCGGACGCGGGTGACCGCCGAGGACGTGGCCGAGGCGGCGCTGTGGCTGGCCTCGGACCGGTCGGCAAAGACGACCGGCTGCATCCTCACGATCGACGGTGGTCTGCGGGAGGGGTTTCCCCGCTAACCAGGATTTCTCACCGCAGGCGAGGATATCGATCACCGCGGGCACGGATTTGTCCGATGCGCGCCTGGCAACCGGGGGGGGCCGGTCTTCCTCAACGGCACGATCTGGTGTCGCACCGGGCGCGGGGCATGGCGCTGAGAAATCCGGACAGGCTAGGAGCCTGTCCGGGTATTGCGTTGGGTCGCGCGCCTGGGGCTTGCGAGGTGGATGCAAGGAGCGCCGAGGCGGCGATGGGGATCCATCGCCAACGA
>JANNTZ010000445.1:0-4460 GCA_031394595.1 Acidobacteriota bacterium
ATCGTGCTGGTGGGCGTGGTCGGTCTCGACCTCGACCGTCGCGACTTCTACGAAAAAGAACTGAGCTTCCAGGTCTCTTGCTCGTACGGTCCCGGTCGCTACGATCCGGACTATGAGGATCGGGGGATGACGTATCCCCTCGCCTACGTGCGCTGGACGGAACAGCGGAATCTCGATGCGGTCCTCCGGCTGATCGCCGACGGCCGGCTCAACGTCGCCCCGTTGATCTCCCGGCGCCTCCCGCAGGCCGCGTCGGTCGACGCCTATGACGCACTGGTGTCCGGCGGCGATCTGGGAATCGTCCTGGGGTACCCCGCGGGACCGGCGCCGGAACGAACAAGTCTCGATCGGGTCGCCCCGGATGACCGTGCCGCCGCCCCGGTGCCCTCCGGATCGGCTGCACCACCGGCGGACGGCGTGGCCCCGGGCATCGGCGTAATCGGGGCCGGACAGTTCGCGCGCGGCGTTCTCCTGCCTGCCATCCGGCGTGCGGGCGGGAGGCCTGTGGCCATCGCGGCGCGTGGCGGGGTGAGCGCCGCCAAGCTCGGGCAACGCTTCGGGTTCCGGCGGGTCGCCAGCGAATCGCGGCTGGTTCTGGAGGCCCCCGACATTGCCGCCGTATTCATCGCCACCCGCCACGGGAGCCACGCCGATCTGACGTGCAAGGCGCTGCGCGCCGGGAAACATGTCTACGTCGAGAAGCCACTGGCGATCACGGAAACCCAGATGGATGACGTGGGCGAGGCTTGGAGGGCGTCGGGGCGCCATCTGGTGGTCGGCTTCAACCGGCGTTTCGCGCCCCTGGTGCAGAAACTGCGCGCCCGGATTGGGGGCCGCAGCGGGCCACGGTGTCTCGTCTTCACGGTCAACGCCGGCGCTCTCCCCGCGGATCATTGGATTCACGACCCCGAAGACGGCGGTGGAAGGCTGCTGGGCGAGGCGGTGCACTGGATCGACCTAGCGATCGCGTTGCTGGGGGGGCGCGTGGCTTCGGTGGTCGCCGTGCCGGCGGCCGACCGTGCCCGGCCCGATGCCGCTCCGGAGTCCTTTACCGTCACGCTTTCCTTCACGGACGGATCGATCGCCACGATCCATTACTTCGCCAACGGCAGCCGGCGCTATCCGAAGGAACGTGTTGAGGCGTTCCATGGCGGGCGTGTAATGGTTCTCGACAACCTCCGGAGTCTTCGGACCTATGGCACCCTGCCGTTTCCCGGCCGCCGGGCCTGGCGCCAGGACAAGGGGCATGGCGGCGCCGTCGCGGCCTTCCTGAGGGCGGTTCGGGAGGGCGGGCCCGCGCCGATCGCATTCGAGGAGATCGATCACGTGACCCGCGTTGCCCTGGCCGCCGTCCGATCGTTGCGCGAGGGCCGGCTGATTGCGATCGCGCAGGTTTGACTCGCCCGGATCCCTCTGGTAAGGTCGCCGACCCATGCACGCGCGTCTGCGTCGGCTTCTGCCCGCAGCACTCCTTTCATGCGTCGCGGCCGGCGATCCCTCCCGCGCCGCCGGGCCATCCCTTCCGATCCTGGGCTTGGGGGTGGAGTACGACCTGAGCGGCAGCCGGGAGGAATTCCTGCTTCCCGATCCGGTGCTCGACCCTTCGATTGCCGAGGACCATCCCTTTTACGTGCGGGTTCGCGCCCCCTGGGCCCTCTTGGAGCCGCAACCCGGGGTCTATGACTGGTCCGAACTGGACCGGATCGTGGATCCGTACCGCGCGGCACGCTACGCAGTGATTCTCAGTCTCCATGGCGCGAACCCGGGGCATGGTGCCGGTGTCCCATCGCCCGACGACGCCGTGGCCCTGAAGGGCTGGCTGGAGTTCGTCCGCGCAGCGGCGCAACGCTACCGCGGGCGGGTGCGCTACTACGAAGTCTGGGACCGGCCGAACCGGGAGCCGGCCTGGACCGGCCCCGGGGTGGCCGCCTTCGGGTGGGTGCTGAAGCAATCTTCCGTCACCATCCGTTCGGCCGATCCCGCCGCCGTCGTGGTGCAGGGCGCCCTGGCGATCGAAGGTCCGACGGAGGCGGAGGATCTCGCGTGGCAGCGGGAGCTTTACGCTCAGGGAACCGCCACCTACGTGGATGTCCTGGCGGCCACCGCCGGACCCGGTCTCGAGACGGCGGCGACGGTCTCGCGCGTCTACGACCTGGTGCTCGATCCCGATCCCTCCGCCCAGCTCTGGCTGACCCGTGTGCCGGCGGCGGGGGAAACCGATCGGGCTCGGGCCGCCGACCTGATGCGGTCCTTCCTCGCCGCGCAGGGCGAGGGGGCCGCGCTCGTCACCTTCGATCTCGAGACCGATGTCGAAGGCCAACCCGAGTTCGCCGCCGTCCTCCTCGATTTGCATCGACTGTTCCTGCCGACCTACGCCAGGGTCCCCGGCGCACGGGTCGTCTTCGAGGCGCGTTCCGAAGGGCGGCCGGCACCGACCGGCGTCACCGCGTACTCCTTCTTCGACGCGCGGGCATTCCAGGGACTGGTCGGCTACTCCGTGCCGGAGGAGGGCCCGGGCGGCGAGGCGTTCCTGGTCCTCGACACCGCGGCGGTCCAGGGAGTGGGACTGTTCGACATCATCGGAGGTGCCGCCGGGCCGATCCGCGAGGCGCGCCCCGACTTCAAGGCCAACCGCACCCGTGTCCCGGTCGTCGTGCTGGGTCGACCGTTGATCCTCCAGTACGCGCGGGTGCCGATCCGGGGGTTCGAGGCCGAGAAGGAGGCGCTCGAGGTCCGGGAGACCGGGCTGATTACCGCGGAGGAGGTCATCGCCGCGCACCAGGCCTTCATGTCCGACCAGCGCTTTCGACTGAGGACGGTCCTCGCGGACGCCTTGCTCTCGTATCACGCCAAGATCGCGGGCAGCAACACGGTCGATATCAGCATCGACAACGCGTTCTTCTTCGATCGCGACACCGGCGCCGAGTGGGAGCAGCGATCGCTCTACTACAACGGCGTGCGGTGGAAAGGGAAGAAACTGCCCGAACTGCCGATCCCGCAGCCCGAAAAGATCTTCACCCTGCCGCTCGACATCAATCTCAACCGGGACTACACCTACGAGTACATCGGCCGGGAGACGGTCGACGGATACGATTGTCACGTGGTCCGGTTCCGGCCGATCGATGCGTCGCGAGCCCTGTACGAAGGTCGCGCCTGGATCGAGTCGCGGACCTTCGCCCCGGTGAAGAGCTCGACGGTTGATACTCACGTGCAGGCGCCGATCGTTTCCAACGAAGAGGTGGACCACTTCGCGCCGCAGCCCGGTCCGGACGGCAGCACCTACTGGATCCTGTCCCGCGTCGAAGGGCAGCAGGTGTTCACCGTCGGTGGGCAGAACCTCGTCCTGCTGAGAGAGATCGACTTCGGCAGGATCCGGATCAACGATCCGGGATTCGCGGCGGAGCGCGAACGTGCCTATGCCTCCGACCGGCAGATGCTGCGGGACACGGACACGGGGCTGCGTTACCTGGACCGCGCCCCGGAGGGCGGGCGGGCGGTGCGATCGGCCGGGGATGACGCCGTCCTGCTGGGGCTCGCCGGACTCTACCGCCAACCCGGGCTCGACTACGCGGTGCTGCCGCTCCTGGGCGTCGCGTATTTCGACTTCAGCCTGCGACAGCGTGAAGTGCAGCTCACGGCGCTTCTCGGCGGGGCGGTCAACCTGGTGTCGTTCTCCGATCCGAAGCTGTTCGGCTGGCGCCTCGACGGGACGGCCCAGTACTCCGGCGTGCTGGTGGACATCACCGATCGTCTATTCGTCGAGGCGGACGAGCGGGAGGTCAGCGCCGTCGACATCCGCCGCCAGTTCCTGACGCTCGGGCTCGGGGTGCCGGTGGGAAACTTCAACCGCCTGCGCCTGACCTACGATCTGGAGTACGCCAACTTCAGCCGCGACGAGAAGACCGACACCTTCGTCGTGCCCGCCGACACGCTGGTCCAGACCCCCGGTCTCGGCTGGGAGTTCAACCGGTCCGGCTGGACGGTCAGCGCCGATGTGGAGCGCGGCTTTCGCGACCGCTGGGATCCCTGGGGGGACCCGACCCTTCCAAGCCCGGAGGTCATGGCGCAGTTCGGCAGCCCGTGCGATTCGCCCGGATCATGCCTGGCCGAGTTCGACCCCCGGCAGGACACCTTCGATCGCTGGGAGTTCGCGGTCGCGAAGCAGGTGTTCCTGCGCCGCTTCCAGAAACTGCGCTTCGAGGTACGCTGGCAGGACGGGTCGCAGCTGGATCGCTTCAGCGAACACCAGTTCTCATTCTTCGGTAATCGACTGCGTGGCTTTTCGGGGTCGGGATTGAGGTACGACCAGGGCGGCCTGGCACGGACGCAGTACGCCTTCAACATCGCGGATGTCGTGCGCTTCGAGGCCTCGCTCGACTATGGCGTCCTTCGGGACGGCCTGATCTCCGAGGACTATCGATCCTTTGCCGGGCTCGGACTGGCTGGAAATGTCATGGGGC
>JANNTZ010000455.1:0-1584 GCA_031394595.1 Acidobacteriota bacterium
GACGCATCGGATGCGACGTCAAGGGGATGCACGGTAATTTTGCCCGCGGAGGCGCCGGCAAGATCGAGTAATACGCGGGCCGCCCCCGGCACGCGTGCGCAGGCGAGGACGCGGGCACCGTCGGCGGCATATTGGCGAACGAACTCGAGGCCCAGGCCACGATTGGCACCGGTGATCAGAACCGTGGCGGCGGCGTTCATCAGTAGTGCAGCTTCATCGGCAAGCGATTCTCGCGGGCGAATTGGCAAAGGCCGTGAAAGACCGCGAAACCGAATTGAGTCTGCGTCTCGAAGGAATCGCCGTCATTGGGTTCGCGTGCGCGCCAGGCGGCGATCGTGTCGGGATCCGCGCCCCAGTTTACCTCATTCAGATATTCAAGGCCGCGCCACAATAGTTCGATCGAGCCCGCTCTCAACGGCGTGCCCGAGGGATCCTTCATGCCGATACCGAAGGCGAATTCGATCGGGAACCAGATGCCGCAGTTCACGATCTCCCACACCGCGTCTTTCTTTTCCGCCTTCATCGACGCTTCGACGGCCGGGTCGTTTTGCCATGTTTTCATGGCCGCGAGCGGGCGCGGCAGATGGGCGTTGCTCGAATAGGCGGCGAGCAGAATCAAACCGCCATAGCCGGTGAAGCCCAGTTCAGCGACGGCGTGGGGCGCCAGCATGCCTTCCTGCCAGGACAGCGGTTCCTTCAGGTGATCCTTGAGTTTGAACGACGCTTGTTCCAGCCATTCGGCGATGATGCCTTGCAGTTCGACCGGGTCGGTGACGGCGTGCGGTGTGTCCTTGCCGCCGAACGGCGAGCGTTTGCCTTGGCGCGTCGCCGCGTTTTGCCATTGTTCGGAATAGTAGCGCGTCATCGTGCCGGCGAAGAGTTCGACGTTCATTTTTTTTCTCGCATTCTTTTTCTCGGCCTTCAGGGTTTCCGAGGCATGCCGTAGCCGCCGCCGCCGGGGGTTTCAATCACAAAAATATCGCCGGGCTCGATCTTCACCGAGGCGCAGCCCGAAAGTTCCTCGATTGCACCGTTCCGGCGCTTGACGGCGTTGCGGCCGCGCATCGCGGGGTTGCCGCCGTCGATGCCGAAGGGCGCGATCTTGCGCCTCGTCGAAAGGATGCCGGCAGACATGGCTTCGCGGAATTCTATTTCGCGCACCGTGCCGTCGCCGCCACTGTGATGACCGCGTCCGCCGGAGCCGTTGCGAATTTCAAAGCGGCGCAGGAGAACCGGGTAGCGATGTTCGAGCACTTCGGGGTCGGTCAGGCGCGAGTTCGTCATGTGGGTATGCACGGCGCTGGCGCCGGCGAAATCGGGGCCCGCGCCCGCGCCGCCGCAGATCGTCTCGTAATATTGGTGGCGCGCGTTGCCGAAAGTGAAGTTGTTCATCGTGCCCTGGCAGGCCGCCATCACCCGCAAGGCGCCGAACAAGGCGTCGGTCACGGCTTGGCTCGTTTCGACGTTGCCGGCGACGACGGCGGCGGGAAAGCTCGGGCTCAGGAACGAGTTCTTGGGCACGACGATCTTCAACGGCCTTAGGCATCCGGCATTGAGCGGGATGTCGTTGTCGATCAGACAGCG
>JANNTZ010000040.1:0-1697 GCA_031394595.1 Acidobacteriota bacterium
GCCCCAGTTCATTCACAAATTCCAGCAGCAACAGGCACTGGCCCTTGCGCGCGCCAACCCCGCCGCCGCGCAGGCTGACGTCGAGAAATCGCTGGCATTGCTGGCGAAAGTCGCCGAAACTCACCACGCCAAGACAGGCGCCTACCCCGAGGATGTCGATCACCTCTACGCTCTCTGGGTCGAGATGCATCCCGGCGACCCGCTACCGATCGATCCGTTCGACGGCGAGCAGTTCGGGTACAACTTCAAGGACGGCGAGTTCGTCGTCTGGAGCATCGGCCCGGATCCCGGGGACGCCGAGGACAACATCGAATACTGGTCCGATGGAGACGAAGGTCCCTGAACGCTGGGAGGCCGGGTGCGGGGGCGGGCAGGTCAGACCGGCACCAGGATCTCGCCTTTGCCCAGCTCGGCGAGATCGCCGTGATAGCGGAGGAACGGGCGGGGCCGCTCGACGCCGTCCGGCAGGGGGAAGCCGATTCGGCGCAGCGCCTTGAGCTGGACTGTCAGGAACAGCGGCGTGAAAACCGCGGTCCGCTTGAAGGTCGGCAGGATCACCGGGGGGCGGTACACGACAATCGTGCCGCGCTTCATCCCGCCACCGGCCCGGATGCCGGCGCCGCCGAACACCAACACCGTCCCGGACGACATGCGCGCCCCGGCGAAATCCTGGACATCACCCTTCACCACCACGCAGCCACGACGCATGTAGCCGCCGACTTCGTGTCCGGCATTCCCCTCGACCAGGACCACACCGCCGCGCATGCCGTGGCGGCTCCCCCGGTAGGCCGACCCGGCACGGTTCCCGGCGTTGCCGCGGATCCAGAGGAGGCCGCCGGTCATCTCGGCGCCAGCCCAGTCTTCGGCGTCGCCGCGCACTTCGATCCGGCCGCCGGACATCCCCGCCCCGACGTGCATCCCGACGTTTCCCTCAATACGCAGGGTCCCGCCCGACATCGCCGCCCCGATTCCCTTGACACGTGCCAGGTCGCCCTCGATCACAGCCTCGTTGGACCGGCCGCCGCGCACCGTGAAGAAATCCCCTACGCAGCCCGCGACGTTGCCGTGATGCACCGGGAGTTTCGCGATCTCCGCTTCCTCGCGGTCGCGGAATAAATCAGGCGTGAGGCTGTCGGCATCGATCGGGATCCGCGAACCGCCGGTCCCACGGAAGGTCAGGGTGATCCCGCTCATGACCCCAGGATCTCCCGCAGCCGGAAGTGGTGTTTCCCCAACCGGCCGCCGTAGTTCCCCGCGGTGATCTTGAGAATTCCGGGGAGGCAGGCGGCCCGGATCCCGACCCGCATCGCCTCGGCAATTGCGGGAGCCGTCAGCCCGTCGATGACGATCTCGTAGACTCCGCCGGTCCCCTCCGGCAGAGCCGACTCGACCCGGCCACGAATTGTCGGGCAATACGCCGTGTTGGTGGAGGCCTTCAGGAACTTGTAGGCCGACCCGACCTTGCTGCCGCTGCGGACGACGCCACCCGGGAACGGCAGGATGATCCCGGGCACGCGGCGCATCGCCGCGACGGCACTCTCGGCCGCCGCCAGTGCCGCTTCCGGCGAAGCGCCGAGAATCAGGAAGTTGCCGCCGGCGATCGCGATGGCGATGCCGAACCGGTGCTCGACCAGGAACTCGCCGTCCATCACCGGGACGCGCCACAGCCGTCGGGCCCGCCCGCCCGGGTCGAGGGC
>JANNTZ010000068.1:0-29873 GCA_031394595.1 Acidobacteriota bacterium
CCAGGGCGTCGATCTGCGTCGTCCCGGTCGTGCCCATCACCTCGCCGGCCGCGGCGGCATGATCGGCGAACTCCAGCCAGTAGAGATCGAGCTCGTCCCCGGCGCGTGGCATCCAGTGGGCGTACACCCCAAACAGGTCGGCGCCGGTCGTGAACGAAGACCCCGTCTCGGGGGGGATCACGATCGGCGGCAGCGTCGCCGCCGCGACGGTGCGCGACGTCAGCCGCGCGGCCAGACCATCGATCGTGACCTTCGGCCTGCCCCAGCGCAGGCGCACCCCGTCGAACGACCGCCCGATGTTGTCCCACCCGAACCCCCCGATCATCCGTTCCTCGCCGTAAATCCACTCCTGCCGGCCGATCCTCAGGCTACTGCCGTGCCAGGAGGCGGGCGTCAGGTCGGCGTACCCCTGGTGCAGGTCGAGGTTCTTTTCGTTGGAGGCGGTCGAAACCTCCTCGCCCGCCGTCCGCGAGTCCTGCACCTGGGCGAAGACCCGGATCTCCTGCTTCCACGACACGTCGATTCCCAGACGCAGCCGCATGAGACCAAGCCGCAGGTCGTCGTTGACGTCGGATTGCAGATCGAGATTGTCGCGGTACTCGGGGCGGACTCGAGCCTCGGCCGAGAGCTTCCAGGCGATCTCCTTGTCCTCCTCGGCCGAGACGGGGGGGATCACGAGGGCGAGGGCGAAGAGGGCGGTCAGGATCGTCCACAGATGTCGCATCGGACCTCCCTGGGGAAAGGACTCCGACACGCAGTCTGCCCGCGCGCCGGCAAGCCGGCCATGATCCAGATCAGCTGCCGGGGCGGCGCAGGGGCACCGCGTCCGGACGACGGGTCAGACCAGGTCCGCCAGTTTCAGATACTCACCCACCGGGACGGCGGCAGGATACAGAATTTCCTCTTCGAGCCGGGCGTGGTGAATCAGACGGTGCGACAAGGTGGCAATCGTCCCGAGGTTCCGCTCCGCCTCGCCCGTCTTCCCTCCCGCCTCCACGGCCTGCGCCAGCTCGCGCCGGATCTCGCGATGCCCGTCCACCAGGAATCCGGGAGCGGTCGTTTTCATGTGTGAACACCTTCCCTTCGTCGAAGTCAGGCGTCTCCCAAAACCGGAGCAAGCACGATGCCAGTGGCCGGGGCTCGCCTGGTGACCCGGCTTAATCTTCGGAAGGGATTCCTTCGAGGCTGCGCCGATCGGGGAGCAGGAATCCTTCGTCGTCCGTTTTCATGGTTCCCTCCTTGCCCCACCGGCTCATGATTCGGATCGCCGTCTCCTGGGTCGTCCCGACCATGTCGGCGATCTCCTGGCGGGTGAGGGTCAGGGGGATGCGGATTCCTTGTCCATCCCGCCGCCCGACGCGGTCGGCGAGCGTCAGGAACAGGCGCGCGATCCGGTACTCGACGCGGCTGCTGCGCTCGGCCAGCTTGCGGGTGAGTTCGATCATCCTCCGCGTCAGCCCGAGGAGCAGGTCGCGCGCCAGCATCGGGTTGGCGTTCAGCAGGGTGAAGAACTCGTGGCGCGGGATCGACAGGAGCGTCGTGCTCTCGAGGGCCACGGCGGCGGCCGGGAACCCCCGCTCCTCGTACGCCGCGATCGCCCCGACCGGATCGCCCGGCCCGAAGATCTCCAGGATGACATCGCGGCCGGCCGCCGCGGCCTTGACGATCTTGACGCGGCCACCGATGACGAAATGGAACGCCGCCGCCGGGTCCCCCTCGCGGAAGATCGTCTCTCCCGCCTCGTAGGATCGAAGGCGGACGAGCGGCCTCAGGCTCTCGCGGTCCTGCGGCTTCAGACTCTGGAACAGCGGCACGGCGGCCCAAGGTATGGGCCGCCCTCGCCTCTCATCGTTCAGGGCGGCATCTCCACGTGGGATTGGCGGCGCCGATTCTAACACCTTGAGGATCTTGATGATCCAGATCATACCGGCCCGCCCCGGGCCGCGGCATCGTGTGCAGTGACGCACGGTTCCCGGGGTGTCTCATGCAGGTCGGCGAGGTGGGTGGCGCAGCGGCGAATGGAGACGGAGCGGTCCAGGCAGGACGCGGGCGTGACCGGTTCGCCGCTGCTCCGCTCCTGGTGATCTGGGAGGTGACGCGGGCCTGCGATCTGGCCTGCGTCCACTGCCGCGCCTCGGCGATCCCGACCCGCGAAGCGCACGAGCTGACCACCGAGGAGGGGCGCCGTCTGATCGCCGAGGTCCGCGGCTTCGGACGCCCGGTGATGGTGTTCACCGGCGGCGACCCCCTGAAGCGGCCCGATATCTTCGATCTCATCGAGGCCTCCGCGAAACAGGGCCTGCCGACCCACCTGAGTCCAAGCGGCACGCCCCTGCTGACCCACGACGCGCTGTGGCGGGCGCAGCGTGCCGGCCTGAACGGGATCTCGATCAGTTTCGACGGATCGCACGAGGAGATCCACGACCGGTTCCGGGGCGTCAAGGGATCGTTCCGCTGGTCGCTCGAGGGAGCGGGGGCGGCGGTCGGCCTGGGTCTGCAGCTCCAGGTCAACACCACGATCACCCGGCACAACCTGGGCGATCTCGCGGCGATCGCCTCGCTTGTCGGATCGCTCGAGGCGCACCGTTGGAGCCTGTTCCTGCTGGTGCCGACCGGGCGGGCCGCCGCGGAACAGCAGATCACCCCCGCGGAAACCGAGGAGATCCTTTCCTGGCTCTACCGCTTGTCGAAGGAGGTCCGGTTCAGGATCAAGACGACCGAGGCGCCGCATTACCGGCGCATCATCCTGCAGCGCCAGGCGGTGGAGGCCGGCAAGCCGGTCGCCACGATGATCTCCGGGTCGGCCGGCGGACGGTTCGTCCCCGGAATGAACGACGGGGCCGGGTTCGTGTTCGTGAATTCGCGCGGCGATGTCCAGCCGAGCGGATTCCTGCCGATCACCGCCGGCAACGTCCGCACGGAATCGCTCGTGGATCTGTACCGGACCCACCCGTTGTTCCTGGCACTGCGGAACCCGGATCGCCTGAAGGGCCGCTGCGGGCGGTGCGAGTTCCGCGCCGTGTGCGGTGGGTCGCGGGCCCGGGCGTTCGCGACGACGGGCGATTATCTCGACGAGGACCCGGCGTGCAGCTACGAGCCGGATCCCGGAGCCCTGGTGCCGGGCGCCCGCAGGCCCCCGGTATTCACGGAAGGAGGCGGGGTCCAGCCATGAGCGATGTCCGGACAACGGTGTCGATCGATCCTTCGATGACGGTGCGTGACATCATCCAGCGCCACCCGGCGACCTTCGCCGTGTTCATGCGGCACGGGCTTATGGGTTGTGGCGGCCCGCAGGGACCGGTCGAGCCGGTCGCCTATTTCGCCCGGGTCCATGGTGTCGACCCCGGCGCGCTGATCGCCGATCTGGAGACCGCGGCCGCCTCGGGCGACGTTGTCCCGATGGAAGGGCCGATCACCCCGCAGCAACTGGCCCGGGAGGACCTGTACCGCCGTTTCCTCAAAGCGGCCCTGCTGTTCACCTTCACCGGCGGCGCGGCGCTCGGCGCCTGGGCGCTCATCGCGATGGCCATCCAGGGTCGGCTGGGAGGAATCGGCCGCGGCATCATCCAGGTGCACGGCCACTGGCAGCTGTTCGGCTGGGTCGGGCTGTTCGTGGTCGGCATCGCCTACCACATCCTGCCGCGCCTGGCGGCGGTGCCGCTCCCGTCGTACCCCGCCGCGGCGGCGTCATTCGCCCTGCTGGTCACCGGGACCATCCTGCGCGCCGCCCAATCGCTCGACCCGTCGATGATCCGATCGACGCTGCTGATCGGCGGCGCCCTCATGGAGCTGGCCGGCTGCGCCCTGTTTGCCTGGACGGTCGCCCGCATCCTTGGGCCGCAATCGGGTCCCGGGCGGATCGCGTTTTCGTACCTGGCCCTCGGATCGGCCTGGCTGATCGCCGCAGCGTTCCTCAACCTGGCCCACGCCTGGCACCTGGTGGCGCGATCCACCTTCGAGATCCCGGCGTTCTGGAACCTCCCGTACCTGTCGATTTTCCTTCTCGGGTTCGTCACCTTCTGGATCTTCGGGGTGTCGCTGCGAACGCTGCCGTTGTTCATGGGTCTGAAAGCCCGGCCCGAGGTGACCGCGGCGCTGCTGCTGCCGCTCACCGCCTCGCTGGCGGCGCTGGCGATCGGCGAGTCGCTGTTCGTCGCCGGGCGGGGGGCATGGTCCCGCTGGCTGTTCGGCGCCGGCGGCCTGGGAACCGGGCTCTGCCTGGTGTTGTTCGTCTGGGCGATCGGGATCATGGGGCGACGTGAAGCGGCCCCCGAGCCGGGGGTCGATCACGGCTACGAGAAGTTCCTGCGTCTCGGCTATGCGTGGCTGCTGATCTCCGCCGGGATGCTGGTGGTGTTCTCCGGCTTTGTCCTGGCGGGAAGGAGCATGGATCACGCCTACGTCGGAGCCTACCGGCACGCGCTCACGGTGGGATTCATCACCACGGTGATCGTCGGGATGGCGTCGCGCATCGTCCCGGTGTTCCGCGGCGTCCCGCTCTACTCGGCGCGGCTGCGCGAGTGGTCGTTCTGGCTCCTGTTTGTCGGCAACATCGTTCGGGTCCTGTTCCAGTCGCTGTCCGCGGGCGGGGACCCGCTCTGGCTGCGGATCGCCGGTGTGTCGGGGGTACTCGAACTCGCGGCGCTGGCGCTGTTCGGCGTCAATCTCTGGAAGACCATGGACGTCGTTACCGTCGAGGAGACCGCCGCGGCCGGGTGGCGGCCGCCGATCGCGCCGGAGACCCGGGTCGGGGAACTGCTTGCCGCCTACCCGGGGCTCCTGCCGGTCTTCGTCCGCAACGGCTTCGGGGCGCTGGCCAACCCGGTGCTGCGCCGCACAGTGGCTCGCGTGGTCAGCGTCGGCGAGGCCTGCCGGATGCACGGAGTCGACCTGCAGTCGTTCCTCGCCCAGCTGAGCGAGGCCCGCGCCCGACTCGGGGCGTGATAGGCTGCCTCGCATGGCGCGGGAAACCGGTGAGGCCCGTCCGGATGGCCTGCCCCCCAAGCTGTTCCCGGCGCTGGCATTCGGCGCCGCCCATCTCGCGCTGATCCTCGCCGCCCTCCAGGCCCTGGCCCTCTCCGGCTGCTCGCGCGAACCCGGACGTCCGGCGGCCACACCGGAGATCTCCGTCGGCGGGACGGCACGCATGGTGCAGCGGCTCGAGGAGATCAGCCGGTCGATGGATCCGCTCAAGAACAGGTTCATGAACCGGGAGCGGGTGAAGATCCTCGCGGACTCCCTGTCCCGTCCGCAGGACGATCAGCGCCGCGCCGCCCTGCGTTTCCACCAGGCCGACGAGCTGCTGAAGATCGGATCGGCGGCGCAGTCCATCGCCATCCTCCAGGACCTGATCCGATCCGCCCGCTACCCGGTCGGATCGCAGGAAGACATCCAGGCGCGGGCCCTCCTGGTGACGGCGTACTACCGGGTCGGCATCCAGGAGAATTGCGCCGCCCGGCCCAACCCGAACCGCTGCATCCTGCCGATCGAGCCGGACGCCGTGCACACCGAGTCGCGTGGTACCCGAGCCGCCTACAACGAGTTGCTGGCGCTCCTCAAGGACCAGCCCGGCGATCAGGGTTGGATCTGGCTCCTGAATGTCGCGGCGATGGCGCTCGGCGAATGGCCGGACAAGGTTCCCGATGCCTGGCGTATCCCGCGCGATACCTTCGACAGCGAGTACGACATCGGCCGGTTCCGCAACGTCGCCCAAGCGGCGAAACTGGACGTCTTCAACCACGCGGGGGGCGCCATCCTCGAGGACTTCGACGGGGACGGGCTGCTCGACCTGATGGTGTCCTCGATGGGGCTGCACGACCCGCTCCGCCTGTTCCTCAACCAGGGCGATGGCACCTTCGCCGACCGATCCAAGGAAGCCGGTCTCGAGGGCCTGTTCGGCGGATTGAATGCCACGCATGCCGACTACGACAATGACGGCGACATCGACGTCCTGGTGCTGCGCGGCGGCTGGATGCTGGAAGGCGGCCGGTACCCCAACTCGCTCCTGCGTAATGACGGCCGGGGTCAGTTCGAGGACGTCACCGAGGCCGCCGGGCTGCTCACGTTCCACCCCACTCAGACCGGTGCGTGGGGTGATTACGACAACGACGGCTGGCTCGACCTGTTCGTCGGCAACGAGTCGCTCCCCGAGGACCCGCATCCGAGCGAGTTGTGGCACAACAACGGCGACGGCACGTTTTCGGATCGGTCCGTCGAGATCACGCCGGTCGACCTCGGCTACGTGAAAGGCGCGGCGTGGGGCGACTTCAACAACGACGGCCGCCAGGACCTCTACGTGTCGGTGAAGGGGGGCGCGAATCGCCTGTTCCGCAACGACGGCCGGCGGCTCCTGCGCGGGCCGCAGGGAGAAGGGTGGTGGTTCACCGATGTCGCCCGGCAGGCGGGCGTCCTCCTCCCCATCAACAGCTTTCCGACCTGGTTCTGGGACTACGACAACGACGGATGGCTCGACCTCTGGGTCGGGGGGTACATCCCGACCAGCGTCGCCGACGCCGCGGCCGTCTACCTGAAGAAGACCCCGCAGACCGACCGGCCGCGCCTGTACCGCAACAAGGGTGACGGCACCTTCGCCGACGTCACCCAGGCCACGCGCCTCGATCGGGTGGTCCTGCCGATGGGCTGCAACTTCGGCGACCTCGACAACGACGGCTGGCCGGACGCTTACTTCGGAGTCGGCCAGCCGAACCTCGACGTCGTCATTCCGAACCGGTTATTCCGCAGCGACCAGGGACGGACATTTCAGGATGTCACCACCGCCGCCCATGTCGGCCATCTGCAAAAAGGGCACGGTGTCGCTTTCGGCGACGTCGACAACGACGGCGACCAGGACATCTTCGAGCAGATGGGCGGCTTCTACGACGCCGACGTGGCGCAGAACGTCCTGTACGAGAACCCCGGCCACGGGAACCACTGGATCACGCTGCGGCTGGAAGGACGCCGCACCAACCGGGCCGCCGTCGGGGCGCGCCTCAGGGTGCGCTTCACCACGCCACACGGCCCGCGCACCGTGCACTTCGTGGTGGACAGCGGCGGCTCATTCGGCGGCAACAGCATGCAGCAGGAGATCGGTCTGGCCGACGCCACGTCGATCGAGGCGATCGAGGTGTTCTGGCCGGTGACCGGCAGGACCCAGGTCCTCCGGGGGGCCATCCTGGATCACGCCTACCGGATCGTCGAGGGGGACGACACGATCCGGGCCGTGGAATTACGCCGCTTCAAGTTCCCGCCCGGCCCCACCCCGACCGGCCACCACTGATCCTCAGACGGCGGCGCGGGACCGGATCGCCTGCAGGCGGTCGCGCAGCGGGCGATAGACCCGGTCGAGATCGTTCCTCCCGAGTTCGGCGGCATCCGGTTTCCCGGGCCCCCTGAGGTGCCCGGCCAGATCGCTGAACAGTGTCTCGCCGTGGGGGTTGGCGAGCGGCGGCGCGACGATTCGTTCCGGCCCAACCGCCGGGCCGCCTGCCGTCACTGGCCCACCCGGCGGCGAGCCCGCCGTCACCGGCGCACTCGCCTTCCGGTCTCCCTCCCCCAGAACTCCCTTGACGGGGGCATCGGCGGAGGCGGCCCGGATCGCCAGGGAGTAGGCCTCCCGGGTCGCGGGGAGATCACCTGACTCCCAGGCCAGGTAGCCGATCAGGAAGGCCGCCTCGACGCTTTTCTGATTGGTCTTGAGAGCGGCGCGGAGCCATTCGTCGGCGCCGGCCCGATCGCCGCGGACCAGGAGAACTTCTCCCAGACGCACCATCGGACCGGTCTCCTCCTTATTGATATCGTGGGCCCGCCGGAAGTTCTCCTCGGCGCCACGCAGGTCGGGCGCGGTGCCGTCCACGGGAGAGGCGAGGATCGCCCCGAGCGAGACATGACCGCGCGACGAATGGGGATTGACCGTGGTCAGCCGGGTGAAGGCGTCGCGCGCCGCGGACTGCTTCCCCTCTTCCCGGCGGCAGTGACCCAGGTAGTAGAGCGCGTCTTCGTGGCGCGGATCCACCGCCAGCGCCTCCTCGTAGGCGCGGGCCGCGGCGGCATGGTCTCCGGCGCGCCGATCCGCGGTGGCCCGGTTGAGCGCCTCCCAGAACTTCAGGACGGAAGCACGGTGGGCATCATCGCCTGCCGCCTTCCGATCCGCGGCCTCCCGGCAGCCGGCCGGCACAGTCAGGAGAACGAGGACCCCGAGGATGGCGACGATCGGCTCCGAGGGCCGCCGCCCGGTCCGCAACTTCATGGCGCGATCGCCGGTTCGCGCCCCTCGACCACCGTCACGGTGGCACGCACCGGGAGGCCGGCAAACGTCTGCCGGGCCCCGGAAGGCCAGACGATCTCCAGCCGATCGATCGTCGCCGCCGATCCGAGTCCGAGGTGCGTCTCCCCGGGGGGGGACTGGCTGAGATAGGACGGACCCGAACCGATCTCGCGCATCTGCGTCACGCCGGCGGCGGTAATCCGGACGACGGCGCCGGTGGCGAACCGGTTGGTCCGGCCGCGCAGGACCAGCCGCAGCCAGGCACCGGTGTTGCCCCCCTCGTTCCGCAGCAGCCGCGCCGCGCCGCCGTTCACCACGACGACAACGTCGAGGTCGCCATCCGCGTCGTAATCGGCGAAGGCGCCGCCGCGGCCGACATTCTCCAGACCCAGGGCCGCTCCCGCCGCCGTCCCCACATCGAAAAAGCCGCGCTCACGACCACCGTTCCAGAACAGCTGGTTTCGCATGGGCACCAGGAGGGACGGGTCATCGTCGCGCTGGAAAGTGCTGCCGTTGACGGCGAACAGATCCAGGCGGCCGTCGTTGTCGTAGTCGAAGAAATCGGTCCCCCAGCCGACGAAGTCCAGGGTGCTCTGCCCGAGTCCGACCTGATCGGCGATGTCGAGAAAGCGCGGGCCCGATCCGTTCGTCCCCGGTCCGCCCGGTTGCGCTACGCCCGGTCGGGCGGCGGCCGCACCGGCGGCGCCCAGGTTGTCGTAGAGGGCGTTCTCCTGGGCGATCCAGTGAGTGATGAACATGTCGAGGTCGGCGTCGTTGTCCCAGTCGCCGATCCCGATACCCATGGCGCCGCGGTAATCGGCCACCCACGCGGCGTGGCTGATATCCTGGAATCGGCCGCCACCGAGGTTCCGGTAGAACACGTTGTCGGAGATGTCGTTGGCGACGTAGAGATCGGGCCGGCCGTCGCCGTCGAGATCGCTCCACGACGCGGACAGCGATCGCCCGGCGAGATTGTCCACTCCGGCCTGTCGTCCGATCTCCCTGAATCGGCCCCCGTCGTTGCGGAACAGGAGGTTGCGCTCCGGCGTGTACGAGGACGGGTTGAGCGTGTACGGCACCAGGGCGCGGTACTGCAGCGAGGTCCGGCGCGCCAGTTCCGGGTCATAGCGGTACTGCACATAGCCGCACACGTACAGGTCGAGATCGCCGTCGCCATCGTAGTCGCCCCAGGAGGCGCCACTCCAGAAGCCGCGCGGGCCGCCGATTCCCGAGGGACCCGAAATGTCCACGAAGGTGCCATCGCCCTGGTTGCGCAGCAGCACGATGGCGCCGAACCGGGTGACCACCAGGTCGAGGTCGCCGTCGTTGTCGGAGTCGCCCCATGCCGCCCCCATGCCGCTGCCGCGCACGGCGGCGCCGGCGGCCTCGCTGACGTCGGTGAAGCGGCCACCGTCGTTGCGGAACAACGTCGAACGGGCGGGCGACAGTCGGGCTTCCTCCGGCGTCGCGTTGAGCGGCCCGTCCTCGTTGACCAGGTACAGGTCGGGGTCGCCGTCGCCGTCGTAATCCCCCCAGGCGGCCCCCGACCCCATGTCTTCCGGCAGCTGCGTCGATCGGCGGCCGTGGAAATGGCGAAAGCGCAGACCCGCCTCCGCTGCCGCATCGACGAACGTCACGGCGGGAAGGTCGGCCGGCAGGCTGCGTTCCAGTCGGCGTGTGATCTCCTCGCTGTGGGCCTGATCGGCGCCGGGGGTGTACGGCTCAGGCTTCGGACGCAGCAGGATGAAGCCCGCCGCCGCGAGCACGACGGCACCGCCCACCGCCAGCATCAGGATCCGGGCTCGGCGGGTGCGGCGCGAACGACCCGGGAGGGGGTCGGGTCCGATCACGGCGTGGCGGAGACGATCCTGATCACGGAGCGCCGCCGAACGCGGCGCGCGCTCCGCCAGGAGCGCGGACGACGATGGTGGCCTCGGCCCGCGCCATCTCGGTCACCGGCGTCGTGAGACCGGAGCTCTCGCCGAACATGAAGTTGATCAGGTACTGGTCAATCTTGCGGTACAGCAGTCGGGCGACCACCCGGATCTCCTTCGGCCCGGCCTTCGGGACCGGCACCTTGAAGTCGCGATCATACCGCGTTGGCCCGGACCCTGCCTCCGCCCCACCGGGACACCGGAAGGCATACTCCGCGGTATCGGAGAACCCCGGGAAAAGCGACCGGCGGTAACGCACCCCGACCATCTCCCACAGGTTGTGACGGTCGATCAGGTTGCCATACTGGTCCACCGGCTCCGCCTTGAACATGAAGGTCCCCGGCTCGATGAAGTTCCGATCGTCGCGTCGCCCGATCGCGAACAGCACCTTGCCATCGGGATCGGTGGCGGTGATCTCGACCCAGGACTGGATGATGTCGAGCGGGCCGGTCGGGAAATCGTGCCCGACCTTGTTGGAGGTCACCACGGCGCGCACCGGGACTTCCCCGCCGGGGGCGACCGACTCCGGCACAATCAGCTCGAGGGCGACCGCCGGACCGCGCGACCATTTGTCGGCGATCTCGGGGATTTCGTACTCGCCCTTCAGCCAGCTCTCCGTCAGCCGCACCTGTTCTTCGTGCCCCGGGATCTTGAGGAGCGCCGGCATCACCTGGTTGGCGCCGATGAATCGGTGGCTCCGGTGGCGCCGGTCACCCGCTGACCGGTTGTAGTCGAGAGTGTCGCCCCGCGCCGGGTCGGACGAGTCGTTGAGCGGCATGTGGCACTCGCGGCACTCGATCGTCTTGCGCGGGTCCCCGGGGTGGTTCCAGCGGCTCTTGCGCCAGTTGTCGTACTGGTTCTGCAGTTGCACCCAGCCGACCTTGTTGACCTCCTGGTCCACGAACTGCTTGTGGCAGGCGGCGCAGTACTCCGGCGTCTTGAAGAGGCGCTTGCTGAGATCGGCGACATGCTGCCGCGGGTAGGCGCGGATGAGAAAGTCGCGCAGGAAGCGGCTGCCACGACCGGAGCGCAGTTCGAACAGGTAGCGATCCGGCTGGGCCACGATGTAGTTGGCGTTCCCCTCCACATCCGTGGTCCGGATGGAGTGACAGGAAAGGCAGGAGACCCCCTCGTCGTAGCCGATGAGCGTCGTCAGTTTTTCGTTGAAAGTGGTCTTGGCCCCGGAGAACAACGAGATCGGATCGTGGCAGCCGCCACAGTAACGGGTCGATTCGGACCCGTTCTGTTTCGCCATCTCCGTCTGGATCCGCTGGAACGCCGGGTCCATCGCCGCCCAACGGTGGGCCGAGACGCGCCATTCCGCGACGATCTGCTCGTGGCAGCCGGCGGTGCCGCACGACTCCGAACCGGAAAGCAGCCGCGGGTCGTAGGCCCCGCCGGTCGTGGTGCGCGCCAAGCTCGGCGCGAACGGCCGATCCTTCCCGTAGGGGTAGGCGTAATCGGCCGGAAAGACATGGTCGAGGCGGTCTCCCGAATAGGCCGCCCAGCCGATGCCGACCAGAACGGCGAAGGCCAGGGTCATCCCGGCGGCGCTGACGAGCGTGCGCCGCTGTGCCGCACCGAGCGCCGCTCCTTCCGGGCGGCGCACCAGCGCCCGGTCGCGCACCAGGATGACGACGACGTGCGGCAGGACGAACGCCACCAGGGCGAAGGTCGCGATCACGTGCGCCGTGTCCCAGGCGTAGGAGATCCTCCTCCCCCAGATCGCCTGGACCGTCAGCACCAGACCGCTGACGATCGCCACGGCCGTGGCGGCGGTGGCGAGGTACCCCATCGCCTTGACCGGGGAGGAGGGCCGGGTCCAGTACGCCGCGAGGTGGCGGGCCTGGTAGACGAGGATGGGAACCAGGAAGATCAGCCCCACCAGCGTGTGGGCCAGAACCATCCACTGGTTGGGGACCGAGAACGGCAGAAAATAGGCTGACAGACCGGTCAGCGTCTCGAACAGCAGCCAGGCGAGAGTCAGGCCGGCGAACCGGCGACGCCACTCCGCTTCGCCGGGAATGACCTTGTCCGGATCCTGCATCGGGAACACCATGGCGCCAGACTAAGCAAGCGCCGCGCCTGTCTATTACCGTTGAACCCCAGCCGGGACAAGACATTTAACCCTCCCGGGCTGATCTGGGTCATGACAATGGCCATGCGACGGGTTGCCTGACGCTCCCGGGCGTGTCAAATTCCACAGACAGGATCGCCCGGGGGTTCGTGGCCGTGGCGCGGCACGGAACTTGAAGGCATCACGGCGGGGACTGACGATGCAGACCGACATCCGGCGCAATCCGGCACTTCTCAAGCTCGAACTGTACTGCCGCGGCATACGGCTGGACGACTCCTGCTTCCGGGCCGACCAGGCCTCCCTGCTCCAGGCTGACGGCGGCCGGCCGGTCCTCAGGACGCGGGCGGGGCTCGGTTCGGGGCTGGAAATCGTCCTGCCCGGCGGGCTGTGGACGAACGTCCCCGTGAGCGAGAAGTTCACCGCCACCTCCCCCTACGTCCTGTATCGCGAGGAAGGGGCCTACCTGATCCGCCGGCACGGACCCGGAGGATGGGGCAACGGAACCGGGATCCAAATGATCGCCTCGCGATCGGAGATCGTGGCGCGCGTTCACCTCGCTCCCCGTCCCGCCTGGTACGACCGCCTGACCTCGACCGGCAAGCCGATGACCAGCGTCGGGACGCTGCAGGGGACCTATCTCGGCGTCTACCCGGCCCGGGTCTGCGACTACTGGAAGGAGAAGCCGCGCGTCAACTGCCATTTCTGCTCGGTCGGCCTCAATCTCGGCGTGGACGATGCCAACGAGAAGTCGGTCGGCGAGGTCCTGGAAGTGGTTCACGCGGCCCGGGCCGGTTCGAACATCACCTACGTCGACTTCAACACCGGTCACTACGAGGGGGATGTCTATCTCGACATCCTCGAACCGTACATCCGGCGCATCAAGGAGGAGACCGGGCTGCTGGTCGGAGTCCAGACCCCGCCCCACCACGACCTGGGCCGTTACGATCGGCTGCGCGCCATGGGCGTGAACCGCGCCTCGTTCTGCTTCGAGATCTTCGACGAGCCGATTTTCCGGAAAGTCTGCCCGGGCAAGGACCGCGAGTACGGCCTGAAGCGCTACCTCGATGCCGTCGCCTACTGCGGCCGGATGGGCCGGACGCGCGGCGCCAATCCCTGGGTCGCCAACGGCGAGATCATCGCCGGGCTGGAGCCGCCGGAGTCGTCGATCCGCGCCATCGACTGGATCACCTCGGTCGGCGCCATCCCGACGGTCTGCGTGTTCCGGCCGCTCGCCGGGACCGACATGGAGGATGAGCCCCCGCCCCGCACCGAGGACCTGGTCCCGGTCTTCCGCCGTCTGTACGAGGCCTGCATGGAGCGCGGGTTGCCAATCGGCATCGCCCCCAACATCCACGTGAGCCTGGTGCTGCTGCCGGAGGAGTGCCGGTGGTTCGTCGATCGACCCCATCGTTTCTGGCGGCAGGAACTCCGGCGCCGCGCCCTGTCGGCCGCGTTCCGTCTGCAGTTCGCCTCCCGGCTGCGCCGGGCGAAGGTACGGCCGGCCGGCGCCGTTTCCTGATCCAGATCATAGCGTCACCGCTTCCCTCCTACATAAAGTCGCGCCACACCAGGGCCCCTTGCGGGGTCCCCCTGGGTCCGGTGTTACCGGCGCTCGCCGGCACGAGGCGGCGCCTCAATGGAGGAGATACCGATGAGGTGGCGAATCACCCTGCCCCTCCTGCCTGCCGCCGGTCTCCTGGCGGCCGTTGTCGTCCTGTACTCCCCTCTCACCCCGGTTTCCGCGACTGACGGCCCGCCACCCGCGACGCCCGAACTGCTGGCCCACGGACGGCAGGTCTATGAGCGGCAGTGCGCCCCGTGCCATGGACTGGACGGGCGGGGCGAAGGCGAGGCCGCCTGGCTCCTCTACCCGAAGCCGCGCGATTTCGTGACCGCCGGGTTCCGGCTGGTGTCCACGTGGGAACGGGTGCCCACGGACCAGGACCTGTTCGCCGTGATCAGTCGCGGCATGCCGGGATCGGCGATGCCGTCGTGGTCCCATCTTCCGGAACGGACCCGCTGGGCACTGGTCCGGACGGTCAAGTCGTTCGCGGCCAAACCTTGGGAGGTGAAGCCGGCCACGCCGGCACCACCGGAGGGCGGGTCGCCCCAGGGCCACATCACGGTCCCGCCCGAGCCGCCGTTCGACGCGGTGGCACAGGCACGCGCCCGGGAGATGTTCGCCGAGGCGTGCGCCTCGTGCCACGGGATGAACGGGGGCGGCGACGGGGCCGAGAAGCAGCTCGACGACACCGGGTACCCGACGCGGCCGCGCGACCTGACGCTCGGCGTGTTCAAGGGGGACCCCTCCCCGGAGGCGATCTACCGCCGGATCGTCGCCGGTATGCCGGGGACACCGATGCCGATGAGCGACTGGGCCTACGGCGACGACGCGTGGCACCTCACCCACCTGGTGCGATCGCTGTCGAGCGACGTGCAGCGTGGCCGCGTCGAGATGCGGAAGTTCACCATCGAGGCGGCGCGCGGCGCGGCGCTACCCGACCACCCGAGCAGTTCCCTCTGGAACCGGGCCGCGGCGGTGAACCTTCACCTGATGCCGCTCTGGTGGCGCGCCGAGCGCCCCGAGGAGATCACGATCCGGGCCCTGCATGACGGGACCGACCTGGCGATTCTCGCCTCCTGGAGCGACGACACGCACGACCACACGGCGATGCGGCCCCAGGACTTCCGCGACGCGGTGGCGATCCAGTTCGCCCTCGAGCCGGACCCGCCCTTCTTCGGGATGGGGGCGAGAGGACAGTTTGTCAACATCTGGATGTGGAAGTCGGAGCGCCAGGCCGACCTTGAGCGGGCCTTTCAGGAGCTCGATGCCGTCTACCCGAACATCGGCATCGATTCCTATCCCAACCTCCAACGTTCGGCCCTCGAACAGCCGACGCGGGGCGCGCTCACCCTCGAGTCGGACCCGACCTTCGTGACCGGCTGGGGGGCCGGGAACATCGTCTCGGACCCGACCCGGCGTTCCGCTTCCGAGGATCTGCACGCCCAGGGGTTCGGCACGCTTCAGGCCCGGCCCGGCGACCGATCGACGATCGCGTCCCGGGGGATTTACGAACATGGGTCGTACCGCGTCACCTTCCGGCGACCACTCCGGATCGAAGGGACCGACGCCGTCCGCCTCCGACCCGGGATCACGGTGCCGGTCGGCTTCGCGGTCTGGAACGGCAGCGCCGGCGACCGCGATGGCAAGAAGTCGGTGACCATCTGGCAGGAACTGAGGCTCGCACCCTAGGGGGGAACCTGGCGATGACCGATCACGACGGGCACGACGGCAGGGGGATCGATCGCAGCGACTCGTCGTCCCGGCCCGGGATCGATCGCCGGGACTTCCTGCGCCGGGCGGGTGCCGGCGCCGGCGTGAGCATCGTCGGCCTGGGGCTGCCGCTCAACCTGCTGGCCCCCACCGACCCGGACCAGAACCCGCTGGCCGGATCGGTGACCCGCGGCTGGGAGAAGATCTACCGCGACCAGTACCGCTACGACAGCACCTTCGACTGGGTCTGCTCCCCCAACGACACGCACGCCTGCCGGGTCCGGGCCTACGTCCGCAACGGCATCGTCACGCGGCTCGGGTCGACTTACGACTACCAGGATTACGCCGACATCTACGGGAACCATGCCACCGTCAACTGGAACCCGCGGCAATGCGCCAAGGGCTACACCTTTCACCGGCTGATCTACGGCCCGTACCGGCTGCGCCACCCGATCGTGCGGCGCGGCTGGAAGGCATGGGCCGACGCCGGGTTCCCCGAGCTGACCCCCGAGCTGAAGTCGCGCTACAAGTTCGACGCCCGCGGCGACGACGAGTTCATCCAGATCCCCTGGGAGGACGCCTTCGATCTGATCGCCAAGGCGACGGTGGCAATCTCCAGGCGCTACAGCGGCGACGAGGGGAAGCGCCTTCTTCTGGCGCAGGGCTACCAGAAGGAAATGGTCGACGCGACCGGTGGCGCCGGCACTCGGACCATCAAGATGCGCGGCGGCATGGGCCTGCTCGGGGTGATCGGCAAGTACGGGATGTACCGGCTGAACAACTCCCTGGCGCTGCTCGACGCGCAGATCCGCGGTGTCGACACCGAGCAGGCCAAGGGCGGCCGCAACTGGTCGAACTACACCTGGCACGGCGACCAGGCCCCCGGCCACCCGTGGGTGCACGGGCTGCAGGCCTCGGACTGCGACTTCAACGACCTGCGATCGTCCAAGCTGATCATCATGGACGGCAAGAACCTGGTCGAGAACAAGCTCACCGACTCCCACTGGTTCATCGAGTGCATGGAGCGCGGCGCGAAGATCGTCGTCATCGCCCCCGAGTACGGACCGCCCTCCACCAAGGCCGACTACTGGATCCCGATCCGGCCGGCGACCGACGCTGCCCTGTGGCTCGGGATCACCCGCCTGATGATCGACAACCGCTGGTACGACGAGGAGTTCGTCAAGGCGTACACCGACTTCCCCCTCCTGGTCCGGACCGACACGCTGCAGCGGTTGCGGGCCCACGAGATCTTCAAGGATTACCGGAGCGGTCTGTCCGACGACGGACCATCGGTCAAGATCCAGGGACTGACGAAGGATCAGCATGCCAAGCTGGGCGACTACGTCGTCTGGGACCGGAAGGCGAAGGCGCCGCGCGCGGTCAACCGCGACGAGATCGGCGGCCGGATGCGGGATCGCGGCATCGACCCCGCCCTCGAGGGGACCTTCAACCTGAAACTCGCCAACGGCCGGCTCGTGAAGGTCGCCACTCTCTGGACCCTGTACCAGACGCACCTCAAGGACTATGACCTCGACACCGTCTGCGACATCACCCGCGCGCCGCGGGCGCTGGTCCGGCAGCTCGCCGAGGATATCTGGACCATGAAGCCGGTGGCGATCCACCAGGGCGAAGGGATCAACCACTGGTTCCATGCCACCGAGATGAACCGTGCCGCCTACCTGCCGCTGATGCTGACCGGCAACATCGGCCAACCCGGGGCCGGATGCCACACCTGGGCCGGAAACTACAAGGCGGCCCTGTTCCAGGGGTCGCCCTGGACCGGTCCGGGTTTCAAGGGCTGGGTGGCCGAGGACCCGTTCGCGCTCAATCTCGATCCCGACGCGAAGCCCTCCGGGATCCACACCCACGCGTACACCAAGGACGAGGAGCCGGCCTACTGGAACCACGGCGACCTGGCGTTGGTGGTCAAGACGCCGAAGTATGGCCGGAAGGTGTTCACCGGCCAGACCCACATGCCGACGCCGACCAAGGCGATCCTGTTCAGCAACGTCAACCTGATCAACAACGCCAAGTGGGCCTACGGCGTGATCAAGAACGTCAACCCCAACGTCGAGATGATCGTCTCGATCGACATCCAGATGACCGCCTCGATCGAGTACGCCGATCTGGCGCTGCCGGCCAACTCGTGGATGGAGTTCGAGGGGCTGGAGATCACCGCCTCGTGCTCGAACCCGTTCCTGCAGATCTGGAAGGGCGGCATTCCGCCGGTGTTCGACAGCAAGGACGACCTGACGATCCTTGCGGGGATCGCCGAGGCCCTCGGCCGGGAGACCGGCGACCGGCGCTTCCACGACATGTTCCACTTCGAGCATGCCGGACAGCGCGGCGTGTACATCCAGCGTCTGCTCGACAGCAGCACCACGACGAAGGGGTACCGGCTCGACGACATCATGGCCGGCAAGTACGGGCCGCCGGGCGGCGCCCTGCTGCTGTTCCGGACTTACCCGCGCATCCCGTTCTACGAGCAGGTGCACGACGACGAGCCGTTCCACACCGACACCGGGCGCCTGCACGCTTACGCCGACGTACCGGAGGCGATCGAGTACGGCGAGAACTTCATCGTCCACCGCGAGGGGCCGGAGGCGACCCCCTACCTGCCGAACGTCATCGTCAGCAGCAACCCGTACGTCCGACCCGACGACTACGGCATCCCGGCAATCGCGCAGCACTGGGACGATCGCACCGTCCGCAACATCAAGATGCCGTGGGCCCAGGCGAAGCTGACGAAGAACTTCCTGTGGGAGAAGGGGTTCCGCTTCTACTGCCTGACGCCCAAGACCCGGCACCGGGTGCACTCGTCATGGTCCAACGTCGACTGGCACATGCTCTACGACTCGAACTTCGGCGACCCGTACCGGCTTGACAAGCGGATGCCCTCCGTCGGGGAGACCCAGATCCACATCAACCCGCAGGCGGCCCGGGACATGAAGATCAACGACGGCGACTACGTCTACGTTGACGCCAACCCGGCGGACCGCCCTTATCTCGGGGCCCGTCCCGACGATCCGTTCTACAAGGTGGCGCGCTGCATGGTGCGGGTGAAGTACAACCACGCCTACCCCTACAACATCGTCATGATGAAGCACGCCCCCTACATCGCCACCGAGAAGAGCGTCCGGGCGCACGAAACCCGCCCCGATGGCCGGGCGCTGTCTGCGAACACCGGCTACCAGTCGAACCTGCGATACGGGTCGCAGCAGTCGGTGACCCGCAACTGGCACATGCCGATGCACCAGACCGATTCGCTGTTCCACAAGGCCAAGGTCTTCATGGGCTTTATCTTCGGCGGCGAGGCCGACAACCACGCTGTCAATACGGTCCCGAAGGAGACGCTGGTTCGCGTCACCAAGGCCGAGGACGGAGGACTGGGAGGTCACGGTGTGTGGCGGCCGGCGACCACCGGATTCACACCGGACAACGAGAGCAGTTTCATGAAGCGTTATCTCGCGGGCGACCTGATCAAGGTCCCCACGCACGAGGGGTGAGCCGATGCCATACGAGGATCCCGATCCCGAGGACCCCATGATGCTGGTCGGCGTGCAGTTGCCCGCCGGACCCGAGGCGGCCAGCGAGATGGCTTGGGTTTTCGCCGAAGAGTTCGCCCGGTCGGGGTTCGCGGCCCCCGAAATCGCCAATCTTTTCCGCTCGCCGCACTACGCCGGGGCCCACGAGGCCTGGCGGCAGCTCGGCGATTCAGTCATCCGATCGATCGTGGACGAAACCGTCGCCGTCTGGGGCCGCCTGCGCCCCGTGGACCGCGTCGCTGCCGGGCCCGAACGGGGGCGCGCGGAGGAAGGCGGCCATGAGTAAAGTCTACAATTGGCAAATCGGACGCGAGATGGACTACCCCTACGAGGGGCACTCCCCGGACCGCCAGTTTGCCTTCGTCATCAACATCAACCGCTGCATCGCCTGCCAGTCATGCACCATGGCCTGCAAGTCGACCTGGACCTTCAACAAGGGCCAGGAACAGATGTGGTGGACCAACGTCGAAACCAAGCCCTACGGCGGCTACCCGCAGCACTGGGACATGAAGATCCTCGACCTCCTGGAGCAGGCCAACCCGGACGGCCAGATCTGGTCGGGGGCCCCGCCGTCCGCCACCGCGGCCGCCACCGGAACCGAGGGCGGCCGGGCCGGCACCCGGGAGCCGTACGGCCGGTTCGACGGCAAGACCATCTTCGAAGCGCAGCGTGGGATTCTGTCTCCCGACTCGGCGCGCGTTCTCGGCTACCTGCCAACCGACGAGGAGTGGAACTCCCCCAACATCTATGAAGACAACCCGGTCGGCGAGAAGGGACGCCCCAATCGCCTGAGCGCGACCGGCGAATCGCTGCCGGTCCACAAGACCTGGTTTTTCTACCTCGCGCGTCTGTGCAACCACTGCTCCTACCCCGGCTGCCTCGCTGCCTGCCCGCGCAAGGCGATCTACAAGCGTCCCGAGGACGGCATCGTCCTGATCGATCAGGAACAGTGCCGCGGTTATCGCAAATGCGTCGAGGCCTGCCCCTACAAGAAGTCGATGTATCGCGGCAACACGCGGGTCTCGGAGAAATGCGTCGCCTGCTACCCACTGGTCGAAGGCAAGGACCCCGAGAGCCACGGTCTGCCGCTGGAGACCCGCTGCATGGCCGCCTGCATCGGGCAGGTGCGAATGCAGGGGCTGGTGAAGGTGGCGCAGGACGGGATCTGGATTGAGGACCGCCAGCATCCGCTGTACTACCTGGTCCACGTCGCCAAGGTCGCCCTGCCGCTCTACCCGCAGTTCGGCACGCAGCCAAACGGTTACTACATCCCGCCGCGTTGGGTGCCGCGCCCTTACCTGCACCAGATGTTCGGACCGGAGGTGGACGCCGCCATCGAACGCTACACCAACCCCGATCGGGAGCTGCTCGCCGTCCTGCAACTGTTCCGCCGGTCCAACAAGATCATCCGTCGTTACGAGATGGTCGAGGGGCCCAAGGTTTACGAGGGTCAGCTGCGTGGCCGGACGGTGACCCTCTACAACGACACCGTCATCGCCTTCGGCATGGACAATCGCGAGATCTTCCGGACCACCATCGAAGAACCGCTCCACAAGCGCCCGGCGATCCATGCCAACTCCATCTGAAGGGAGCCGGATCATGAACCAGGACTGCGCGACCCGACCCGCCGGCGACGACCGCGCTTTCGCCGTGGCGCTCTGCCGGAGTCTCATCTACGAGACGCTGTCGATCGGCTTCCAGCCGGCGGGCACCGGGACCGTCGCTCAGCTGAATTCGGGACGGCTGACCGGCCTGTGCGACATCGCCGGCATGCTCGACGATCTGCGCGGCGGGACCTTGCGGGGGGCGGCCACGGTGCTGCTGCAGCGGCACGCGGAGATGGCCGGACGGCCCGGCGGCGAGCCATCGATCGCCAGCCTGCAGACCGCCCATTCGGATCTGTTCGGCCACACGGCGCGCTCCCGGGTGCCGGCCTACGAGACCGAGTACGGCGACGATCTGCTGCTCCAGAGACCGCACGAGCTCAGCGATATCGGCGGATTCCTTCGCGCCTTCGGACTGCAGACCGACCCCCGATCCCACGAGCGTGTGGATCACATCGCCTGCGAGCTGGAGTTCCTGGCCTTCCTCGCCCGCAAGGAGGCGCACGCCATCGAGACCGGCGATGCGACGATGCTCGCCGAGACCCGACGCGCCGAGACGATGTTCCTGCAGGATCATCTGGGACGCTTTGTCCCCTCGTTCGCCACCCGCCTGCAGCGCGAGGATCCGTCAGGGTTCTACGGTGCCCTGGCCGGGCTCTGCCGTCTCCTGGTCCTCGACGATTGCAGGGCCCTGGCCGTCGATCCGGGAGCAGAGTCGCTGCGGATGCGCCTGCCGATCGACGACGGCGCCCCGATCGCTTGCGGGACCGGGGACTGTGCGCCCGGTGCCGCCGGTGAATCCGCCGACCTCGCCGCCGTTTGCGGTGCCTGCGGCCCGGCGGGCCCCGGCCCGGACGAAGAGGACTGCGGACCGACCGGTAAGACCCCGTAGACTATGGACGATCGCATCGAGTTCCACGCCCCGTTCCTGGAAACGGCTGTGCAGGCGGTCGTGGATGCGGATGCGCGCGCCCCGATGTACCACCGGGATCGCGAGGCGATCTACTCTCTCGAGGACCCGGCGGCGCGAGACCGGGCGTTCGGGCGGCTGGCCGCCGGCTGGTTTCAGCGCCTGGCCCTCGATGCCCCGATCCGGCGGGCGATCGAAGAACGGACCGCCGGCCTGGTCCCGGTTGGCCGTGTCCTGGTGGGACCGGCCGTTCGCCCCGCCGATGAGGGGGCCGACCTCCTGGTCGCACCGGGCGTTGCACCGACGCTGGTGATCCGGATCCTTCCGGTCCGTTGCCGGGACGGAGCGGGCCTCCTGACGCAGCTGCGCCGGGAGCTGTTGCACATCGCCGACATCCTCGACCCCGCCTTTCGGTACGAGCCCCGCCTGCCGCCGCAGCCGGCGGGGCCGGCCCACGATCGGATCATCCAGGATCGCTACCGGTTGCTGTGGGACTGTTCCGTGGACGGCCGCCTGGTCCACGCCGGGCTTCTTGCCGAAGAGGTCCGCGACGTCAGGCGGCGCGAGTACCGCCGCGCCTTCGGGTATCCCGGCCTGGCGGACTCCATCGCCCGCGCCGCCACCGCGGCCGCCCGCGCGCGCGCCGCCGCTCCCGCATTCGGGACGATCTTCCACGGCCCTCGACCGACACACCTGGAACTGGTGGAGATCGCCGCCGGTCGGTCAGCCGGGACGACTGCCGGACACCGCTGCTCGCTCTGCGCCTTCCCCACGATGTCGATCGTCCCGGACCCGGCTGGACTTCCGGCCCCGGTTCTCGACACAATCCGGAGCGAATTCCCCGGCTGGAACGCCGGCGACACGCTCTGCATCCAGTGCGCCGACCTCTACCGGGCCCGGGCCGCCGCGCCGGCTCCCGAAACGGATCCCACGGCGGTCGCGATGACAGCCGCGGCCGCCGTGCCGCTCCTGGAGGGTTGTCGATGACCGATCTCCCCTATCATCCGGTCCTGGTCCACCTGCCGATCGGCCTGGCGATTCTCCTGCCGCCCGCCCTTCTGGTCCTCCTCATCGCCATCCGCCGGAACCTCCTGCCGAAGGGATCCTGGTGGCTCGCTGTCCTGCTCGCCGCCGCCCTGGTGGCCGGCGGGTTCGCCGCCAAGCGCAGCGGCGCGGCCGAGGAGGAGCGGGTGGAACAGCTCGTCCCCAAGGCCGCGTTGCACGACCACGAGGAGGCGGGAGAACGCCTCGTCATGGCGGCCGGCGTCACCTTCGCCCTCGCGCTGGCGGCCCTCTTCATGCGACGTCCCGGGGCGCAGGCGACGGTTCAGGTCGCCGCCCTCCTCGCCTCGGCCGCCACCCTCGCACTCACCGTGAACACCGGCCATCTCGGCGGGCGACTGGTCTACGTGCACGGGAGGGCCCGGGCGTATGCCCAGGGGGCGACCTCCCCGGCGGCAACGCCGGCCGTGATACAGCACGAGCCGCCCGATCGTGACTAGGAGCCTGTCCGGGTATTGCGTTGGGTCGCGTTCGGAGCGCCGTGGTATCGGACGCGAGGCGCCGCGACGACGCGACGGGGTTCCATCGCGGAGAAGCGGCAACGACGCGCACGGCGCCACGCCGCCCGAACCCTGCGGGCGCGCAACAAATTCCGCACCACCATGTAACGGAAACGCCTCGCTCGGGTCTGGATGATCGGGGCACGAAGGTTTTGGCTTGGTCATCCCCGCCAATGGAGGTGTCGATGAATCTCAACGAGGCGCTCCGTCTTCTGGCCGGTTCGTTCGTCCTGCTGAGTCTGGGGCTTGGCTGGTTCGTCCATCCTGCCTGGTTCCTGTTCACCGCATTCGTCGGTCTCAACCTGGTGCAGTCGGCATTCACCCGGACTTGCCCGGCCATGTGGCTGTTCCGGAGGATGGGCCTGAAGGAAGGCGCCTGTCACTGATCGCAGCGGGCACTGCGATGACTGCAGGGAGGCTCCCCGGGACGCGAGCCGGAACGTGCGTGCTACGATGCCGTTATGGACCGGCGAGCCGACCGCGAATTAGCCCGGGATGCCGACCCCAACCCGATGCGCAAGGCCGACCGGGACCTGGCGTTGGCCCTGATCGCCGGGGACCAGCGCGCATTCGAGCCGTTCGTGGAACGGTTCGGCCCGCTCATCCTGAACTTCGGCCGCCGCATGTGCGGGCAGCGCGACGACGCGGAGGAAGTGCTGCAGGAGACGCTCCTCCGCGCCTATCTATCGCTGTCCAGATTAAAAGACCCGGCGGCGCTGAAAAGCTGGGTCTACCGCGTGGCCGCCAACTCCTGCATGAAGATGCGCCGGGGTGGCGCCCCGCGTCCGGTCCAGAACCTGTCGCTCGACACGCTGCTGCCAGCGCCGGGGGCCGATGGCGGGCCGCCCGATCTCTCCGACTGGTCCGGGCAGCCGATCGACCGGTTGCTGCGCCGGGAATTGCGAGGAATGATGGAAGCGGCGATCCTGGCGCTCCCGAAGCCATTCCGCGTGGTGGTCGTGCTGCGCGACCAGGAAGGACTGAGCACGCGCGAGGTGGCCGGGGTCCTCGGGATCAGCGAATCGCTGGCGAAGGTGCGCCTGCACCGGGCGCGGCTTGCCTTGCGCCGGTCGCTCGACGGCTACCTGGGGTCGGCGGGACGGCGGGCAGCGACGACGCGACACCACGCCGGCCGCCGCCCTTGACCGGCCCCGGCCGGTCCCGGTCACTGACGCGATGACGACCGCTCGCCACGACCGCCGACAGTGCCGCCGGTTGGTGGCGCATCTTTCGGACTACCTGGGCAGCGAGTTGATCGCGAACCTGCGGCGGACTGTCGAGGCCCACGGCGGGGCCTGTCCTCCCTGCCGTGCCTTCGTACGGACCCTGGAAGCGACGGTGCGCGCCGTTCGCACTCTGCCGCGGCAACCGCTCTCCGGACGCCTGCGCCGCGAACTGGTCGCCGCGCTGCGCCGCGCGGCCCGGTCACGAGGCGCGGCCCGACCACGCAACGCGGCCCGGCCGCGCCCCGACTGACGCTGTAACCGAATGGCGGGGGCCGGGTCTTCAACATGTGGGGACAACCTTGACGACCGGAGGACCCGCCCGATGCGCCCGACGATCGCCCTGTTCCTGAGCCTGTCCTTCGTCCCCGCCGTCGCCACGATCCCGCTGTCGTACGCCGGTGAAGTGTCGCCCCCGGCCGACCCGGAGCACACCGCTGGGCCGGGTCTCGATCTCGCGTCGGCCGTGCGCCTGGCCCTCGAACGGAATCCCGGGATCGAATCGGAGCGCGCCGCGGCGCGGCAGGGATCCGCCCGGGCCCGGGAGGCCGCAGCCGCCCGCTGGCCGCGGCTGCTCATGGACGCCGGCTGGCACACGACCGACAATCCGGTCCGGGTGTTCGGCGACAAGCTGACCGCCGGCGAGTTCGCGGCGGACGATTTTCTCCTCGACAATCTCAACCATCCGGACTCGATCGACCACGCCCAACTGGGAGTCGACCTCGAGGTGCCTCTGTTCACTTCCGGGCGAATCCGGCACGGCATGACCGCCGCGCAGGAAGTCTCGGCGGCGGCGGGTGCCCGGCTGTCGGCCGCCGAGGCCGACCTGATCCTGCGGGTCACGGAGGCCTACTACGGAGCGATCCTGGCGCGCGCCGCCGTCGGGGTGGCCGAGAACGCCCTCCGCAACGCTCAGGCCCACGAGGAAGTGGCCGCAGCCCGCCTCGAGGCGGGGTCGGCCCTCCGATCGGACCGGCTGCGGGCCGAGATCGAGCGGCTGACGCGGACCCAGGAGCTGGAACGCCGCCGGGCCGACCTGGAGATCGCCCGCGCCCGGCTGCGGCTGATCGTCGGCGCCGCCCGCGGCGAAGCGATCGAGCCTTCGGCGGAACTGGCGGCTCCCGCGGGCGGGATCGACGATCTCGGCGCGTGGCTGGAACGGGCGCTTCGCGATCGGCCCGAGATCGAAGCGGCCCGGCGCCAGACGGCGGCCGCCGGCGCTTCGAGCCGGGCCACCCGCGCCGCCCTCGGGCCGGAAGCGTTCGGCGCGGCGCGTTACGAGAGGAACGCCTCCGGATGGGACGCGGGCGAAGGGTCCTACAGCGTCGGTCTCGGTCTGCGCTGGCCGGCGTTCGATGCGGCGCGCCCGGCCCGGATCGACGCGGCGGGAGCGGGAGCGGCGGCGGCCGTGGCGCGGGAACGGGCGGTGATCGACGCCGTCCAGCTTGAAGTCGAGGCGGCGTGGCACGACGCGCGGGTCTCCGGGACCAACCTGTCCACCGCGCGGCGTGCCGTCGAGGCGGCCGACGAGGCGCGCCGGATCAGCGCCGAACGATACGCCGCGGGCCTTCTGCCGCTGACCGATCTGCTGGAGACCGAGACCTCCCTGGTCGTCTCGCGCCAGGCCGAACTCGCGGCCCTGTCCGACGCCATCCTGGGAAGGGCCCGCCTCCTCAGGGCGGCGGGCGTCGTGGAGGTGCAGCCATGAGGCCCGGCCTCGCCCTCGTCGCCGCAGCGGCTCTCGTCCTGTCCTGTTCCCGCGGCGGCGAGTCGGTGATCGAAGCACCCGGTCCGGCGCCGGTGGCGGTGCGCACCGCGCGGGTCGGCGGCGGAGGCGACAGTTTCATCGAAGTCCCCGGCACCATCGAGGCGGTCCGCGCCGCCACGCTGGCCAGCCGCTTCTCCGCCGTCGTCGAGGAGGTCCGCGCCGAGGAAGGGATCGCGGTCCGGACCGGCGACATCCTCGTGAAGCTCGACGGACGCGACGTACGGGCCCGGGTGCAGGCCGCCGAGGCGGGGCTGGCGGCGGCACGCGCCCAGCTCGACCGGATCCGGAGTCTGCAGGCGAAAGGGGCCGCCACCCGGCAGGAGCTCGATGCCGCCGTAGCGCAGAACGCGGCGGCCGAGGCCGATCGCGACGCGGCGGGGGCCCAAATCGAATACGTCGACCTGAAGGCACCGTTCAACGGCTGGATCACCGGGAAGCATGTCCGCCCGGGCGACCTGGCGGTCCCGGGCCAGCCGCTCCTGGAGATCCAGGGGACTGGGAGCCTGCGGATCGCGGCGACGGTCACGAAGGATCAGGCGGATCGGCTTGCCGTCGGGCGGCCGGTCCAGGCGGTGCTGGAGGACGGGACGATCCTCGAAACCCGTCTCGCCATCGTCAACCCCGCCGGGGATCCGGCGTCGCGACGCTTCCTGGTCAAGGCCGACCTGCCGGCCGATGCGCGCGCCCGCGCCGGATCGTTCGCCCGGCTCCGGCTGCCGCGCGGTGGCGAGATCCCCGTACCGATCGTGCCGAGAGCGGCGCTCTTCGAGCGCGGCGCCCTGACCGGTGTCTTCGTTGTGGAGGAGGGGCGCGCCCGGCTCCGCTGGATCAGCATCGGCGAGACCGCCGGTGAGGCGGCGATCGTGCGCGCCGGTCTCGAAGCGGGCGAAGAGGTCATCCTCGATCCGCCGGCGCTCGCCGACGGGACACCCGTCACCGCCCCGCCCCCCGCGGAACCGGGCGGAACCGATCCCGGCACCGACACACCCGCGGAGCGGCGGTGATCGGCGCGGCCGGGCGTCTCGCCCGGACCTTCCTCGACTCGCGGCTCACGCCGCTCATGGTCCTGGCCTCGATCCTGCTCGGGCTCGTCGCCGTCGCCCTGACCCCACGCGAGGAGGAGCCGCAGATCATCGTGCCGATGGTCAATATCGTGGTCGCCCTTCCCGGTGCCTCGCCGCGCGAGGTGGAGGAACGGCTGACCACGCCGCTGGAGAAACTCCTCTGGGGGATCCCGGGCGTCGAGTACATCTACAGCGCCTCGACCCACGGCACCGCCCTGGTCACGGTCCGCTTCAAGGTCAACGAGCCGCTCGAGCCGAGCCTGGTCAAGGTCTATGACCGGATCGTGGCGCACTTTCACGAGCGTCCGGCCGGGGCGAGCCTGCCTATCGTCCGGCTGCGGACGATCGACGACGTGCCGTTCCTGACGTTGACGCTGTACGGGCCGCAGATTCATGGCTATGACCTGCGGCGTCTGGCCCTCGAGGTCGGCCGGGAGATTTCCGAGATCCCGGATGTCGCCCGGATCGAGGTGATCGGCGGCGAGCGGCGCCAGATCCGGGTGCTGCCCGACCCGGCACGCATGGCGGGGCGCGGCATCTGCATTCTCGACCTGCCGCCGGCCATCGCGTCCGCCTCCGCCCAGCAGGCGGCCGGCTCCCTGGTTGCCGCCAACCACGAAATCCTCGTCGAGGCGGGACGGTTTCTCGACAACCCGCGCGATCTCGAGAAGGTGGTCGTCGGTGTCCGCGACGACCGGCCGGTCTACCTCGGGGACGTGGCCACGGTCGTCGACGGCCCGGAGGATCCGGATCGCTACGTTTTCTTTGGCACCGGCCCCGCGGCGGCCGGGCGGGGTCTCGAGACCTTCGGCACCGGCGGGACGGGAGGCGAGTTCCCCGCCGTGACGCTGGCCCTCGCCAAGCGCCCCGGCGCCAACGCAACGGCGCTCGCCCGCGAAGTCCTGCGCCGGGTGGACGGTCTCAAGGGGACCCTCATCCCGCAGGCGGTCGCGGTCGCCGTCACCCGTGATTACGGCGAGACCGCCGCCCACAAATCGTCGGAGCTCATCGAGCACCTGCTGATCGCCACCCTGTCGGTCGTCGCCCTGATCGCCGTGACCATGGGCTGGCGCGCTTCGCTGGTCGTCGGCATCGCCGTCCCGGTGACCCTGGCGCTGACCCTGTTCATCTATTTCATCCTCGGTTACACCCTGAACCGGGTCACCCTGTTCGCGCTGATCTTCTCCATCGGCATCCTGGTCGACGACGCCATCGTCGTGGTCGAGAACATCCACCGTCACGCCATGATGCGCGACGGACGCCCGCTTCTGCGCCTGGCGGTGGACGCCGTCGACGAGGTCGGCAATCCGACCATCCTGGCGACTTTCACGGTGATCGCGGCGATCCTGCCGATGGCGTTCGTGCGCGGGCTGATGGGGCCGTACATGCGGCCCATCCCGGTCGGCGCCTCGCTCGCCATGCTGTTCAGCCTGGTGGTCGCCTTCGTGGTCTCCCCCTGGGCGGCGGCGAAGCTGATGAAGCACGAAACACCGCGCCCGCACGCGCCGCGCGAGGGCCGGCTCGATCGGCTGTACCGCGCCTTCATGGGACGCCTGGTGCGCCGGCCGCTGGAGCGGGCGCTGTTCCTGGGCGCCGTCCTGTCGTTGCTCGGTGGCGCGGTGCTGCTGGTCCCCCTGCACGTGGTGC
The DNA here is from genome assembly GCA_031394595.1 of Acidobacteriota bacterium. Classification (GTDB taxonomy): domain Bacteria; phylum Acidobacteriota; class Polarisedimenticolia; order Gp22-AA2; family Gp22-AA2; genus JANNTZ01. Next base: position 28,872 of record JANNTZ010000068.1, read on the forward strand.
GCGTCAAGATGCTGCCGTTCGACAACAAGAACGAGCTGCAGGTCATGATCGATCTCGACGAGGGGACGCCGCTCGAAAACACCCTGCGCGCGGCGCGCGCCATCGGTCGCCACCTGGCGACGGTGCCGGAGGTGACCGACCACCAGATCTACGCCGGGACCGCGGCGCCGGTGAACTTCAACGGCCTGGTGCGGCATTACTTCTACCGGCAGTCGCCGCACGGCGCCGACATCCAGGTGAACTTCGCCGGCAAGGACAAGCGCGACGCCCAGTCCCACGACATCGCCCGACGGATCCGGCCGGACATCGTGGCGATCGCCTCCCGCTTCGGCGCCCGCGTCAAGGTGGTCGAGATCCCGCCGGGGCCGCCGGTCCTCTCCACCCTGGTCGCCGAAGTCTACGGCCCCGACCACGGCCGGCAGATCGAACTGGCCCGACGGATCGAGACCCTGTTCCGGGAAGCCCCGGGCGTGGTCGACATCGACACCTACGTCCCCTTCCCGCAGCCAAAGACGATGCTGGCGGTCGACCGCGAGAAGGCGTCGCTGCACGGCGTCGCCTCCTCCCAGGCGGTCGAGGCAATCGCCCTGGCGCTCGAGGGGCGCGACGTCGGCCTCCTGCACCTGCAGCGCGAACGAGAGCCGGTGCCGATCCGGATCGGCTTCCCCCGCCAACAGCGGACCAGCATCGACCCGACACTTGAACTGCGTCTGAACGGGACCGGTGGATCGATGGTCCGCCTGGGCGATCTCGTCCGGCCACAGGAGATCGCCGCCGAACCCGACATCCACCACAAAAACCTGCAGCGCGTCGTCTACGTGGTCGCCGATCTCGCGGGCGAGGAGGAAAGTCCGGTCTACGCCATCGGCCGGCTCGACCAGGCGATCGCCGCCCTCGCGCTGCCGGAAGGCTACGTCGTCGAACGCTACTCGACCCGTCAGCCGCCGGCCACCGACCGCCTCGCCGTCAAGTGGGACGGCGTGTGGCACATCACCTACGAGG
>JANNTZ010000070.1:0-2971 GCA_031394595.1 Acidobacteriota bacterium
GGCGCGCCAGCATCCATCCCATCGGCAATCCGAGCAGCAGCACCAGCAGGGTGGCGCCCAGCGAGACGACGATCGAGACCGCCAGGGCGCTCCGGACTTCGGCCGATCCGAGGATGGCACCGGCGCGCGTCCAGGGGGCACGCCAGAGAAGCCCGGCGATCGGCAGGGCGACGAAGGCCGCGGCGAGCCAGGCGATCAGGCCGAAGGTCCTTGGGGCGGGTGGGTTGACGCTTGAGGCGGGCGGGGCGGCGCGCGCTCCCATCGTGGCCATCTCAGCGCGGTGGGAGGAAGCCGGCGGCGCGCAGGTGCGTCTGCCCGTCCCCTCGGACAAAGGCGACGAACCGCCTCGCCGGCCCCGGAGAGCGCCCGTCCGCCAGGACGGCGATCGGGTACTCGGCCTCGACATTGAACCGGTCCGGGATCTCGACCCGGTCCAGGGCGGCGCCCGGCCCCGAACTGACGTCGGACCGGTAGACGAACCCGGCGTCGGCTTCTCCGAGCAGAACTTTCTGGAGCACTCCCTTCACGTCCATCTCGCGTGACACGACGTTGGCGATCGCCCCGGCGACCCCGGCACGGGCCAGCACCGCTTCGGCATACTCCCCCGCCGGCACGGCGCGCGCTGCCATGACCAGCCGGAGACCGGGGCGGCCCAGGTCTTCCAATGTCCCGACCCGCTCCCGAATCCCGTCGGCCAGCACGACCACCAGGACGTTGCGGGCGATGACCGCGCGATCGGTGGTTCCATGCTGGCGTTCGACCAGGTCGAGCCAGCGGGGATGGGCCGGCGCGAACACGTCGGCAGCGGCCCCTTCCACGATCTGCGTCGCCAGCGCATCCGACGGCCCGAACCCGAGAATCACCCGGATCGATGGATCGCGCCTCTCGAACTCGGCGGCCAGCCCGGTGAACGCTTCCCGGAGCGAGGCCGCAGCCAGGACGGTGATCGTGTCGGGCCGATCCGCGGGCGGCTCTGCCGGCCGGCAGCCGGCCGGCAGCGCCAGCGCCGCCAGGATCAAGGTGATACGCAGGCGGCGCGGACGCTTCACCGCCGCTACGGGATCGGCTCGGAATCCGGCGAGCGCACGATGGTGATCACCGGCGAGTCCCATGACTCCCAGTGCGCCGGGTTGTCCTCATCCGCGAGCGCCTTCTGGATCGACAACTTCAGGGTATACGTGCCCGCCGGCAGATCCTGGCCCTTCTTTCCGGTCCCATCCCAGGCGACCACGAAGAACTCGTCCACGTTGCGGCTCCGCTCGACATAGCCGAACTGGCCGATGCGGCCGATCGCCGTCCCGTTGGTCGCGTCGAACGCCTCCAGACGCAGACGGCGCACCTGGTGGTCGAGGTGCACCAGGATCCAGGCGAGCCGCGGCGGGTTGAGGCTCGTGTCGATGGTCACCGGCAGGTTCGGACCGAGGATCGGCTCGGGGCGCAGGAGCGGGTTGCCGTTGGCGCTCGCCGCCGGGTTGAGAACGCGGACCGACTGGTAGTCCCCCTTCAGACCGCTGTACGGGACACGCAGCGCCCGCGCCCCCGCCGGCGGCACGAACATGATGTAGCCGCCGAAGACCCCGCGCTCGGGCAGATCGGCCGGCTCGGTCACGGTGAGGTCGACGGTTACAATGCCCCCCGCCGGGACGGTGATCGACGGCGCCGAGAAGCCCACCCCGGCGAAGGAGGCGTAGAACTCGGGCCGGAAGGTGTTGGCCCCGGTGGCGATCGCCGGCCGGTGCACGACCTCGTAGGTGACCTCGGCGGCGCCGTTGTTTTCCAGCGTGATCGTCCGGTTCGCCGGCGCCCCTTCCAGCTCACCCAGGCTGATCTTGCCCGGCACGATCTTCGTCGTCGCATCGATGGCGGCGGCGATGTCGAGCAGCCCGGCCCCTTGGCGGTGGGTCGCCTCGATGAGACCCAGCGACGCGTTGCCGGCCCAGACGACCGGGACGGCGCTGTTCTGCAGCAGGTCACGCACCACCTGGCTCGACGTGTGCGGGTGGGCCTGCAGGTAGAGGGCGGCGGCGCCCGCGACGTGCGGCGAGGCCATCGAGGTCCCGCTGAGGATCCCGAAGCCGCCGAACTCGAGCGGCAGGGTGCTGAAGATCAGGCCGCCGGGGGCGGCGATGTCCGGCTTCAACGCCAGGTCCGGCGACGGACCGTAGGCGCTGAACGACGAGACCAGCCCGCCCGCGGCCCACAGCGGGTCGGCGAACTGGTCGGCAGTCCAGGTCAGGGTGGTCGGCAGACTCGACAGGATCTCCTGGCCGTCCTCGCGCGCCAGCCCGGCGACCGGCAGGGGGAGCGGCGGCGTGCCGACGGTCCCAAAGAAGATGCCGGGGGCGTTGTTGTAGATCAGCGCCGCGGTGGCCCCGGCATTCCGCGCGTTGATCGCTTTCTCCCGGAACGAGCAGGTGCCCCGCACCATCAGGGCGACGCGGCCCGACACCGACGGCAGCGGCAGGTCGGCGTTGCAGCCGCGCCCCGCGTTGACGATCGACACCGTCCCTGCCGTCGGGATCGACCCGGCATTGGCCATCTGCTGGTAACCGACCAGCGTCCCTTCCTCGAGGCGGAAGGCCGGCGAGTGGAGGCCCCGGTTGTCGATCGCCGCGCTGCTCAGCACCTTGTCCCCGGCGCCTGGGACGCTCATCGAGTAGAGGCCGTTCGCCCCGGAGTTCCCTGCCGAAGCCACAACGACGACGCCGTGGTTGACCAGGTTCTTGCTCGCCCGGGCGGTCGGCCACTGCGGCCAGCCGAACGGCGCCCCGATACTCATGTTGAGGACCTGGTTGCCGTCCGCCAGGATCCGTTCCATGGCGGCGAGCATGATGTCGTCCTCGGTCACCCCCTGGCAGCCGAAGACACGGTAGGCCATGAGCGTCGCTTCCGGCGCCACCCCCTTCACCGTCCCGTTCGCCGCGAGGATCCCGGCGACGTGCGTCCCGTGACCGCCGCAGTCATCCGGATT
>JANNTZ010000105.1:0-2535 GCA_031394595.1 Acidobacteriota bacterium
GCGCTGTTGGTCCTGCCGCTCGTCGCACCCACCGACTGGCGTAGCGCGCCGGCCGCCGACTGGCAGGCGATCTTCAACGGTCGCAATCTCGACGGCTGGACCGTCAAGCTCGCCCATCACGAAGTCGGTGACAACTACGCCGACACGTTCCGGGTGGAGAACGGCGCCATTCGCGTGATGTACGACAAGTACGGCGACTTCGGCGCGCGCTTCGGCCATTTGTTCTACAAGCAGAAGCTCTCCCACTACGTGCTCGCGCTCGAATACCGATTCGTCGGTGAGCAGGCAAAGGGCGGACCGGGCTATGCCCGGTTGAACAGCGGCGTCATGGTGCACTCGCAGGCGCCCGAGACCATCCTGAAGGACCAGGACTGGCCGATTTCGGTCGAAGCGCAGTTCCTCGCCGGCGGCCGGACGACGTTGAACGTCTGCACGCCCGGCACCGAGATCTTGATAAAGGGCGACTTGGTGAAGGCGCATTGCACCAACTCCACCTCGCGCATCTATGGCAACGACGAATGGGTGGCGGTGGAAGTGGAAGTCCTCGGCTCGGAGCGCGTCCGCCACATCATCGACGGCCAGACCGTATTGCAGTACGAGAAGCCGATGATCGGCGGCGGGGTCGCGACCGGGTTCGATCCGGCGATCAAGAAGGACGGCAGCGTCCTCGAGGACGGCTATATCGGCCTGCAGGCGGAGAGCCAGCCCGTGGAGTTCCGCAAGATCCGGCTGCTCGATCTGTCGGGTTGCATGAACCCGGACTCACCCGCCTATCGCACGTACTTCGCTCGCCGCGACGACGCGCGCTGCACGAGTCGCTGATCGCCATGGCGGCAGAAGTCAAGCGACAGATCGCCGCGCGAATCGTGCTCGTGGACCCACCCAAGGGCGTCGGGTTCGCCTTGCAGCGCGGGAAGGTCGAGCTGGCCTCGAGGACGAAGGCCTCGGGCAAGAACCTCACCTTTGACTTCACCTTTCAGGTGAGCCGGGGCGATGACGGCTTGCCGCGATTCTCCGGCGAGTTCGTGCAGGGCCCGGCTCGAGGCAAGTTCGTCTACGTCAACCCGGGAACGTCGGCCGGACAGTACGACTCCCCCTGGACTCGCCGCGCCAAGATCGGCCTGCAGAGCCTGGACTGGCCAACGCTCGAGCGCGCGGCCACGGCGCCAAACGTGGTTCTGCAGGCCCACATCGCCGGCCGACACAAGGACGGCGGTCCCGCCTGTGCCACCGTGCCCTTGCTGGACGGCGGCTGGACGGTCCTGGGAGCGTAGCGCGACGTGTCCGTGCCCATGGCCAAGGCCCCCTGCCGACGTTGCGGCGACGAGGTGGTCGAGAAGAGCCGAAGCCGGCTCGCGGTCGTCGGTGTCCTCATGCTGGCCGCGCCGGGTCTCGGATTCAGGTGGCCGCCACTGTGGCTCCTGGCCTTGGTCCTCGTCCCCGCCGGAGGCTACCTGCTGGCCTGGGCGGTAACTGGACGCGGGTCGCCTCCATCAGCTCACCCCCCGGCGCGACCGCGCCAGTCGCGCGCGCGCACGCTACCATGCTAGCAGCGATTCCGAGATACGAGAGTGATCCAAGACGCGTGGGGCTGGTGCATAGCGTATGCACTCTAAATACATTCGCTCGGTTTCAAAAGAACTTGAGAATTGTGTTGACGCTCCACGGGTTTTGGCAGAAAGTGACTTGTTTTAGGTTCTGGAGGTCTCCCATGGCGAAGTTTGTTCATCCGCTGGGCGCGGGCGACTGGCATATGGGCGGAGGCATCGCCGAACACCATGCGCGCGGATCAGCTGAGCATGACTATCAACATCTCAACGGCGTTGACATGATGATGAACCATCCGGGCGAGCAGATGCCGGTATACGCGGTGACCGACGGCGTGCTTACAGTACGAGACACGCGTCACGAAACAAGCAAGGAATGGGTGTATTCGCATGATGCCGGAACCAAGGGTTACAAAGCGCACCTGAGAGGGGCTGAAGATACCTACTTCTATCGCCACATGGAGCGAATGGCCCCGGGTCTCCATCCTGGTGACCATGTCGTAGCGGGGCAACTGATCGGTTGGACGGGAGCAGCGGCCAGCGGCGGAGCGCATCTTCACTTCGCCTGCCATCACGGCAACACCGAACAATTCCTGCGGGATGCAAGTACCGATCCGGCCGAGCATGGCCATGTGCCTGGGCACGATAGAGCGACTTCTTCAAAACACGCAGATAAAGACGGACCGATGAGTCGTCCCGATGCTCGCGATGGCGATGCGTCACGCCCTTACTCGATGCCCGACGATCGCGGCGCCCACCCCCGTCAAGATCATGCCCGCCCTGACGGACATAACCTGACCAGTCACCCGAACGACGGAGGTGCTGTCTCCGGTGCCGGCAATCCGAACGACGGCGGAGTCGTCGGCGGTCCGGGATATCCGCATGATGGAGGCGTAGTTTCTGATCCGAGTCACCCGCAAGATGGCGGTGCTGTCTCCGGTGCCGGTCATCCGAACGACGGCGGAGTCGTCGCCGATCCCGGACAGCC
>JANNTZ010000133.1:0-18513 GCA_031394595.1 Acidobacteriota bacterium
TCGGCGTGACGGCGGTTTTGCAGACCGGGCAGACCAGAATCTCGAGGAGTTTTTGATGAACCGGCACGACCGATCCTCCCAAGAGCGTGGCGTCTTATAACATCCGCCCCGCGGGCCCGTCAATCAGGACAGGCTCCTAGGCGGGTGGTAAGATGCGGCGACGATGGCTCGTCCCGCACCCTCCCGGCTTGGCAATGGCGATCGCGTCCTCGTGGTTCGTCTCGGAGCCCTGGGCGACGTGCTGCGCACGCTGCCCGCGATCGGCATCCTGCGCCGGACTTATCCGGCCGCCCGGATCGCCTGGATCACCGAGGACTTGTCGCGGCCCGTGCTGGAGGGCCACTCCGCCATCGACGACCTGATCCGGTTCCCGCTCCGGGAACTGCGGGGATCGATGGGGCGGCCGGTGCGGCTGGCGGGCGCCCTGCGCGCGTTGCGTGACGACCTGCGGGCCCGGCGCTTCGACGTCGCTCTCGACTTCCAGGGGAGCCTGAAGAGCGCCTTGGTCGCCTGGCTGTCCGGGGCCCCCCGTCGTGTCGGTTTCGCCGCCGGCTACGCCCGCGAATGGAGCCACCTTCTGTCGACGCACTGGGTGCGCCCCGCTGGCGCGCGGATCAACCGGGTGGAGAAGGCGCTGGCTCTGGCCGAGGCGGTCGGAGCGCACGGCGAGCAGATCGGCGTGGGACTCCTGGAGCGAGGGGACGATGCGGTCGAGGCCGAACGGATTTTCGCCGGGCTGGCAGCCGCCGGCCGGCACGTCGTAATCCTGTCGCCCGGCACCAGCGAACTCCAGCGCCACAAGCGATGGCCACCGGCGCGCTATGGCGCCGTCGCGGCGGCTCTGGCGCGGTCGGCCGCCGCCTTGCCGGTGGTGGTCTGGGGACCGGGCGAGGAGAAGCTGGCAGCCGCGGCGGTCGCCGCTTCGGGGGGAAGCGCCGCCCTCGCGCCCCGGACAACGATCCCGGTGCTGGCAGCGGTCCTCCGGCGCGCCGCGGTGTTCGTCGGCGGAGATACCGGCCCGATGCACCTCGCCTGGGCCGTCGGATGCCCCGTCGTCGCTCTGTTCGGCCCGACCGATCCGCGGCTCAACGCCCCGATCGGCCCGGCCCATGTCGTGCTGCGCGCCGGCCGGAGCATGGACAATCTGGCAGCCGGGGATGTGGCCCGCGCCGTCCTCGCGATCCTCGGGCGCCGGACAAACGATCTCCAGGTCCCCGGGCACCAGACAGGCGATCACCACGAACGGCCGATCGCGGCGTGGCCGGCGCCGGTCTTCCCCCGGTGCGCCCTGCCGCTCCCTTCAGGTCCTCGATCGTGAGCCCGCCCGATCCGGCGCGTGTCGGCCACGTCCTGATCCGCGCCAACAACTGGATCGGCGACGTGGTCATGATCGGGCCGGCGGTGCGGGCCGTGCGGCAGCACTTCCGTCAGGCGCGGGTGGCGATCCTCGCCAAGGAGTGGGTCCTCGAGGCGCTGCGCGGCAATCCCGACTATGACGAGTTGATCCCCTTCGAGGACGGCGGCCGGCATCGCGGGCTGCGCGGGCGATTCCGCCTCGGCGCCGAACTTCGGCAGCGGCGGTTCGACCTCGCCATCCTGTTCCAGAAGGCGTTCGAGGCGGCGGCCCTCGCCTTCCTGGGCCGCGTGCCGATCCGGATCGGCTATGCCACCGATGCACGTCGGGGCCTGCTGACCCACCCCCTGCCACTCCCCCCGGCCGACATGCACCATGTCGATGCGTTTCTTGGGATCCCCCGGGCCCTCGGCTGTCCGGTGACCGACTCGACCCCCTCGTTCCACCTGGCGCCGGAATGGGAGACGAAAGCCGGGACACTGATCCGCGCTGCGGGCTTCGACGGCGCCGCGCCGATCGTCGCCCTCCATCCGGGCGCCTCGAAGGTGCCGCGTGCCTGGCATCCCGACCGATTCGCCGCGGTGGCGGCGCGTCTGGCGGACAACCCCGCGGCGCGCTTCGTGCTGATCGGCGGGACGGCGGACCGGGCGCTCTTCGACACCGTGGCCGGGGCGCTGCCGCCGACGCGCGTGCTCCGCACCGGGGAGATCCCTCTCACCGTGTCGGCGGCGATCCTGGCGCGCTGTCACCTGTTCATCGGCAACGACAGCGGCCCGATGCACCTGGCGGCGGCCCTCGGCGTGCCGACCGTCGCCCTGTTCGGACCCGGATCGCCACGGCGCACGGCGCCCCGTGGCCGCGGCCCGGTCATTGCCTTGAGCCGCGACTACCCGTGCTCCCCCTGCCGGCAGGATTTCTTCCGCGAGTGCCCGCCCGCCCCCTCCGGGCGGCCCTTCTGCCTGGAGGAGATCAGGGTCGACGAGGTGGTCGGGGCGGCGCGAGCGCTGCTCTCAGGGTGAGCGGCGCTCCCATACCCACCGGCGCGCCCACCACCCCCGACGGACCCGCGTGATGCCGTCGTACAGACGCCGCACCATCCGTCGGTCGCCGCGCGCGTATCGACGCAGGAAGCGGAGGGTGTCGCGCGGGCCCGGGAGCGATCCGGGTGACAGCCACTTCTCGCACGACCGCAACAGCCGCGCCAGCCCCGAAATGCGATCGGCGTAGCGCACGCGGACGACGAAACGGCCGCGATCGAGGTCGACGATCTGCACCCTGGCGACCGCGGCGGCGCCCTCCGCCACCAGGTTGGCGAGGTTCAGGTCGGGGTGAAGAAAGCCGCCGTCGTGCACGGCGCGCACCGTGTCGGCCGCCAGCTCGACGACCCGGCGGCGGATCGGATCGGGCGGGGTGGATCGCGCCAGTTCGAGAAGGTTGCGCGCCCCGGGAATCTCATCGGTGATCACGGCGAGCCACCAGAACGGCCCGGCGATCCGCCGGGCCCCGGAGGCGACAACCCGCGGCGTCGCCACCCCGGCCGCCCGCAGGCGATCCGTCAGCGTCGCCTGCGACCAGACGCGCCGCCGCCCGAAGTACATGCGTCCGAGGAATTTCCCGAGAAGACCGCCGTGGATCAACATCTTCCCCGCCACCGGCTGCCCGCCCAGGTGGAACAACGCCACCCCTCCCCGCCCCCGATCGCGCTCCGGGGATCGCACCGCCCTGCCGGTGAGCAGGAAGTCGGCTTCCCCAGCCACCAGAGGGGCCGCGGCGCCGGCGCGTGTCAGCCACAGACCCGCCGGCGACCGGACTTCGGTGCGGGCCACGGGTCCCTGTCCCGGGCGATCGCCGCCGCCCGCCCCGCTCAACTTTCGCCCGGGGCCGCCGGTTCGGCGGCCACGGCCGGAACCCGCGCGCGGCCGAACAGGTGTGCCACCAGGATGCCAAAGAGATAGAGCACGATCATCGGTCCGGCGAAAATGCACTGCGTGACGACGTCGGGCGTCGGAGTGATCACCGCCGCCAGGACAAAGATCGCCAGGACGGCATATTTGAACTTGGCCCACAGGAACGCCGCGGTCACCAGGCCGATCCGGGCCAGGAAATAGATGACGGTCGGCAATTCGAAGACCAGGCCCATCGCCAGAATCATCTTGCTCTCGAAGGCGAACAGGCTGCTGACCCGCAGCGCCGGCTGGAACCCCTCGGCGATGCCGATCAGGAAACGGCAGGCGGTCGGAAAGGCGACGTAGTAACCGAAGGCGCCGCCCATGACGAAGAACACCGTGGCGAACAGCACGAACGGCAGAGCGTGGCGGCGCTCGTGGGTGTACAACCCGGGCGTGATGAAAGCCCAGGCCTGGTAAAGCAGGATGGGCGCGGACAGAAAGACAGCGCCCAGGAACGCCACCTTCATGTACAAGAGGAACGGCTCGGTCAGCTCGAGGAACACCGGCCGGTCCTGTCCCAGGATCGGCAGGATCGGGTGCAGCAGGAAATCAAGAATGTCATGCGCCTTGACGAGGCAGATCGTGAAAGCGACAGCCAGCGCCACGACCACCCGGATGAGCCGCTTGCGCAGCTCTTCCAGATGCTCGAGGAAGCTCATCGTCGGAAGATCAGGCCGGTCCGTCCTTGGTCTGCGCATCGGAGGGCTCCGGGGTCGCGGGCGCCCCCTCCGGGGGCCGCGGCAGCGCCAACGGCGCCGGCTTGGGCGTCTCGGGGCGCGACACTTCGGCGTCGAGGGTGTCGCGCAGGTCGGTGGCGGCCCGCCGGAACTCCGCCAGACCCCGGCCGAGTGATTTGCCCAATTCAGCGAGCCGGCGCGGCCCGAAGATCAGCAGGGCCACGGCGAAAATGACGACCAGTTCCGGTCCACCGATCGATCCGAACATGGCAGGGGCATCCTAGCACGATGGGGGCCCGGACCACGGGCTCCCCGAAACCCTTTGCGGGACAAGGGATCCACGGAGCGGCCGGGCGGTTTTCTTTACAACCCCCGGACCCGGCACTATAATCTGCGGCGCTCGATCTCGGAGGGTCCAGTGCGCCGACACGTGATCGTGGGGGGGCTCACTTTTGTAATCGCGGGGAGCCTCGCCGGTGGACTCGCCGGGGGACGCACTGCCGATCCGACCCCACCCCCGCACCAGCAGCTCAACACCTTCACCCACCTCCTCGGTCTGGTCCAGGCGCGTGCCGCGCAACCGGTGGACGTGCGCGACGCCGTCGAGGGGTCAATCCGGGGCATGCTCCGGACCATGGACCCGCATTCGAACTATCTCGATCCCGACGACTACCGCCACATGCTCGAGGAGCAGCACGGCAGCTTCTCCGGTCTCGGGATCGTCATCTCCAAGCCTTCTCAGGACCAGCCGCTGACGGTCATCGCCCCGCTCGAGGGGACACCGGCGTCGATCGCCGGCATCCGGGCCGGAGACGTCATCTCCCAGATCGAAGGGACCGACACTCTCGACATGTCCATCGACAACGCGCTCAAGCGCCTCAAGGGACCGAAGGGGACGCGGGTCACGATCACGGTCACCCGCCCCGGAGTGGAGGAAGCCCTGCACTTCACCCTCACCCGGGACGACATCCCGACCAACAGCATCCGCCAGGCGTTCCTGGTCCGCCCGGGTGTCGGCTACATCAAGATCGAGAACTTCACGCGCACGACCGACCGGGAGGTGGAGGAGAAGATCCGTGCCCTCCAGAAGCTGGGAATGACACGGCTGGTCCTCGACCTGCGCCGCAACCCGGGAGGGCTCCTCGAGCAGGCGGTGCGCGTCGCCGACCGGTTCCTGAAGAAGGACCAGATGATCGTCTACACCCAGGGACGGATCAACGGCGCGGACCAGCAGTATCGGGCCAGCGGCAGCGTGGTGCGCAGTGACCTGCCAATCGTGGTCCTGGTGGATCGCTACAGCGCCAGCGCCTCGGAGATCGTCGCCGGCGCCCTGCAGGACCACGACCGGGCGCTGATCGTCGGCGAGACCACCTGGGGCAAGGGGCTGGTGCAGACCGTCTACCCGCTCAGCCACGACGCGGCGCTGGCGCTGACCACGGCCCGCTACTACACACCGAGCGGCCGCCTGATCCAGCGCGACTATCGATCGATCGAGGACTACCTGTCGCATGAGGAAAGCGACGAGGAACTGGTGAACGGTGCCAAGGAGTTGCGCTACACCGACACCGGCCGGACGGTTTACGGAGGCGGCGGCATCCGTCCTGACGTCATCGTCCGCGATCCGCTGTCGCCGTTCGTCGAACGCCTCCTGCGGGCGCAGGCTTTCTTCCACTTCGCCGTGGCGTTCGGGACCAGGACCCGCGACATCCCGGCAACCTTCGACGTGACCCCCGCCCACGTCGAGGAGTTCTGCCGCTTCCTCGATTCCAAGAAGATCGCGTGGACATCCGCGGAGCTGGAGGAAAACCGCGATCGTGTCCGCGGCCAGATCAAAGAGGCGATTTTCTCGGCCCAGCGCGGCTTCGAGGACGCCTACCGGGTGCACGCCGAGAACGATCGACAGATCCAGCGGGCTTTGGAGTTGTTCCCGCAGGCGCAAAACCTCGCCGCCCTCTCCTCCCGCGACAAAGACGCTTCCCCCCGCTGACCTGCGAGGCCGCACCACGGTCCCAGCCCAGTGCCCGGGTCCGGTTTCCCTGCCGGTTCAGTTGACCCGTGCCAGCAATCTGCGGGTTTCGCCGAACGACCGGCGCTGGAAGGCCAGGAGCTCGGCGCGCCGATCCTGGGGCGCCAGACCTTCGAGCCAGCCGACATAGCGCCGGGCCCAGTGCGCCGCGGTGCGATAGCGCTCCGCGTCCTCACCGCCACCTTCCTCGTGGCGCTCGAACAGGTGATGCCGGGCCCAGATCTTCAGGGTTTCCGGCAACCGCCGGCGGCGCATCTGCCTGCCGAGGAAGTGCAGGACGACGAGGTATTTGGTGACCCCGGCGTGGTGCTCGAGCTCGAGACGGCTCACCGGCCGGCGCTCGCTGGCGTGGTGGGCCACCACGAGGAGGTGATCCACCTCCTCCACCAGGGCGGCGAACGCCTCGATGTTGACGTCGCCTAGACCGGCCGCCGGATCGTGCCGTTCGAGATGATGGATGAGCGCGTCCGGATAGTAGACCGCAGCCCGGATCACTCCGGACGAGTCGCGCACCAGGGTCGAGGCCCGGCCCTCTGAAGCCCCGGCGGCCCCGTAAAGGGCCCGGTAGCCCCCATCGCCAATGAGATAAGGGACGATGTCGGGTATTACTGGAGGTATCCCATAGGTTCTCTCGATCATTCTCTTAAGAGACTCAACCAGCGACACCCGGCCCCCCTTCCCACCAACCCGGAAGAACTTGGCCTCAGCTGGTCGCCGTGGCAACCCGCCGGAGTCGTCTTCCCTCTTGACAGTGGTCGTGCGACCCGACTACTATTGGCACTCCTCGTTAGCGAGTGCTAACAGGGCCGCAAGGCCTAGGAACCCAACACGTCGTCGCGTCCGTCATCAGGAGGTTCTCAGCATGAAAGTGAAGCCATTGCACGACCGGATCCTCGTGAAGCGCGTGGAGGCCGAAGAGAAGGTGAAGGGCGGCATCATCATCCCCGACACGGCGAAGGAAAAGCCGCTGGAAGGGAAGATCGTCGCCGTCGGGTCTGGCCGGCTGGACGACAACGGCAAGCGGATCCCGCTCGAAGTGAAGGTCGGGGACCGCGTGCTGATCGGCAAGTATGCCGGCACCGAGGTCAAGATTGATGACGTCGAGCACGTCATCGTCCGCGAAGAGGAAGTTCTCGGCGTCATCGGCTGATCGGGCCTGTCCCGTTGGCCACGCTTTTCCCTTGGATCATGGAGGAACTCTGAAATGCCCGCAAAAGACATTATTTACTCGGAGGAATGCCGGCAGGCGATCCTCCGCGGTGTGAACAAGCTCGCCGAAGCCGTCAAGGTCACCCTCGGTCCCCGAGGCCGCAACGTCGTCCTCGAGAAGAAGTTCGGCTCACCCCTCAGCACCAAGGACGGCGTCACGGTGGCGAAGGAGATCGAGCTCGAGGACCCGAGAGAAAACATGGGGGCCCAGCTTGTCCGCGAGGTCGCCAGCAAGACCAGCGAAGTCGCGGGTGACGGTACCACCACCGCCACCGTCCTCGCCCAGGCCATTTACCGCGAAGGTGTGAAAGCGGTCACTGCTGGCGCCAACCCGATGGACCTGAAGAAGGGGATCGAGAAGGCGGTCGAGAAGGTCGTGGAAGAGATCAAGAAGCTCTCCCGCAACGTCACCGGCAAGGCGATCACCCAGGTCGGCACCATTTCCGCCAACAACGACGAGACGATCGGCGAGATCATCTCGCAGGCGATGGACAAGGTCGGCAAGGACGGCGTCATCACCGTCGAGGAAGCCCGGGGTCTCGAGACCTCGCTTGAGATCGTTGAGGGGATGCAGTTCGACCGCGGCTATCTCAGCCCCTACTTCGTGACCGACGCCGAGCGCATGGAGTGCGTGCTGGAGAACCCGTACATCCTGATCCACGAGAAGAAGATCTCCAACATGCGCGACCTGCTCCCGGTCCTCGAACAGGTGGCCAAGAGCGGTCGTCCGCTCGTGATCATCGCCGAGGAAGTCGAGGGCGAGGCACTCGCCACCCTGGTCGTCAACAAGCTGCGCGGCACCCTCCAGGTGTGCGCGGTCAAGGCGCCGGGCTTCGGGGATCGCCGCAAGGCGATGCTCGAGGACATCGCCATCCTGTCGGGCGGCAAGTGCATCACCGAGGACCTCGGCATCAAGCTGGAGAACATCAAGATCGAGGACCTCGGCCAGGCCAAGAAGATCACGGCCGACAAGGACAACACCACCATCGTCGAGGGCAAGGGTAAGCGCGCCGACATCGAGGGCCGGGTGAAGCAGATCCGCGTTCTGATCGATGAGACGACCTCCGACTACGACCGCGAGAAGCTCCAGGAACGCCTCGCCAAGCTGGTCGGCGGCGTCGCCATCATCAAGGTCGGGGCGGCCACCGAGACCGAGATGAAGGAAAAGAAGTCCCGCGTCGAGGACGCCATGCATGCCACCAAGGCGGCCGTCGAGGAGGGGATCGTCCCTGGCGGCGGCATCGCACTCGTGCGTGCCATTCCGGCACTGGAGAGGATGAAGGAGAAGCAGGAGGACATCCAGACCGGGATTAACATCGTGCGCCGTGCTCTCGAGGAGCCGCTCCGGCAGATCTCCATCAATGCCGGGTACGAGGGTTCGATCATCGTGCAGCAGGCGAAGGAGAAGGAAAAGCCCGCGGTCGGCTTCGACGCCTATTCCGGCAAGTGGACCGACATGTTCGATGCCGGAATCATCGACCCGACCAAGGTCTGCCGCAGCGCCCTCCAGAACGCCGCCTCCATCGCGGCGCTCATGCTGACGACCGAGGCCCTGATCAGCGAACTGCCCGATAAGGAGAAGTCGTCCGCCCCCGGCCCGCGCGGCATGGGTGGCGGCGGCGACATGTACTGATCGCCCTCTCCCCTTTCGGGACGTCCCTCAGCCCCCCGGCTCCGGCCGGGGGGCTTTTTTTGTCGGCCGGACGCGCCGCCCCGTAGTCGGGAACCTGCCGTCGCGATAGACTCCGCCTCATCGTGGTGATCGATCGCCGCCAGTTCCTTAAGAACGCCGCCCTCCTGGGGGCGGCCGCCGCGCTGCCGGCATGCGCGCGCGGCCCGCGCACGACCCGCCACGATGCGATTGTGATCGGCGCCGGGATCGCGGGACTGGCGGCGGCGCGCGATCTTGTGCGCGCCGGCCTCGAGGTCGTCGTGCTGGAGGCGCGTGACCGCGTCGGCGGGCGGATCGAGACGCTGCACGAGCCGCCGGCGCATGGTCTCGAGATCGGGGCCCAGGTGATTCACGGATCACGGGCCGACACCTGGGAGTTGGTGCGGGAGTTCGGCATCGAGGCGCGGCCGCTCAAGCCCTGGGCGACCTGGGCCCTCGTGCGCGGTCACGGGTTCCGGCGGGACAGTGCCGACTATGCCCGGGTCCACGACGCGCTCCTCAACGCATTCCATCGCAACGGGGGCGACGACTCGACACTCCGCGACTTTCTGACCCGGCTGCGGGTCACACCCGACGACCAGGACTTGATCACCCGCAGCGCCCTGACCTGGTCGGCGGAGCCGGATGAGGTCAGCCTGCGCGCGGTGTTCGAGGACGGCGCCGCATGGGACGCCTACTTCGACACCAACTACCAGGTGGTCGGCGGGTACGACCAGATCCCGTCCCGCATCGCCGGCGAACTCGGCGACCGCGTGCGTCGATCGTCGCCGGTGCGCCGGATCGACTGGGGCCGCGACGGCGCCACGGTTGCCTGCGACCGGCCCGGCCACCCGGAAGTCCTGCGCGCCCGGCGCCTCCTGGTCACGCTGCCGATCGGCATCCTGCAGACCGGCGATCCGGCGTTCACTCCCGCCCTGCCGGACTGGAAGCAGGCGGCGATCGGCGGACTGCGCATGGGGCGGGTCGTGGTGGCGCATTTCCTGTTCGGTGACTATTTCTGGCGGCGCGCCGTGCGCGGCCTCCCCGGGTGGCACGCGCGCGGCGGGCGGATCGATTTCTTTGACCCGCATCCCGGCGGGACCGGCGCTCCCGTTCTCCTCGGCTGGATTACCGGCACCGCCGCCCAGGAGCTGAGCGACCTTGGCCGGGAGGCCGGCTTGGATCGCGCCCTCTCCTGGGTGGAGGATGCGTTCCCCCGGGCCGGTGTGCGCCGACGGCTCGTCTGGTCATCGCTGCGCGATTGGGTGACCGATCCGTGGAGCCGCGGGTCGTACTCCTTCACCCGTCCGGGTGGCGCGGGCGCGCGCGCGGCGCTGGCGACACCGATCCAGGAGGTCCTCTACTTCGCCGGCGAGGCGACCTCTCCCCCGCCCCACTATCAGACTGTCCACGGGGCTTACCGCAGCGGCCGCCGCGCGGCGCGCGAGATCCTCGCCGCGATCGGTTAGCCCGCCGGGGCCGCCATGATTCGGAACGGCTGCCGCTTCCAGTAGGTCAGCGACCGCCAGCACCACTCGAGCGGCCCGAAGCGGAAATGCCGCAGCCAGATCGGGCTGACGGCGAGCTGCAGGACCCAGATCGGCACGACGACGTACAGCAGCTCGTAACGCTGCAGCTTTCCGTAAAGCCCGAAGCCGTAGCCGTAGAACACCGTCGAGCAGATTACCGACTGGAGCACGTAATTGCTGAACGCCGTTTGACCGACAGCGGCCAGGCTCGACGTCAGCCAGGGCAGGCTGCCGATCCGGACCAACAGGATGATCAGGCTCATGTGCCCCAGCGCCACGGCCAGTCGCCCGAGGTCATAGGTGGTGGAGAAATAGCCCCGCTGGACGGGATCCCACTGGGTCCTGATGCAATTCCAGGCGCTGAACGAATTGACGGCGATGCCGATCGCGTAGGCGGCCGCCGACAGCCGGAGGTAGAAGGTGCTGGATCGCGTGCCGCCAATCACCCCAAGCTTGAAGAGGCCATCCCGACCAGCATCATCGCCCAGATGTCCCAATTCCACGGGGAGTAATACGGGTTGGCGTGCCCGAACTCCCAGACCAGCCCGGCGCGGTACCCGACCACATCCAGGAGTCCGCCGCCGAACGCCTCCTTGTCCTTCTTGATATCGTCCGGCCGCGGCTGCACAAACTTCAGCCAGTCTTCGTATTCCTGTTTGGCGCTCTGCTGGTCCTCGTCCAGTGTTTTCTTCGCTTTTTCCAGCCGGATCGCCTCGAGCCCCTCGTCGCGGGTCGCCCGGTTGTCGAACACCGTCCAGACGCTGACGGCCGACATCAGCATCATCAAGGTTGCCGCAATGACCAGCAGCGATCTCGGGCGCAGCGTCCGGAACGGGAACAGCGCCAGTCCGCAGAGAGCGTAGGGGTAGAGGATCTCGCCGATCCAGAGGAGGTACACGTGGGCGATCCCGAACGCCATCAACCAGAGCGTCCGCCGATAGTAGAGGTCGCCGACCGCCACGCCGGCACCGCGCGCTTCGAGACGGGAGGTGAAAAGGATGATCCCCGCTCCGAACACCATCGAGAACAGGGCCCGCATCTTCCCTTCCACGAGCACGTGGCTGATCGTCCACATCCAGAGATTGGCGCCTGTCGCCCCGCCGGTCGCTGTCGGGTTGTCGTAGGCGGCGAAATGCATCCCCCACGCGACGATGTTCATCAGTAAGGATGCCGAGAAGCGCGAACCCGCGCACCGCATCGAGCGCCTGGATCCGCTCCGCCGCCGAGACCGGGGCGGCCACCGGGACTCCCCCGACCGGCTGACCGGTCGTGACCGCGTTCGTCGCCTCAACCATTCGGATATCTTCCCGTCATGGCATGTCTCCCCGGCATCACAGTGTGGCGGCGGCCTTCGCGTCCTCGGCGGGTGCGAAGAACACCAGCAGGGTCAGCTCCTCGGTCACTGAATGAAACCGGTGCCGGGCACGGGCCTCGACGAAAAGCACATCGCCCTTCTGGATCGGGCGATCCTCATCGCCGCATCGAAACCGGGCCAGCCCCTCGATCACGTGGTAGATCTCGTCCTCCGCGTGCGGCGTCTGGAGATCCTCCTCCCCGGGACGCAGGACATAGACCCCCAGGCTCATCGCCGGGACCCGGAAGAATTCCACCCACGGGCCGCCGGTGAGGCGGCGGCGTTCAATCAGTTCGGACATCGCGAAGGTCTGCATGGTCCCCTCCAAGCGCGCGGGAGGTGAGAATCTACCAGATTCAGCCCGGACAGGGTGGTCACCCATCCACCCGACCATTCACCCGTCCCCCCACCCCTCTTGAAATGGCAGGGCGATTGCGTGCAGCATGAACCGTCGCTGCCCAGCCGTGAGCCCTTTTGACGCGAGGTCCCCGATGAACCACCGGCCGTCTGTGATCCGTCACTTGACCGCACTTCCGTTCCCCTTCCATTCGATGACCCGCGTCATGGGCATCGCTTTCCTGGCGCTGGCGATCCTCCCGACCGTCCTGCTGCCTGGCCCCACGGCATCACCCGCGGATTCCGCCGACCTCTCCGCCGGACAGGCGGCCGCGAACCAGGAGAAGCCCGCCGCCATGGCGGAGAAGAAGGACGAAAAGAAGTGGGACGTCGCCAACCCGCCCGGGGATTGGGCGAGCGTCGTCGTCGAGAGCGACGAGACCACTTGGACGAATCTGGACGTAAGCCCGGACGGTAGGACTCTCGTCTTCGACTGCCTCGGCGACCTCTACCGGGTCCCGATCGGCGGCGGCGAGGCGCAGCCTCTGGGCGAGGGGATCGCCTGGGACGTCGAACCGCGCTTCAGCCCGGACGGGTCGAAGATCGCCTTCATCAGCGATCGCGGCGGCGCCGACAACCTGTGGGTCATGAACGTTGACGGCACCGGGGCCCGCGCCATCAGCGAGGAAAAAGAGCACCTGGTCCACAACCCGTCGTGGAACCCGGACGGCGAATCGATCGTGGCCAAGAAGGACTTCACCTCGACGCGTAGCATCGCCGCCGGGGAGATCTGGCTCTTCAGCCTGGGCGGGGGCGAGGGGCTGCCGATCATCGAGCGTCCGGCCGGCAAGAAGGACCAGAAGACGATCGCCGAGCCGACCTTCTCGACCGACGGCCGGTACATTTACTTCAGCCAGGACGTCACACCCGGCACACGGTGGGAGTACAACAAGGACGCCACCGGGGTGATCTTCGCTGTCAAGCGGATCGACCGGACGACCGGCGAGGTGGAGGCGTACGTCGGCGGCCCGGGCGGGGCGATCCGCCCGACCCCGTCGCCCGACGGCAAATCGCTGGCCTTCGTGCGACGCACCCCCGCCTTCACCAGCGCCCTCTACGTCATGGACCTCAAGTCGGGCATCGAGATTCCGGTCTTCGACCGGCTCGATCGCGACCTGCAGGAAACCGATGGGAGCCAGGGGAACACTCCGGCATTCGCCTGGACGCCCGACAGCCATTCACTGGTCTTCTGGGCCGGCGGGAAGATCCGCCGCGTGGATGTCCGGACGAAGATCGCGACGGTCATCCCGGTCCGCGTCCGATCCCGGCAGAAGATCCACGCCACCCTGCGCTTCCCCGTGGAGGCGGCGCCCGACACGATCGACGTGAAGATGCTGCGCTGGGCGCAGATGTCGCCGGACGGAACGCGGGTCGTCTTCCAGGCGCTCCGCCACCTCTACGTGCGGGATTTCCCGAACGGGAAGTCGCGCCGCCTGACGACCCAGACCGATCATTTCGAGTTCTACCCGTCGTTCTCGCGCGATGGCCGGCAGATCGTCTTCACCACCTGGGACGACGAGAAGGAAGGCAGCGTCCGGGTGATCCCGGCCGCCGGGGGCCGCGAGCGCATCCTGACCCCAGACCCGGGCCATTACGTCGAGCCGGCCTTCTCGCCCGACGGGACACAGGTCGTGTACCGGAAGATGGCGGGCGGCTACATCCTGTCGGGCCGCTGGTCACAGGATGCCGGCCTCTACCTCGTCGCCACCGCGGGCGGATCCCCGAAGCGCCTGGTGCCGTCAGGCTTTGAGCCGCACTTTGGCGCCGGCGCCGACCACGTCTTCTTCCTGGACAACGAGGACGAAACGACCCTGGTGCTGAAGAGCGTCGACCTCAACGGGCGCGACGGGCGCACGCATCTCAAGGGGGCCGAGGCGACCGAGTTCTCGGTGTCGCCGGACGGCCGCTGGATCGCCTTCACCGAGCAGTACAACGCCTACGTCGCGCCATTCGCCCTGACCGGGAAAACGGTCGAGATCGGCTCCAAGTCAAAGGTCGTCCCGGTCCGGCAGGTCTCGAAACGGTCCGGCGAGTTCCTCCATTGGTCGGCCGGCAGCAGCCGGCTGCATTGGTCGCACGGCGCCACGATCTACACCCGCGAGCTGAAGGACGCCTTCTCGTTCCTGAAGGGATCGCCCGAGAAGCTGCCGGACCCGGTGGAGGAAGGGCTGAACCTCGGGTTCCGCGTCCCCGCCGACATCCCGCGGGGCCGGGTCGCCCTGGTCGGGGCCCGCGTCGTGACGATGCGTGACGCCGGGCGCACCCAGGAAGTGATCGAGGACGGCGTGATCGTCACCAACGCCAACCGGATCGAGGCGGTCGGCCGGCGGGCCGATGTCGCCATTCCCGCCGACGCCCGCGTCATCGACGTCACCGGCAAGACGATCATCCCCGGCCTGGTCGATGTCCATGCGCACGGCCCGCAGGCGATGGCGGAGATCACTCCGGAGCAGAACTGGACCCAGATGGCCAATGTCGCTTTCGGGGTGACCACCACGCACGACCCGTCCAACGATACGACCGAGATCTTCTCCGCCGCCGAGTTGCAGCGTCAGGGCAGCATCGTCGCCCCGCGCCTCTTCTCGACCGGCACGATCCTCTACGGCGCCCAGGGGGCGGGGTACGCCGCCGCCGTCGAGACCCTCGACGACGCCCTGTTCCACGTCCGCCGTCTGCACGATGTCGGGGCGATCTCGGTCAAGTCGTACCAGCAGCCACGCCGCGACCAACGGCAGATGATCATCGAGGCGGCCCGCCAGCTCGGCGTCATGGTGGTCCCCGAAGGCGGCGCCCGCTTCCAGCACAACCTCACCGAGATCGCCGACGGCCACACCGGCATCGAGCACGCCATCCCGCTGGCCACGGTCTACGACGACGTCCGGCAATTCTGGTCGCAGAGCGGCACCGGCTACACGCCGACCTTCGTCGTCGCCTACGGCGGGTTGATGGGCGAGAACTACTGGTACGAGCACACCAACGTCTGGGAGGACCCGCTGCTGATGCGCCACGCGCCCCGCTTCGAAATCGAGCCGCGCTCGATGCGTCGCACCATGGCCCCGGATCAGCATTACAACCACTTCCACGTGGCCCGCCTGGCGAAAGCACTCCGCGATCGCGGCGTCAGCGTGCAGATCGGCGCCCACGGCCAGCGCGAAGGGCTCGCCGCCCACTGGGAGATGTGGTCGATGGTGCAGGGGGGCTTCACACCGTGGGAGGCGATCCGCGGCGCCACCATCGACGGCGCGCGCTACGTCGGGCTGGACCGTGACCTCGGATCGATCGAGCCCGGGAAACTGGCCGACCTGGCGGTGATCGACGGCAACCCGGTGCAGGACATCCGCCGGTCCAATGCGGTCGCCTACACCATGCTCAACGGCCGCCTGTACGAATCGGCCACCATGGACCAGATCGCCCCGGACCGCGTCAAACGCCAGCCCTACTTCTTCGAGAAGGAAGGGGGCGACACGATCCACCCCGCAGCGGCGGCGTGGCTGGAGAAGACGCGCCGGGAGCGGAGGTGGGCGCACTGATCCGAAGAGTCCGGCAGCATCGCCCCGTCGATACCCGGCCTTCCAGGCCCGTCTCTTTGGATCGGGCAACGGTCACGATGGCCTTGGTACCCGAGCCCGGCCCCGCCGGCCCCCCCTGGAAAGCGTCCCCGGGAACTTGACGGCCGCGATCCGACGCACAACCTTTAGGGTGGGCGTCCGTCTGTGAGGAGGAGAGGGGACCGATGAAGATCCTGAATTTCATCCGCGAAGAGCTGCTGGAGATCATCGAGTGGACCGACGACACCCGGGACACCCTGGCCCACCGCTTCCCGGACGAGGACAAGGCGATCAAGCGGGGGGCGCAGCTCATCGTGAGGGAGTCGCAGGTCGCCCAGCTGGTCTACCTGGGTGAGTTCGCCGACACCTTCCGCCCCGGCAAGCACCGCCTGACGACCGACAACCTCCCGATCCTCACCCGGCTCAAGTCCTGGAAGTACGGCTTCGAGTCGCCGTTCAAGGCGGACGTCTATTTCGTCAACATCCGCCTGTTCACGGGGAACAAGTGGGGGACGTCGAACCCCATCATGATGCGCGATGAAGACCTCGGGATCGTGCGCGCCCGGGCCTTCGGCATCTATGACTTCAAGATCGTCGATCCCAAGGCGTTCCTGCGCGAGGTCGCCGGTTCGGACCGCGACTTTCAGTTGGGCGAGTTCGAAGAGACGATGCGCTCGCGCCTCGTGAGCGTCTTCAGCGAGGCCCTCGCCACCTCCAACATCCCGGTGCTGGACGTCGCCCGGCGCTACGCTGAGCTGGGCGCCGCGCTGCTCCCCCTCATCAATCCGGTCGCCAGGACGAAATACGGCATCGAGATCACCAGCTTCGTCATCGAGAACGTTTCGGTCCCGCCCGAGGTCGAGTCGGCGATCGACAAGCGCGCCAGCATGACGGCGGTCGGGAACCTGAACGACTACGTGAAGTACCAGATGGCGCAGGGCATGGCCACCGGCGCCGGCGGTCCCGGTGGTCTGGCCAGCGAGATGGCGGTCGGCCTCGCCATCGCCCAGCAGATGATGCAGCAGGGTGGCGACCTGTTCGGCGGAGGCGGCCGGGGCACCGTCCCGCCCGGCGGCGCCGCCGACCGCGCCGTCGCGTCCATCGCCGATCTGTTGACCCCGGCGCAGGTGGGAGAGATCCTGAGGCTCCAAGAGGCCGAGGTGGTGGGTCTCCTCGAAACAGGCGAGATCAAGGGGAAGAAGATCGGCGGGGCCTGGCGGGTGAAGCGCTCCGTCCTCGACGCCTACCTGGCCGACTGAGGACGCCGTCCGGGCCCGATCCGCGTCGAGGGAAAACCGCATGCGCGTTCTCGTCCAGTGTCCCTCCTGCAAGCGCCAGTCCGATGCCGGCGATCTCCCCGTCGGCGGCAAGTTCCATTGCGTCTGCGGGGGGGTCCTCCAAGTCCCCCGGGTGCTGGCGAAGGACGCGGTGGTGGTCCGCTGCTCCTCGTGCGGCGGACCGCGGACCGCCGGCGAGGCGGCCTGCGGGTTCTGCGGCGCCGACTTCACCGTCCACGAGCGGGACCTCGATACTCTCTGCCCCTCCTGCATGGTCCGGATCATGTCCAGCGCCCGGTTCTGCCACAACTGCGGAACGCGGATCGTGGTGGAGGGGAAAAGCGGCACCCCGGCGGATCTCCCCTGCCCGGACTGCGGCGAAGCCCGCCACCTCGACAACCGGACTCTCGGTCAACCGCCGGCCGCGGTCTGCGAGTGCCGTGTCTGCGGGGGCCTGTGGGTGGGATGCGAGACCTTCAAGCTGCTCGCCGAGCGCGTGCAGGACCAGGTCGCGACGCCCGCCGGCCTGCCGGGCGAAACCGGGCGGGCGGCGCCGGGGCGTGAGGCACAGGGGCAGACGGCCGCGCAGCGCGGCCCGCTCTACCGGCACTGCCCGCGGTGCCGGCAGATGATGACCCGCCGCAACTACGCCAAGTGGAGTGGCGTGATCCTCGATTCCTGCCACGAGCACGGGATCTGGTTCGACGAGGGAGAGCTCCACGCGCTCCTGCAGTGGATCCGCCGCGGCGGCCAGCGGGAGGCGGCCGACCGCGATCGCCGGGAGGCCGAACGGGCCGGGCACCGGCTGCAGAAGGCGAAACTGCCGTCGCGAATCGACCGGCTGGCGGGGCAACGGGGCGGCGCCGGCTTCACTGCCTCCGAAGGCGGCGGCTCCTCGGGACTGGTGGAGTTCCTGGAGGCGCTTTTCGTCGGCAAGTAGTCACCCCCCGCGGTCCTCGAATGCCGGGGACAGCGATCTACTTCTGCTCCGCGATGAACTGATCCACCTGCTGCTCCAGCACCGGCAAAGGCACCGAGCCGTTCTTGAGCACCGCGTCGTGGAACAGTCGCACGTCGAAGCGCTCGCCCAGCTCCGTCTCGGTGCGGGCCCGCAGCGCTCGCAGCTTCAGGTATCCGATGCGGTACGACAGCGCCTGCCCCGGCCAGGAAATGTAGCGGTCGGTCTCGGTTTCGACCTCATGCAGCGAGAGCGCCGTGTTCTGCGCCAGGAAATCGAGTACCTGCTGGCGGCTCCAGCCCAGGGCGTGAACGCCAGTGTCGACGACCAGCCGACAGGCCCGCCACGCCTGATACGTGAGTCGCCCGAAATTCGAGTAGGGGTCCTTGTAGAAGCCTGCTTCGAGCCCGAGCCATTCCGAATAGAGCCCCCAGCCCTCGCCGTAGGCCGAGATGTAGGAGTACCGACGAAAATTCGGCAGGTTCTCCTGCTCTTCGGCGAGCGCTCCCTGAATCAGGTGCCCGGGGGCCGCTTCGTGGAAGGTCAGCGCTTCGAGGTTGTAGAGCGGTCGGGTGTCGAGGGCGT
>JANNTZ010000160.1:0-11182 GCA_031394595.1 Acidobacteriota bacterium
CGCCATGAACAGGTTCAGATAGGCGAAGAAACGCGCGAACGCCGCCTGCGGCTCGTGCCCCATGTACCCGGTCGCGTACACGTGGATCAGGAACCCCACACCCGTCACCACCAGCAGCATCACCGCCGACAACGGGTCGAGGGTGTAGGCCCAGGAAACCGCCAGCGACTCGCCGGTCGCCGAACGGCCGAGCGGGATCCAGGTGAACAGGGTCTGGGTGACGCGGTGCGCCTCCAGATCCACCGTCACACCCGGCGGCGGAGCGGCAGCCATTCCTTCGAGCCCGCCCAGACCCAGGATCGCTCCCAACGAGACGACGAAAGCCAGCAGCACCGCGCCGCAGCCGATCCAGCCGATCGCCTGGCGCGATGGCAGGCGGGTGCCAAGGAGGCCGTTGATCAGGAAGCCGGCCAGCGGCAGCAGCGGGATGATCCAGATCCAGGAGACCATGGGTCCGGCTCAGCCTTTCATGATGTGGATCTCGTCCACGTAGACGGTGTCGCTGTTGTTGTACAACGCCAGCACCACCACCAGGCCGACCGCGACCTCGCCCGCGGCGATGGCGATCGTGAAGACGCTGAACACCTGCCCCCCCAGATTGTTGAGCTGGCGGCTGAAGGCGATGAAGTTCAGGTTGGCGGCGTTCATCATCAACTCGACCGACATCAGGATGATGATGGCGTTGCGGCGGG
Organism: Acidobacteriota bacterium; assembly: GCA_031394595.1. GTDB lineage: Bacteria > Acidobacteriota > Polarisedimenticolia > Gp22-AA2 > Gp22-AA2 > JANNTZ01. The sequence continues at coordinate 693 of JANNTZ010000160.1, forward strand.
TCACCACGCCGATCACGCCGATCATGAACAGCAACAGGCTGATCACCAGGATGTGGCCGATCGGGACGGGCATCGTCGACATCCCCCTCAGGCTTTCTGGCGCGCCAGCACGATGGCGCCGATCATCGCCACCAGCAGCAGCACCGAGGCGATCTCGAATGGCAGGACATAGTCGGTGTAGAGCGCCTTCCCGACCGCCTGCAGGTTCCCTTCCCCGGCGAGGGCCGGGGCGGCCGCGGCGGCGGCCCGGATCTCCCCGCGCGAGTAGACGTAGAGGATCTGGGCCATGACGGCGGCACCGATGGCGCCGGACACCACGGCGTGCACCCGCAGGCGCCGCCCGGTCAGCGCGTCCTTGAGGTTGACCAGCATGATCAGGAACAGGAACAGGACGACGATGCCGCCGGCATAGACCAGCACCTGGACCGCCGCCACGAACTCCGCCGTCAGCAGCACGTACAGCCCCGCCAGGCAGAGGAAGCTGAGCACCAGGTAGACGGCCGAGTACAGGGCGTGCCGGCTCCAGATCACCATCACGCCACAGAGCAGCGCCAGGGCGGACAGCACGTAGAAGATGACGGTCGAAGCGGCCATGGTCTACTCCCGGTATTCCTTCTGCTGCGATCCGTCGAGCAGGACCTTGAGCGGCGCCACGAAGCCCTCACGCTTGGTGTCGGCCAGCTCGTAGTCATGCGACATGTAGATCGCCGTCAGCGGCTTGGTCGGACACGGATCGACGCACAGCCCGCACAGACAGCAACGCTCGTAGTTGATCTCGAACGACACCAGGCGCTTCCCCTTCCCCTCCGGCTTCTTCTCGGACACGATGTGGATGCAATCGTCGGGGCAGATCACTTCGCACAGGTGGCAGGCGATGCACAGCTCCTCGCCGTTCTCCGGGTGGTAACGCAGGCGCGGCATGCCGCGGAAGCGCGGGGACAGGTCGACCGTTTCCTTCGGGTACTCGACGGTGATGTGCGGCCGGAACTGGTTCTTCAGCGTCACCCACAGACCGACCCACAGTTCGAGCAGGAGCAGCCGCCGCAGGATCTCGCTCACGTCGGTTGCCGCGGTGCGTGGAGTCGTCACCGTTTCCCCCTTCATGCGGCCAGCAGGACGGCGAGACCCGTCCCGACGACGTTCAGGATCGACAGCGGGATCAGCCACTTCCAACCCAGCGACATGAGCTGGTCATAGCGATAGCGGGGATAGGTCCCGCGCAGCCAGATGTACAGAAACAGGAAGAACGACACCTTCAGGAAGAACCAGAATGCGCCCGACACCGCCGGGAGCTGGAACGAGGCCCAACCGCCCAGGTCGGTCGCCGCGAGGGCGACGCCCAGGACCGACCCGAGGACGCCACCGGCGAACATCAGCCGCAGACCGGTGCCGAGCTTCTGGTCAAGGAGCCAGCCGGCGAACAGGCCGGCCACCAGCGGCCCGACCACCAGCCAGCCATTCTCCAGCCAGACGAGCGCCTCGACGTTGGGGAACGGCCGCAGCCAGCCCCCGAAGAACAGGACGGTGACGATCGAGGAGACGACGATCATGTTGGTGTACTCGGCGAGGAAGAAGAGGGCGAATTTCATCCCCGAGTACTCGGTGTGGAAACCGGCCACCAGTTCCGCCTCCGCCTCCGGCAGGTCGAAGGGGACACGGTTGGTCTCGGCGAGGGCGCTGATCAGATAGCAGAAGAAGCCGAGAAACTGGGGCGCCACATACCACCAGCCGGCGATCCGCTGCGCCTCGACGATCTGCACCATCGACGCCGACCCGGACAGCATCATGGCCCCGATGAGGGCAAAGCCGAGCGGCACCTCGTAGGAGATCATCTGGGCCGAGGACCGGAGCGCCCCGAGCAGCGAGTACTTGCTGTTCGAGGCCCAGCCGCCGAGGATGATGCCGTAGATGCCGAGCGACGAGATCGCCAGGAGGTACAGCAGGCCGACGTTGATGTCCGAGATCCAGGGCCGGACCTCATAGCCGAACAGGGCGAACGGCCGGCCGGCAATCGGGATCACCGCCAGGGCGGCCAGCGCCGGGATCACCGTCAGGATCGGCGCCAGGGTGAACAGGAAGCGGTCGGCCTTCGCCGGGATGACGTCCTCTTTGATCATCAGCTTGAGGGCGTCGGCGATCGGCTGCAGCAGGCCGTGCCAGCCGACCCGGCGCGGCGCCAGACGCACCTGCATGAACCCGAGCACCTTGCGCTCGACGAGCTGCAGGTAGGCGACCCCCAGGGGAACCACCATCACGACGATCAGCACCTGGATCGTCGGGATACCCACCGACTCGATGAATTCCCGGCTCATCGGTCCCGCCTACCGGTCCACGTCCCCGAGCACGATGTCGATGGAGCCGATGATCGCCACCACGTCGGCGATCATCCGGCCCCGGCACATCGTGGACAGGCACTGGAGATTGACGAACGACGGCGCCCGGAAGCGCATGCGATAGGGCATCTCGCCGCCGGTCGTCACGATGTAGAAGCCCTGCTCACCCCGGGGGCTCTCGACCACGTGGTACACCTCGCCGGTCGCCGGCCTGATGTACTTCGGCACCTTGGCCTTGATCTCTCCGTCCGGCAGACGGTCGAGCGCCTGGCGGATGATCCGGCAGCACTGGCGCATCTCCTCCATCCGGACCAGGTACCGATCGTAGGTGTCCCCGTGCTTCCCGAGCGGCACGTCGAACTCGAACTGGTCGTAGGCCGAGTACGGCTGGGCCCTCCGGACGTCGTAATCGACCCCGGAGGCACGCAGCGTCGGGCCGCTCGCGCCCAGACCGATCGCCTCGTCCGGCGGCAGGATCCCGACCCCCTTCGTCCGGCCCATGAAGATCCGGTTGACCGTGAGCAGGTCCTCGTACTCCTTCTCGCGCTCCGGGAAGATGTCGATGAAGTGACGGACGCGGTCGGTCCAGCCACGCGGCAGGTCGTCGTTCAACCCGCCGATCCGCAGCGCGTTGTAGGTCAGCCGCGCGCCGCAGAACGCCTCGAACAGGTCGAGGATCATCTCGCGTTCGCGGAAGGTGTAGAAGAAGACGCTCATCGCCCCGAGGTCGAGAGCATGGGTCCCCAGCCACAGCAGGTGCGAGGCGATGCGCTGCAGCTCGGCCAGGATGACACGCACGTACTCGGCGCGGGGCGGGACCTGGACCCCCATGAGCTTCTCGACGGCGCCGCAGTAGCCAAGGTTCTCGGAGATCGCCGCCACGTAGTCGAGCCGGTCGGTCAGCGGCTCGATCATCGGGAAGGTGCGGTGTTCGCAGAGTTTCTCGACGCCACGGTGCAGGTAGCCGATGACCGGCCGGACGTCGGTGACGACCTCGCCGTCCAGACCGAGCACGAGGCGGAGCACCCCGTGGGTCGAGGGGTGCTGCGGCCCCATGTTGATGTCCATGGTCTCGGATCGGAACATCAGCCGTTGCCCTCGCCGGTCTTCTCGATCTCCTTCTTCCAGCCGAAGCCGCGGATCGTGGCTTTCTCGTAGGTGTAGACGTGGCCCGCGGTCGTCACCTCGCGGTACTGCACGTGGTCCTCGGGCTTCCCCTCGAGGGGGTAGTCCTTGCGCAACGGGTGGCCGATCCACTCGTCGGTCATCAAGATCCGGGTCATGTCCGGGTGCCCGGCGAAGTGGATGCCGAACAAGTCGAACACTTCGCGCTCCTGCCAGTTGGCGGTGGCCCAGACGGTGGTGACCGTCGGCGGCTGCTCGTGCTCGGCGACATCGACCTTCAGCGTCACCCGGTGGCGCAGCGGGATGGAGAACAGGTGGTACACCACCTCGAACGGCTTCGGTCGCTGTGGCCAGTGGACGGCCGTCAGGTTGCTCAGGTAATCGAAGCGCAGGCCCGGTTCGTCGCGCAACGCGCGGGCGACATCCGCGAATCGCTCGGGACGCAGCCGTACCAGCGGCTCGCCGCAGTGATAGGCCACCTCGAGGACCTGGTCGGGGAAGCGGGCGCGCAGGAAGTCGACCGCCTTGGAGGGAACCTCCGCCTTCAGCGGGTCGGGCTTCGGGGCGGCTGGTTTCGCCACCGCGGGCGGGGCAGGCGGGGCGGCGACCCTCCCGCCGGCAGGCGGCGGCGCGCCGGCGCCGGCAGGCGGCGGTGCGCCGGCCCCGGCAGGCGGCTGCCCCGCATCCGGCGGCGTGCTGTTCGTCGGATCGTCCATTTCGCTCACGCTCCCGTCACCACACGCCGCTCGCGCTTTTTTTCACAAGCGCCCGCGGGCCACCGGCCCCGCAGGCCCCGGCCCGCAATCAGGCGGTCGCCCGCCGTGCCACGGTCATTTTGTCGATCTGATCCTGCAGCTTCAGGAACCCGTAGAGGAGGGCCTCCGGCCGGGGCGGGCAGCCGGGAATATAGACGTCCACGGGGATGATCCGGTCCACACCCTGCACGACGCTGTAGGTCGGGAACGGCCCGCCGCACGTGGCGCAGGCCCCCATCGAGATGACCCATTTCGGGTCCGGCATCTGCTCGTAGAGCCGCTTGATGACCGGCGCCATCTTCTCGCAGACCGTGCCGGCCACGATCATCACGTCCGACTGCCGGGGGGTGGCGCGAAACACGCCGGCGCCGAACCGGTCGATATCGTAGCGGGACGCGACGGTCGCCATCATCTCGATGGCGCAGCAGGCCAGCCCGAACGACATCGGCCAGAGGGCCGACTTGCGGGCCCAGTTGAAGACCTGGTCCACCGTGGTCGTGATGATGTTGGCCTCGAACCGCCCCTCGATCAGGCCCACTCCAGGGCTCCCTTCTTCCAGGCGTAGGCGTAGCCGACGACCAGGATCCCGAGGAACACGATCATCTCGACGAAGCCGAACAGCCCGAGGGCCCTGTACTTGACGGCCCAGGGGAAGAGAAAGATGGTCTCGACGTCGAACACCACGAACAGGACCGCGATGACGTAGAAACGGACCGAGTAGCGGGCCCGGGCCTCACCGCTCGCCGGGACCCCGCACTCGTACGCCTCGACCTTGGTCTCGTTAAAGGAAGACGGCCTCAGACCCCAGGCGATGATCAGGGTGACGGCGGGGAACGCTGCCGCCACGATCAGAAAGATCAGAATGGGAGCGTAGTCGACCACCCTAGATTGACCTCCCTGGAGGTGTGCTCAGCGACCCGTACGGCCAAGTCCAAAGGGGGGCGAAGTTACCACAGGGATCAGGGGGTGTCAACGCACGAAAGCGTTGCGGAGTCCTCGGTTTGCGACGCCGCGCCCTGCCCCCGCGGGGGACGCCTCCGACGCTCACGCGTCTCGGCTCCGCTGCGCTCGCGACCCGCAGAAAGCGCGGGTACCCCGCTCGCTTCCGCAGGCCCCCACGGGCGCAGGGCGCGGCGTCGCAGCCCATGGATCCCGCTGCTGCCTCAAGCGTCGGACATGGACCACCCAGTCAGGCTGGCACTCGGAGGTACCCCCGGGGGCAGGTGGCGGGCCGCCGCGCGGCGCCGCGACCTCGAGCTGCGCCATGCGCGTCAGATGGGCGCCCCGTGGCCCGCGCGAGCGAGTGCGGAGCGGCGCCGCGCTGCGGCCCGCCACCCGAAACTGATGAGGATTTATGGGGTGTAGTAGCTGAGGACCTTCTCGGCGTAGCCCATCGGCAGCGTGGCCCTGGACTCCTCCAGCTCGGCCACCCGCCCCGGCCCGTGGTTGTACGCGGTGAGGGCGACGGCCATGTCCTCGAATTGCCCGAGCAGCTTGGTCAGGTAGTAGGTCCCCATGGCGATGTTGGCCGAGGGGTCACGCAGGAGGTCTTCGCCACGCCACTCCATGCGCAGCTCCTGCGCGATCTCCTGCGCGGTGGAGGGCAGGATCTGCATCAGCCCGACGGCGCCTTTGTTGGACAGGGCGTTGACGTCGAAGGCGCTCTCCGTGCGGATGACCGCCAGGATCATCTCCGGCTGCATCTCGTAGCGGACCGACGCCTCGTGCACGGAGGAGGCGATGTGATCGACGGTCTCCTTGGGCAGGCGGATGCGCGTCTCGTCGAGAAACTCGCGCACCTTGACCAGCGTCTCAAGGCGGCCGGTCTCGTCACGGAGCTGCGCGATCCGCGCCTGCTGCACGTCGACCCGGGTCCGCAGCTCGGCGAGACTGCCGAATCGGGCCTCGGTCCGCGCTCCAAGCAGGAACGCCAGCGCCAGCGTGGCCAGAACGACTCCCATGGTGAGCACTCGCCTCATTCAGTTTCCTCCCCTGATCCCGAACGGTGATCTTCCTCTACGGCGAACAGGACCCGCGGTCAAGGAAGGATCGCACGGCGATGGGCCACCGGCAGACGCTTGACGGGTGCCAGAATTCAGTCCACCGGTTCCGGAAATGCAATGGCGATCGGATCGCCGACGCGCAGCCCCCGGATCGCCGCGGTGCCGCCGCGCAGTTCGAGGACGTAGCGCACCTTGCGGGCCGGGCCGTAGGACGGGCACGGGTCGGCCTTGCAGGGAGGGACCCGGACCTCGAGATGCACGATCGACAGGCGCTCATCGAGCCACAGGATGTCGAGCGGCACCAGCGTGTTCTTCATCCAGAAGGGATGGATCTCCGGATACGGGAAGACGAAGATCATTCCCTCGCGCTCCCCCACTTCCGGACGGCCCATGTAACCCCGCTGCCAGCGATCGGGAGTGTCGGCGATCTCGGCAACGAACAGCGTGCCGTCCGGAAGGCGCACTTCCGCCCGTCGTCCGTCGTCCCCGGCCCGCCGCGGGGCATCGCGCTGGTCCCGCGGCGCAGCTCCACACGCGGCGAGCACGACCGCGGCGAAGACCGCAATAACGGCGGCCCGGCACCATGACCGGATCCGGAGTTGAGGAGACCTCACCACAACTTCATCCTCCCAGAGTTCGAAGGGAGCCACGGGAAGCCGGATCGTACCACGCCCGGATCGCCACCCGGCGCGGCGTCGCCACGCCCCGCGGGGCGTCCCTCCGGGCGTGACAGGCCCGCGATATACTCTGGCCACGCGCGCGAAGTCCGGGGTTCAGAAGAGGCTCCGTGTGCCCGGAGGATGGCGTGGCGGTTCGTGTCGGGATCAATGGTCTGGGACGGATCGGGCGGGGCTTCCTGCGCGATGCGATCGACTCGCCCGACCTCGAAGTCGTGGCGGTCAACGATGTCGGCGACCCGGCGATCCTGGCCCACCTTCTGCAGCACGACTCGCTGGCGGGCCGGCTGGACCGCGAGGTGCGCGCGACCGAAGGCCGGCTGGTGGTCGACGGCCGGACGATCCGCTGCACCCGCATCCCCTCCCCTCCCCGTATCCCCTGGGGCGACACCGGCGTCGACCTGGTGATCGAGGCGACCGGCTGCTTCACGGCCCGGGCGGTGGCCGCCGGCCACCTGGAGGGCGGAGCACGATCGGTCGTGATCACGTCACCCTCCCCCGACGCCGACATCACCGTCTGCCACGGCATCAACCAGGCCGACTACGATCCGGAGGTCCACCGGGTCGTCTCCGCGGCCTCCTGCACGACGCACGCCATGGCCGGGATCCTGATGGTGCTCGACGAGACCTTCGGGATCGAAAGGGTGGCGATGACCACCGTGCACTGCGTCACCAATAATCAGGTGCTGGTCGACGCCCCGCATGCCGATCCACGCCGGGCGAGGGCGGCGGGTCTGTCGATGATCCCGACCTCCACGACCGCCGCGCTGGCGGTCACGCAGGTGCTGCCCCGGCTGATCGGTCGAGTGCACTGCCTCGCGGTGCGAGTCCCGACGGCGGCGGTCTCCCTCGTGGATCTGACCGTGATGATCGTGCGCCCGGCGACCCTGGAGACGGCGCGTGCCGCGCTGCGCGATGCGGTCGCGGGACGCCTCGCCGGTGTCCTCGGCTATACCGATGAAGAACTGGTTTCCATCGACTTCCTCGGGGACCGGCGGTCGGCCATCGTCGATGGCCCGCTGCTGGCCGTCGAGGGGGATCGGCTCGTCAAGATCCTCGCCTGGTACGACAACGAACGCGGCTACGTGACGCGTCTGGCCGATCTGGTGCGCCACATGACCGGACGCGCCGCCCGCGGGAGGACCCCCTCATGATCCTGCAGAAACTCTCGGTCCGCGACCTGGAGGTCGCCGGCCGGCGCGTCTTCGTGCGGGTCGATTTCAACGCCCCGCTGCGCAATGGGAAGGTAAGCGACGACACCCGGTTGCGGGCCTCGCTGCCGACCCTGCGCCTGATCCTCGAGCGTGGCGGCCGCCCGGTGGTGGCGTCCCATCTCGGACGTCCCAAAGGGAAACCGGTCCAGGAGATGAGCCTCGCGCCGGTCGCCGGGGCCCTGCAGCCGCTCCTGAACGCCGAGGTCCGTCTGGCGCCCGACTGCATCGGACCGGAGGTCGAGGCCCTGGCTTCGGGTCTCGGGCCCGGGCGCATCCTGCTCCTCGAAAACCTTCGTTTCCACCCCGGCGAGGAGGGCAACGATCCGACTTTCGCCCGCAGCCTGGCGGCGCTGGCCGACCTCTATGTCAATGACGCCTTCGGCACGGCACACCGGGCGCACGCCTCGGTGGTCGGGGTGGCGGAGCGACTGCCCCGCCCCGCGGCGGGACTGCTGATGGCGGCCGAGGTCGAAGCACTCAGCCGGCTGCGCGACCGTCCCGAAAAGCCGTACGTCGCGGTCCTGGGGGGCGCCAAGGTCTCGGACAAGATCGATCTGATCCACAACCTGATGAACCACGCCGGCACCATCCTGATCGGCGGGGCCATGGCGTACACCTTCCTCAAGGCCCGGGGGGTGCCGGTGGGAGGATCCCGGGTCGAGGGTGACCGCCTGGAGCACGCCGCCGCGATCATCACCCGCGCCATGGACGCCGGGGTCCGGCTGCACCTGCCGGTCGATCACGTGGTCGCCGCGTCGCCGGAGGCGGGTGCCCCGTCGCACGACACCACAGGCCCGCAAATCGGCGACGGCCTCGTCGGCCTCGACATCGGCCCGCAGACCCGCGAGGCCTACGCCTCGGAGATCCGGCGGGCGAAGATGATCTTCTGGAACGGCCCGCTCGGCCTGTGCGAAACGCCGCCGTACGACGAAGGGACCCGCGCCGTCGCCCGCGCCGTCGCCGCCGCCGGCGCTTTCAGCGTGGTGGGAGGGGGGGACTCGATCGCCGCGGTGAACCGGCTCGGCCTGGCGCCGCATTTTTCCCACCTGTCCACCGGCGGCGGCGCTTCGCTCGAGTTTCTCGCCGGCGTCGACCTGCCGGGAGTGCGGGTCCTGCAGGATCGGAAGGATGACGGCGCCCCGGTCCATTCGCGGGGATCCCGATGACCGACGGCTGCCCGCTGATCCTGGGAAACTGGAAAATGCACCGGACGCCGGCCGAGACGGCGGCCTTCCTGGCCGACCTGCTGCCACGGCTCCAAGGGGTGACCGGGCGGGAGATCGCCGTGGCGCCTCCCTACACCTGCCTGGCGGCGGCGGGCGAAGCGCTGCGGGGCACCGCCGTGAGCCTTGCCGCCCAGGACGTCTTCTGGGAGGACCAGGGGGCGTACACCGGCGCGATCTCGGCCCCGATGCTCCAGGACCTGGGGGTCCGGTACGTGATCGTCGGCCACTCGGAGCGGCGACAGCACCATGGGGAAACCGACCACATGGTCCGGCTCAAGGTCCAGGCGGCGCTGCGCGCCGGTCTCATGCCGGTCGTCTGCGTCGGGGAGCAGGAAACCGCCCGCGTCTCCGGACGGGCCGATTCCGTGGTGCGCAGCCAGATCCTGCGTGCCCTGGAGGAGACCGCACCGGGGGATCTCCGGAACATCGTGGTGGCCTACGAGCCGATCTGGGCGATCGGCACCGGCCGCACCGCCACCCCGGCCGATATCGCCGGGATGCACGCCGTCATCAGGAGCGAGATCGAGCGGGTCTTCGGCGGGCCGGGGGCCGCTGTGCGCGTCCTCTACGGCGGCAGCGTGACGCCGGCCACCATCGACGCGATCATGGCGGCACCGGGGGTGCAGGGAGCGCTGGTGGGCGGCGCCTCGCTGCGCGCCGCCGATTTCGCCCGCATCGCCGCCTACCGGGACGCCTGACGGAGCTGAGCGATCCCCAGTTTCGGGTGGCGGGCCGCAGCGCGTCGTGGCTCCGCACTTGCTCGCGAGGGCCAACTGATCGAGCGCGCCCTCGGGGCCGAACTCGGCCACCATCTCGGTTACGCGCCTGGGGCGGTCAAGCCCGAGGCCGTGAGCAACCAGCGCAACGGCACGAGCGGCAAAACCGTGTTGACCGAAGACGGCCCGCTGCGCATCGACGTGCCACGCGACCGGGATGCGAGCTTCGAGCCGCTGCTCATCCCCAAGCACGAGCGCCGGTTCACCGGCTTCGACGACAAGATCATCGCCATGTACGCGCGTGGCATGACCGTGCGCGAGGTGCAGGGTTTCCTGGCCGATCAGTACGGCGTGGACGTGTCGCCGGAGTTCATCAGCAGCGTCACCGACGCCGTCATGGCCGAGGTCGGCGCCTGGCAGGCCCGGCCGCTCGAGCCGATG
>JANNTZ010000248.1:0-1557 GCA_031394595.1 Acidobacteriota bacterium
GGGCGAACCTGCAAGGTGCTGTCAATGATGTGGGGATTGCCGAAATGGGTGGAATCCCAGGCTTTCGAACCATAGGACAGCAGCAGTTGGAGGCCGAGTCTGTTGTTGATCCGATACTGTGGTCCAATCGGCAGGCTCAGATTGAGGCCGCCGTTCAACACGTCGATGCCTTCACTGGGGCTCGAGGACTCATAAATGTGGCTCGACTGAAACCCCACCGTCTCGTTCTCGTTCTGGGCGAGCGCGGGGAAAGCGGCAACCGCCAAGACTGAAAGGGAATACGGCAGGAGGCGGGACACAGTACGACGTGGACGCATTCGCATCCTCCATCCAGGCGACCCAAGTTGAGGAGGCGGCTGTGGATACTGTCCACTGCTGCACCCCGGTCGCGACAGTCTGTTATCCCAGGACCTGATCAGCCTTCTACTCCCAAGTATGCCCGCGTGCAAGGGAAATTTTCCGCGCCGACCTGAAGCCTCTGCAATAATGCCGCGGGCGCATCGGACGACCCGCCGCGGAGGTTCCGCGACCAATGATGAAATGCGTTCTGCTCTGGGGGACCCTCAGCCTGTCGGTCGTGAGCGTGGCCACGGGCTCAGACGGCTCGTTCCTGGACCGCTGGCTGGAGTTCGAGCAGAAATCCAGAGAGGTCTCAGGCGAGACGATTGAGATGGATTCGGTGCAGCGGGAGATACTCGCTGCGACGCAGCGCCTTCAAGCCAAGGAGGGTGTGGACCTTAGCGGCGTTGCCGGGGCGCGGGCCATCAGCCACTTCATCTTCAAGGATTTGGGTGTCGAGGCGAGCAACGATCTTGCCGACCCCGACAACCTGTTCCTAGGGTCGGTGCTCGTGAGACGACGCGGCTACTGTATCGGTATTGCAGCGTTGTACCTGGCGCTCGCGGAGAAGGTCGGGGTGCCGATCTTCGCAGTCGCCACGCCCACACATGTCTTCCTGCGGTACGACGACGGTGCGACTCGGATCAACATCGAGCCGTTCCAGCGAGGGGCGGCCCTGTCGGACGAGCAGTACATCCGCGAGCATCGGATCCCGGAGCAGTCAGTCGAAGAGGGCGTCTTCCTCAAGACCCTGGCGGTGCAAGAATTCCTGGCCCGTGCTTACAACAATCTCGGGGTCATCCATTCGCAGAGGAAGGATTACGGGAGGGCCGCGGCCGAGTACCGGAGGGCCATCGATCTTGATTCCCGGTTTCCCGCCCCGCGCTACAATCTCGGGAACGATCTACTGCTGCAAGGCGATCCACGCCGTGCCGCCCGCCTCTTCTCGAAGGCCCTACTGCTCCATCCGACGGACGTCTGGGCACTCAACAATCGCGGCCTCGCGCACCTGAAAATGGGGAAGACGGAGAAGGCGCGGGAGGATTTCGAGGCGGCCTTGGTAATCGCCCCGGGGTTCGATCAGGCGCGCAGGAACCTCGACACGGTCGCGCCCGGTCGGGTGGCAACGCCCCCTGGCTAGTTCCGGTTCTTGCTCCAGCGGTCGTGCGTGATGCTGTGCTTGTGGACCTTGTAGTTCATCACGCGGCTGGAGACGCC
>JANNTZ010000078.1:0-2490 GCA_031394595.1 Acidobacteriota bacterium
CTCGACGCCGATCCGTTCTACGCCCACGCCGCGGTCCGGCTGGGTGTGGCGCTGGAAGCCCAGGGGGACCTGCCGGGATCAATCGAGGCCTATCGCGAGTACCTGCGACGCGGCCCGGCGAGTCCGGCCGACGCCGAGACGGTCAGGAACAAGATTGCCGGTCTGGAGCAAACGAGGATCCGGTCGCCCCCCTAGGAGCCTGTCCGGCTCCTAGTTCAGGGGCAGTCGCCCGAGGCGGGGAGGAGAGCACGCCCGTCGGGGCTGACCGAGTAGGCGCCCGGGACGCCTCCGACATTGGCGCGCACCAAATAGATGAACCCATCCCCGAGGAGCGGTAGGAGGCCGTCCGGCGTCGAGCCGGTATCGCTCTCGGCGATGTCATTCGCGATACAGGTGACCGGGCCGAGGTCGATCAGGGCGGGTAGCCGGCGGATGTCGCTGAGGGTGGCGCGGATGACGTCGAAGGTCGCCCCCGGCATCGTCCCCCAACGGAAGACCGTGTTCGTTCCGGGGAGAACGGTCACCGCACCGAGCGGATCCGGTTCCATCACCGACTCGTTGATCAAGACCGACAGCGTGGCGGCAAAATGATCGGCGACCACGAGATCGGGGCGGCCATCGCGGTTGAAGTCCCCTGCCGCAATCGCCAGGGGGAGGTCGCCGGTGCCGAACTCGCCGGCCCGTGTGAAGCGGAGCATGCCGTCGCCGAGCAGCAGGGTCACGTTGTTGGCGTTGGCGTTGGCGGCGGCGATGTCGAGATGCCCGTCCCGGTTGAAATCGGCGAGGGCCACCGCGGTGGGTGCCAGACCGGCGGCGACCTGCACCGCCGCCTCAGGGGCCCCGCCCGGAAGGATGCTCAGCGTACCCGAACCGCTGTTGGCGACCACGACATCGAGATCCCCGTCGCCGTTCAGGTCACCGCGGGCCAGTCCGTGTGGCTGGCTGCCCGCGGCGTGGACCACGGGCGGGCCTGCGAAGCCGCCTGCCCCGTTGGACTGAAGGTAGGCCACTCCGTCTGCGACGCTCTGGCTCACCGCCGCGTCTTCCAGCGCGTCGCCATTGGCATGGATCATCGCCACCGACGCCGGGGTCCCGGAAAGCAGCGCGCAGACCTGGGCCCCGAACGCCGAATTGCCGGTGGTGCCGGTGCCGCGCCGCGCGCAGACCTGGCTGGAAACTTCGCAGACGTAGTTGATGTCGGCGTAAGCGTCCCCGGAGATCTCGCCCGCCGCGATCCCCGCGATCCCCGCACACTCGCTTCGCAACCCGTTGTTCATGCTGAACGACCCGGCGCCGTTGTTGACCAGGATCGAGATCGTGTCGTTGCCGTTGTTGGCAGTCAGGATCTCCGGGGCACCATCAGCGTTCAGATCCCGCGCCACGATCGACACCGGCGAGGTGCCGATCGGTCCGAAGGTGACGGGTGGGGAGAACGTGCCGTCGGCCTGGCCGAGGGAGCGCTCCACATGGTCGTAGGCCACGCTCGGGGTCGCGATGTCCAGCCGGCCATCGCGGTTGAAGTCGGCGACCACGACGTCGTGCGGATAGGACCCGTCCGTCAGCCGGATCCGGTCGGCGATCCGGAACAGGCCCCCGCCGGTGTTCTGGAACACCGACATCGAGTTGCCGGTCTTGTTGACGGACACGATGTCGGGGATGCCGTCATTGTTGAGGTCGCCGACGGCGATCGCCGACGGGGCCGGTCCGCTGCCGATTCGGACGGGGGCGGCGAACCCGCCGGCGCCGTTCCCCGCCAGCACCGCCAGCTCCCCCACACCGCTCACCTTGGAAAGCCCGACCAGCAGGTCGATCCGACCGTCGAGATTGATATCGGTGGCCGTCACCGCCCGCGGGCCGAATCCGGGCGCCAGCAGGAGCGGCGCGCCGAACCCACCGCTGCCGTCCCCCGAGTGAACGGCGACACTGTCCGCGCCGTAAGAGCCGATCGCCAGATCCATCCGCCCGTCGCCGTTGAAATCGGCCGCCGCCGCCGAATTCGGCATGTCCCCCGTCGTCAGCGTCGTCCGCAGGGTGAAGCCCCCGGCCCCGTCGCCGCGCCAGATCTGCGCGCTGTCCGATCCGTAGTTCACGACCACCAGGTCGGACCGGCCGTCGGCCTCGAAATCGGCCGTGATGATCGCCTCCGGCTGCGTGCCGACGACGATCGCCCGCGGCGCGATGAAGCGGCCCGTACCGTCCCCGTCCAGCACCGTGACACTGTTCTGCGTCTGGTTGGCGGTCGCCGCGTCGATCCGGCCGTCGCCGTTCCAGTCGCCGACCGCCATGGCCGACGGGATCGCCGCCACGGCGCTGCGGAGGAGCGCACCGTACCCGCCGATCCCGTCGCCGAGCCGGGCCGTCAGGTCCTGGCTGCGCTTGTTGGCGACGACGAAATCGCGGTGCCCATCGTTATCGAGGTCCACGAACGCGGCGGCCGAGGGGACCGAGGAAGCGGCCAGCGCTCCGACGCGCCGCAGCGTCCCGTCACCG
>JANNTZ010000299.1:0-4442 GCA_031394595.1 Acidobacteriota bacterium
TCGGCCGGCGCCGCCGGCAGCAATGACCAAGCCGTCAGAATGGCCACGGCAGGCAGGATCACCGCGACTCGCTGAACGAATGACCGGGACACGCGATTCATGGGCCGGACATTGTAGCCCACCGCGCGCGCGGCGACCGCCTCTGCTGGTTCACGACCCGGACTGGCCTGGCGGGCTTCGGCCGGCGCCTACGGACAGGAGAGCGGTGCGACGCGGGTGCGACCCGCCGAGTCGGTTCCCAGGGTGGCGCGGGACCCCGCCACCGGGCTGCTGTGTCCGACCAGATAGTAGTGGATGCCGCCCGCGGCCGGTGTCTCCGGTACCGACACCGCGATCTCCGTCCCCGGCGGGCTGTTCGGAACATCGCATGCCAGAGGTGTCAGGGTTGCGAGGGCGGGATCCGACAGCGCCGGAGTCTCCGTGTCACCGTCGTCCGACATCGTCCCGCGATAGACGTCATAACCGGACATCGGCGCCGACTGCGGGCGTGCCGGCCAGCTCAGCCGCGTCACGCCCGACTGGCCGACGTAGTCCGTCGCCAGCAGGATGTCGGCGCTGTCGCCGCGGTACAACCGGAGGGTCAGCGCGGCCCCCTGCGCCGACGTGCAGTCGAAGTCGGTGGAGCAGCGCACCCGCACCGCGTAGGTCGCGTCCGATTCCGGCGCGTCCTGCAGGAACGATCTGCCGCTCCAGTCCTGGACCACAACGCCGTCCCGGGAGAACCGGAACTGCGGCGTGCCGTCCGGGCAGCCGCCCGGCAGCGACGATCCCGCCGCCGAGATCCGCAGCGACTCGCCCGCGACCGCGACTTTGGTGACTCCATCGATCGGCCGGCCGGCCAGGTCGGCGGCGTCCAGGACCACCGACGTCCCGCGGTCACCGACTGTGGCGTCGCAGCCGGCCGGGCAGGCGGTCGGGGGCCCGGGGTCCAGGTCGGGGAACGGCGTGATCTGCCTGGTCACCGTGCCGGTGAACAGAATGTTGTCCAGCCACCAGCCGTCGTCATGCTGCGTCGGACCCCACCAGTCGGTGGAGTAGTAGGAGGAGTTGAAGTCGAATACCCATGTGCTCCCGATCCAGCGAACCTGGATCCGCTGCCCGATAAAATCATCCAATCGGAACTTCGTCTCGACCCAGACGCCACGACCGATCGGATCGATCACACCGGTCGCTCCGATGCAGTCCACCACACTGCTGGTCGTGGTGCCACGGGGGCTGCCGCAGTGCGACCAGGCGCCGAGCGGGAAGCATAGTGTTTCGTGCACCCCGCGCGGGGCAGGGGGGGCACTCCCGGTGTCGCCCGGCGTGAACTCGCAGTAGTAGCTGCCGAAGACCGACCACGCATTGGGCTTGTGGTCGTAGACGTTCTGGAACGGGACCAGCTTGTCCCAAGTTCCCCACGAGTCTGCCGCCGGGTTGGTGTCGAGATCGACGCGGACCTGGACGTCACCGCAATCAACGCACTGGCCCCGGGTACCCGGTCCGACCCCGTTGTTGTCCATGAGGACGGCGATGTGGAACATCGACAGCCGCAGGTCCGCGGGTCTCGGATAGAGCGCCAGATTGATCGGCGCCGAGACGAATGCCTGCACGGTGCGGAAGTGCGTCGCGTCCCCGTACACCTCACTGGAGAGGTCGAAGTGGGCCGCCATGTGCAGTGAGTTCGGCGGGCTGAGGGCGCGCTGGCCGTCGGCCGGCGTGCGGTAGGAGCAGCCATCGACACAGGCCCCCGTCCCGATGCTGTTCCCCGACCCCGATTCCAGGTTCGGGCAGTTCATGGCGCCCGGAGCGCAGTGGAGGTGCCAGTCCATCGGGTAGTCCGGGTCGAGCCGGCAGGCGGCATTCCCTTCTGCCGGAGTCCTGTAGCCGCCGCAGGGAACGCCGGCGACGACGTTCGCGCCGATGCCGGTTTCGCTGCCGTAGAGGTAGCCGCCATGCTCGACCGCCCCGGTGCCGGCGTCCAGTTGCCGGAACGAGTCGAGGACCGTGAACGACCCGTCGCCGTCCCGGTCGACGTCGAAGGTTTCGAGCGTGGTCCCATCGTCGCTCGTTCCGCCGATCCCGTCGGGGCCCGGCGTGAATACCTGCAGCCCCGGGGGCTGCAGGTCGAGGTCGGCGAGGAGTCGGAAACAGACCGGGGTGGTTGTGCCGGAGGTCTCGTCTGCCTGGGCGGTGACGCAGAGGTCGACGGCGGCCGGACTGGTCGCCGCGGGGGTCTGAAGGGCGTCGCTGGCCCTGAAAGTGAATCCCTGCCCACCCTGACCGAGCGCGTCGGGCAGCACGCCGAGGGTCACCGTCGCCCCCGCCGCGATCGCATCCGCCGTCACCGTTCCCTGGAGGATGCAGGCGACATCGGGATCCGCGGACGACAGGGTGAACGACGCGTTCGCCAGCGCCAGCGGGCGGTTCGACCGATCGAGGCTGTTGTTCCGGAGGGTCAGCCGGACGATGCCGGTCTCGCCGGTATCGGGGAACCGGTCGTGGTCCCCGTCCGTGTCGAGGTACTCGGCGGAGACGAACTCGAACGTCGCAAGGGGGAGCGCCCCGCAGGCGATCTCCCCCCGGAAGGTGACGATGTCGTCCGGGACGCCGTCGTTCTCGTCGTCGAACGATCTTGCCGGATCGCAGGCGTCGCCGAGGCCGTCGCGATCCTGGTCGGCCTGACGGCCCGTCCCGGGGATGATCGCCGGATTCGCGACGGTGGCGCAGTTGTCGAGGTCGTCGGCGACAGCGTCCACGTCCAAATCATCGTTCACCGTCGAGCAACGGGCATTCGAAGGGGTGCTCACAACCGGCTGGCAGGTATTCGGAAGGCACAACCCGCCGTTGGGGCAGACCCCCGCGTCTCCGCCCGGGCAGGCGGCGTCGGGATTGTCGAGGCAGTACCAGCCGCAGTCGGTCACCCCCGGCGTGCAGCTGGTCAACGGCCGGACGTTGGCGCAGAAGTGGGCGGTGCTCAGCACGGTGCAGTCGCCGTCGCAGCTGTCGCCGAGACCATCGATGTCGGCATCCCCCTGGTTTGCGTTGTTCACCAGGATGCAGTTGTCGGCCGTGTCGGGCACCCCGTCGCCGTCCGTGTCGGGAGAAGTCATCAGACCGCGACAGTCGCCGCGGGTCGGCCCGCAGACCCCGGGCGGAGGACAGTCGGTGTCCACGCTGCAGGGATTCCCCGCGGCGTTGCTGCAGCGCAACGGGCAGTCGTTGTCCGAGGTGCAGGAAGTCGCGGGCGCGTTGCGGCAGACCGCCGAATCGCACGCATCGCCGCGGCCGTCGAGGTCGGCGTCACGCAGCGTGTCCTGGTAGAGGCCGGGGCAGTTGTCGCCCTCGGCCTCGCCGATCGCGTCTCCGTCCACGTCGTCGTACTCGCAGGCATCGCCGACCCCATCGGTGTCCGTATCGGCCTGGTCGGCGTTGGCAATCCCCGGGCAGCTGTCGCACAGGTCCCCCGGGCCGTCGGAGTCGGCGTCCTCCTGAAGCGGGTTATGGAGGAACGGACAGTTGTCGGAGGGAGCAGACACGCCGTCGCCATCGAGATTGTCAAACAGATTTTCCGCCGCCGTGCCGTCCGCATCCGCGTCGCAGTCGGGATCGACGTAATAAATGATGAACTGCCTGTCGGTGGCGGGCCGCGTGTAGACCTGGCCGGCTTCGTTGGCAGCGCCCGAGAACGCCACGCTTCCGCGATAGGTCGGCGGGTCGGTCATCACGCGATCCAGCGCGTAGGTCTTCTGGTTCGGCGCCAGCACGACAGATCCGATGGTGTCCGACACGACCGCGTCGCTGTCGGTGACGACCTGGATCTGGATGCTGGCCGCGGTCGCCGTCGGATCCACCACGGTGACCTGGACCGACTCCTCGCACTCGTACAGTCGCGATCGGTCCGCCGTGATGGTGGCGCATTGGGCGCCGGCCGGCTGCCCCGGCCCTCCGAAACGCGCGCAGGCCGGCGGCCGGCTCAGGGCCGCCTCGTCCACCGGGTGGGATTCGTCCCATTCGAAGACCACGTCGTCGAGACCGAAGCCATAGTCCGACAGGCCGGCCGAACTCTGGATCGCGAAGAACCCGAGCCCGAGCTGCCAGCGGTTCCCGGCCGGCCCGGGGGTGAAGAAGAAGAACTCTTCGCTCGCCGACCTGCCAAAGAGGACTTCGTGCGCCGACTGGCCTTCGAAATTGACCAGCGTCGTGTCGAAGTTGCGGACCGGGCCGGCGATGGTGTTGTCCGCCAGCGCGCAGGCGCCACCCGGCCCGCAGTCGGGGTCCCTCTGGCAGGGATCGCCCGCCGCGTCACCTCCGGTGCAGACACCCGGCACCGGCGCGCCGGGCAACGGGTACGGCAGGAAGTCGGGCGGCGCCGTCGGGATCGGGCTCAGGCTTTCTACGTTGCTGTTCTGGGTGAAGGCACTGAACCCGCTCTCGTCACCGCTCAGGTCGAACGGCCCGGG
>JANNTZ010000370.1:0-11219 GCA_031394595.1 Acidobacteriota bacterium
GATCGGCCGGACATCGACCAGGTGGACATCAATCCTCTGATCGTCGGCCCGGCGCCGGTGCCCGGCGCCGCGGCTCCGGCGGGCGGGACCCACGGCCGGGCGGCGCGACGGAGCGGTCCCGTTTCCTGTGTCGTCGATGCCCGCGTCCGTCTGCGCCCCGCAGGACTCTGACCCGCGCCCGCGCTGCGACACTGCAGCCCGGGTGCGATTCCGGGCGGATGGTTTGACCGGTCGAAGGGCTTCCGTGATAATGCCGGCATGGCGCTCCTTCTGCATGCGAACGGCATCCTTCCCGGCGCAACCATCCACGGCACCACGGTGCTCTGCGTCCGTCACGGCGGACGGGTGGCGATGGCGGGCGACGGACAGGTCACGCTCGATCGCACGGTCGTCAAGCATGGGGCGCGCAAGGTCCGCCGCCTCGCGGGCAATGCCGTCCTGGCCGGCTTCGCCGGCTCGGCGGCCGACGGGTTCGCGCTGTTGTCCCGGTTCGAATCGCGCCTCGAGGAGTTTTCCGGCAACCTCGAGCGCGCCGCCGTCGAGCTGGCGCGCGACTGGCGGACCGACCGCGCCCTGCGACGGCTCGAGGCGCTCCTGATCGTCGCCTCGACGACGCGATCCTTCCTGCTTTCGGGCACCGGCGACCTGATCGAGCCGGACGACGGGTTGCTGGCGGTGGGTTCGGGCGGGGCATGCGCCCTCGCCGCGGCGCGCGCCCTGGTGCGCCGGACCGAGCTGGGGGCCCGCGAGATTGCCGAGGAATCGATCCGGATCGCCGCCGGGATCGACGTGTACACCAATGACCAGGTGGTCATCGAGGAGCTGTGACATGGAACCCCATGCCGGCCGCCTGTCGGCCGATCCCGCGGAATCGTCCGTCGAGTCACTTCTCGACCTGACGCCGCGGCAGATCGTCGTCGCCCTCGACCGCTACATCGTCGGCCAGGAAAAAGCCAAGCGCGCGGTCGCGATCGCCCTGCGCAACCGGACCCGGCGATTGCGCCTGGCGCCGGAGATGGCCGATGAAGTCTCCCCCAAGAACATCATCATGATCGGGCCGACCGGGGTCGGGAAGACCGAGATCGCCCGGCGCCTGGCCCGGCTTGCCGGGTCTCCGTTTCTGAAGGTCGAGGCGTCCAAGTACACCGAAATCGGCTACGTCGGCCGGGACGTCGAGTCGATGGTCCGCGACCTGGCGGACATCGCGGTCGAGATGGAGCGCGCCGAGCGCGCCGCGAAAGCCCGTCCCGCGGCCCGCCGGAATGCCGAGGACCGCCTGCTCAATCTGATCCTGCCCGGCAGCGGCCCGCGTGCCGCGTCGCCGATCCGCGGCCCGGAGGGGCCCGGCCGGGGAGCGGAGGGACCGGACGAAGGGTTTGTCCGATCGCGCGAGAAATTCCGCCTGCAGCTGCGCGACGGGGCGCTCGACGATCAGCAGGTCGAGATCGAGGTCCGCCAGGAGGCCTTTCCCAACCTGCGCATCTTCGGAGCCGGCGGCGTGGAGGAAATGGACATCAGCCTGCGCGAATCGCTCGGCGGACTCCTGGGAGGGCGGTCGAAGACCCGGCGGGTCACGGTGACGCAGGCGCGCGAGATCCTGGAGCGGGAGGAGGAGGACAAGTTGATCGATCTCGACGACACGAAGCGCCGGGCGCTGGAGAGGGTGGAGCAGACCGGCATCCTGTTCATCGACGAGATCGACAAGATCGCCGGCCGCGAACGTGGCCACGGCCCGGACGTCAGTCGTGAAGGCGTGCAGCGGGATCTCCTGCCGCTGGTCGAAGGGACCCGGGTGACGACCAAGCACGGGGTGGTGCGCACCGACCACATCCTGTTCATTGCCTCCGGGGCCTTCCATATCAGCAAGCCCTCCGACCTGATCCCCGAACTGCAGGGCCGCTTTCCGATCCGTGTCGAATTGCGGTCGCTGACAGCGGAAGACTTCGTGCGCATCCTGACCGAGCCGCAGGGCGCCCTGGTGCGGCAATACCAGGCGCTGCTGCTGACCGAGGGGATCGACCTGGAGTTCACCGATGACGCAGTCCGCGCGATTGCCGATCTGGCCGCCACCGTGAACCAGACCAGCGTGAACATCGGGGCGCGCCGGCTGCACACCGTCATGGAGCGTCTCCTCGACACTCTCTCCTTCGAAGCGCCCGACATGCCCCAGGGCCGCGTCACCATCGATGCGGTCTACGTGCAGCGGATGCTCGCCGACATTGTCAAGGACCAGGATCTGAGCCGTTACATCCTCTGAGGCAGCGATCGCCCTGGCTTCAATGCGCCCTCCCTCGACCTGGTCCACTCGCGCCGTCGCGGTTCGTCCGGCCCTGGTGCTGATCGCCGCCGTGCTGCTGGCCTCCCAGGGGTGTGGGAAGAGGGGTCCACCGCGGGCCCCGATCCGCAGCCTGCCGCTCCTGGCCCGTGAAGTGCAGGTGCGGCAGATCGGCGAGCAGGTGATCGTGACCGCGGCGATCCCGCGCGAGCGGGCGGACGGGACACCGACCCGGCCGGAGACCACGGTGCGGGTGCTGCGGATGCCGGCCGGCGTCACCTTCATGCCGGGCGCGGTGTCGCCACGCTACCTGATGTCCCGCTTTACGAAGGAGGCGAACGCTCTCGTGACCCTGACCGGGGCCGATCGGGATCGCGCCGCGCCGGGTGGGCGTCTCGAGTATGCCGACGGCACCGCCCTGGCCGGGGCGAGTGGCCCGGGGACCCGCTTTCTCTACGCTGTCGAAGTGAGCGACCGCCCGGGCCGCCGTGGCACGATCTCCATGCCGATCGCCATCGAGGTGGCACCCGCCCCGGCCGCGCCCGTGGGGCTGCGGCTGGAGGGCGCGGAAGGGGAAGTGCGACTCGTGTGGGAGGGGGCCGGGTCCGGCGTCAGGTACAACGTCTACCGGACCGGGGGCGGGGACTCCGGGCCGGCGGAACGCCCGCTCAACGCCGCGCCGATCGACGCCGCGCAGTACTTGGACCGGACCTTTCGCTATGGCGAGACCTGGGTGTACACCGTGCGGGCGGTGGCGACTTCGGCCACAGGGACCCGCGAGAGCGCCCCGACAAACGCCGCGAGCATCACACCCCGCGATGTCTACCCACCCCGCGGCCCGACGGGGCTGGCGGTGGCGGTGGAGGGCCGCGTCATCAAGGTCTACTGGTTTCCCAATGACGAGGCCGATCTGGGTGGTTATCGGGTCTACCGGCGACAGAAAGAGTCGGAGGAGTTCGCCATGATCGAAGTCGTGGATGTCGCCGCGACATCCTTCGGGGATGGCACCGTTCTGCCGGGCGTGCGCTATGATTACCGCGTGACTGCCATCGATCGGGCCGACCCGCCGAACGAGAGCCCGCCCTCCGACGAGGCGCGCGAAACGGTTCCGGAGGGCCGGCCATGACCGCCCGCGCGGCCGCCGCGGGGATCCCGATGCCGGCGACCGAGTTTTTCAAGATGTCGGCGGGCGGCAATGACTTCATCGTCTTCGACGATCGCGATGGCCGCCTGCAGCACGACGGCCTGCCCGCCTTGGTGCGGCACCTCTGCACGCGCTCCCTGTCGGTCGGGGCGGACGGCGTCATCATCGTTGAACCGTCCGCCCGCGCCCACGTCCGGGCGCGCTTCTACAACCCGGACGGTGGCGAGACTTTCTGCGGCAACGGTGCGCGCTGCGCCGCCCGTCTCGCCTATCTGCAGGGTCTGGCGCCGGCCCGCATGATGGTCGAGACCACCCTGATGACGCACCAGGCCGAGGTCCGCGGGGCCGAGGTGATGTTCGGGATGCGCGATCCGGCCGGTCTCGAGGAAGAGATCGCCCTGGTCGTGGAGGGGGAGACCTTGCACGGGACTTTCGTGGACACCGGGGTCCCGCACTTCGTCGTGTTCCGTGAATTTCCCGTCACGCAGTCGATCGAACGCCTCGGCCGGGCGATCCGGACCCATGCCCGGTTCGCGCCGGCCGGGACCAACGTGAACTTCGTTCACGCACGGTCGGATGGAGCGCTGGCCATCCGGACCTTCGAACGTGGCGTGGAGGCGGAGACCCTGGCGTGCGGGACCGGTGCCGTGGCGGCAGCGCTGGCGGCGGCGGTCACTGGAGCGGCGGCGCCGCCGGTTCGCCTCGTGACCCGATCGGGTGAAATTCTGAAGGTGGTCTTCGCCGGGGATCCCCGACGCGCCCGCGGCGTCCGCCTCGATGGGGCGGCGAGGCTCGTCTATGTCGGCCAGTTGACCGAGGAGGCGGCCCGGGGATTTGCCCCGGGGCGCTGAGACGGCGGAACCGGCATCATGTCGACGACTCGCGGCAGTCCCGCAGCGCCTCCCGGGCGGAGCCGGGGCGCCGGGCGGATCTTTCGCCTGACGATCGGCTGGATCCTGACCGTCGCCGGTCTGGTTCTCTCGGTGCCGTTCATCCCGGGCCCGGGGTTCCTGTTTTTCCTCTCCGGGGTGGCCCTTCTGAGCACCGAGAGCCGCTGGGTCCGCCAGATCCTGCGGCGGCTCCGGGAGCGGCGCCTGGTGCGCCGCGCCATGCGCGAGGCGGAACGGGTCGGGTTCAAGATCGACCCGGGCCCCGGCCCCGACCCCGAGGACGAGGCCGGCGCCGATCCGCCGCGCGCGTGATGGCACGCGCTGCCGGCCGTCGCGCGCCGGCAGCCCCAGCACCCGAACGCGGCTCCGGACCCACGGCGCCCTCGGACGTGGAATCCCGTGACGGGCAGTCGTCCGCGATGGGGCACGCGGTGCAGCGCGGCCGGCGTGCCTGGCAGACATGGCGTCCGTGCAGGACTCCGGCGATCGAAAAAGCGATCCAGTCCGCCGGCGGGACGATCGCCATCAGGTCGCGCTCGATCGCCACCGGGTCGTCGCTCCGGGTCAGACCGAGCCGCCGGGCGACGCGCGCCATGTGCGTGTCCACGACGATCCCCGCCGCGATGCCGTGTCCGGCTCCAAGGACGACATTGGCGGTCTTCCTTCCCACGCCCGGAAGGCGGACCAGGTCCTCCATGGTGCGCGGCACCTGGCCAGCGTGCCTTTCCACCAGCGCGCGGGCACACCCCTGGATCGATTTCGCCTTGGCGCGGAAGAAGCCGGTCGACCGGATCGCCGCCTCGACCTTCGCCCGCGGGGCCCGGGCGAGGGAGGCGGGATCGGGCCAGGTCCGGAACAGATCGCGGGTCACGATGTTGACGCGCGCGTCGGTCGACTGTGCCGAGAGGATCGTGGCGACTAGAAGCTGGTACGGGTCGGTGTGATCGAGCTCGACACGTGCGCCCGGCCGGGACCGGCGGAGCGCCGCGGCGAGGCGGGCGGCGCGCCCCCGGGTCGCCGCCCGCGGGTACGCGGTCCGTTCAGTGCCCACGGGTCAGGGCGGCGTCGAGGCCCGACGCCGGCACAGTATTGAGGATGTCGCCTGCCTCCAGCCCGGCGCGACGCGCGATGCCAACGCCGTAGCGGACATCGCTCAGCCCGGCCTTGTCGTGGGCATCGGGATCGATGGCGACGCGCGCCCCGAGTTCGCGGGCCCGCCGGCAGGCGACGGCGTCGAGATCGAGCCGGTGGGGGTTGGCGTTCAGCTCGACGGTGACCCCCTCCCCGGCGGCCACCTTCAGGATCTCCTCGAGATCGACGGCGTACGGCTCGCGGGCCAGCAGGAGACGTCCGGTGGGATGGCCGAGGATGGTGGTTCGGGGATGACGCAGGGCGCGGACGATGCGCCCGGTCTGTTCGGCCTCCGGGAGACCGAAGGCGGAGT
This sequence comes from Acidobacteriota bacterium, assembly GCA_031394595.1. Classification (GTDB taxonomy): domain Bacteria; phylum Acidobacteriota; class Polarisedimenticolia; order Gp22-AA2; family Gp22-AA2; genus JANNTZ01. The sequence goes on from JANNTZ010000370.1 coordinate 5,754, forward strand.
GGACCGAGGCGACGACGAAGTCGAGGCCTGCGAGCACCTCGTCCGGGTAGTCGAGCGAACCATCCGGCAGGATGTCCACCTCGCTCCCCTTGAGGACCCGGATGCCGGGATGGGCGAGGCGCGCGGCATCGATCTGCATCTGCTGCTGGCGCAACGACTCGATGCTGAGCCCGCGGGCGTAGCGCGCCGACCGGCTGTGGTCGGAGATCCCGACGTACTCGTAACCGAGCGCTGCCGAACGCTGCACGAGATCGGCGATGCCGAGCCGGCCGTCGCTCCAGGTTGAATGGACGTGAAGGATGCCGCGAATGTCGCGGTCTTCGACGATTCGTGGCAGGCGTCCGGCGGCGGCGAGGGTCAGGGCACCGGGGTCGTCACGCAGCTCGGGGGGGACCGGCGGCAGGCCAAGGGCGCGGTAGACGTCCGCTTCGTCGGGGGTGTCGATCATCGCGTCGCCCCGGAACAGCCCTCCCGGATCGAGGCGCAGCCCCGCCCCCGCGGCCCGGGCCCGCAACCCATCGAGATGGGCGGCGTCACCGGTCGCCGCGACAAGCGCGCAACCGAAGGCCAGTGGCGGCACGATCCGGAACTCGATCGGGGCCCCGCCCGCCAGCCGGCCGGTGATCCGCCCGTCCGCTGCGACGGTGGGGCCTTCCAGTTGGGGGCAGGTCGCCGCGGCGGCGGCGACGGGGTTGCCGTCGGGAGCGGCCACGACCAGGATCAGCGCTTCGACGATCGGGGCGCGCCGGCGCACCTCACCGGCGATGACGGCGGCCCGGACGCCGGGCCAGCCGGCGGCGGCCCGTGTCACTTCCTCCGCCACTGGCAGGACATCGCCGAGAAGAAAGCGGCCGCGGTAGGCTTTCATCCGGACGACCGCTGCGAGGATGTTCTGCTGCGCCTTGGCCCCGAATCCGGGAAGCTCGACCAGCCGGTTCTCGTGACAGGCGTACTCCAACTCGCCGATCGAGGCGATCCCGAGCCCCTCGACGACGGCCCGCGCCTTTCTGATCCCGAGCCCGGGAACGCGGCTCAGTTCGAGGATCGCCCCGGCCTGCGGCACGGCGGCGCGCAGCTCGTGGTGATAGGGCAGCGTCCCGGTGGCGACGAACGTGGTGATCTTCTCCGCCAGCGCTTTCCCGATGCCCGGCAGATCACCGATCGCGCCGCTCGCGACCAGGCTGTCGAGGTTGCGATCGAGACCACGGATGGTTTCGGCCGCGCGCCGGTAGGCGCGGCTCTTGAACGGATTTTCCTCCTTGAGATCGAGGAGCAGCGCGATCTCCTCGAGCAGGTCGGCGACGCGATCGCGATCCATCGGGTTCCCCGGCCGGATGCTAGCGGAGCGCCGACCGGCCTGTCAAAAAGTCATGGTGTTCGGCGGGCATGCCAAAACGGCCGCACACCGGGAGGTGCATCCTGTCCTCGCCGGTGGACGGCCGGGATGGACGGGCGATGCCGATCGGGCGGGCGGGCCATGGGAAAACGGGGTGGCGTGACGTTTCGGGGTGGGGAGGCGCTGCACGCAAGTCGCGGCGATCGATCCGGCAGCCGGTTCCCGGGGCTGGCAGAGAAGTTGCAGTCACCGACAGCGGCGAAAGGAGGGTCACCGTTCCATGTGGCGTCAACTGCTCCCTCATGCAACCAGCTTCGATGACTTCGTTTCCCCCGGCGAGGACACGCGCCTCGATGCGTTTCTCTCCGACCCCGACTCGTTCCGATCCGAAAGAAACATCCTCCGTGAACAGGTGGACCGCATCCTCAAGAAAGCGCTCAAGAAACTGCCGCCGCGCGAGCGCTACATCATCGAGCGGCGTTTCGGCATGCGCGACGACCGCGAGCTGACCCTCGAGGCGGTGTCGCGGATCCTGAAGCTCAGCAAGGAACGCGTCCGCCAGCTGGAGCGCGAAGCGCTCCTCAAGCTGCGCCTGGCCCTCGACGGCATGCGTGGCCAGCTCCTCGGAGCCTGAGGCCCCCTGCCCGGGGCCGTTCTCCGGGGGCGCGGTGCGGATGCAGAACGAATCCACCAACCCCCCCTCCATCCTCTTGCGGTGCTTGGCAAAGCGTGTAGGATCGCGTTATTATCCCGGCCGCCCGGGTGAGGCTGCACCCGTGCGCCCCATCCAGCGGAGTGAGGCTCACGAGCCCCGGCCGCAGCGGCCGGGTGCCAGAGGGACGGGCATGACGAGACGAAGGGCCGTGACGGGGTGGCTGGCGATCGGGCTCCTGGTCATCGCCACCGGGTGCGGCGGCACGATCAACGGTCTGAAGGCCAATTTTGCGGCCAAGCAGGGGAACGATTTCTACAAGGCCCAGGACTTCCTCAGGGCCGTGCAGTGGTACCGCTACGCGGTCTATCTCAACCCCGACCTGCCGATCGCCTATCACAACGCCGGCCTCGCCTACATGGCCTTGTATCGACCGGGTTCGCGCCATCCCAAGGACCTGCTCTACTCCCAGGCCGCCATCGACAATCTGAAGCGTTTTCTCAAGTTCGACCCGACCAACGAGGATGCGAAGAACCAACTGCTGACGGTCTTCCTGACGGCCGAGCGCTACGAGGACGCCGCCGTGTTCTTCGAGAACGAGGTGAAGCGGCAGGGCGACGATCCCGACGAGGTGGCCCGGCTGGCCCAGATCCTCGGCATGATCCACTCCAAGAAGGGTGACTTCGAAGCCTCGCTGGAGTGGTACAAGAAGCGGGCCGACATCGAGAAAGACAACGCCGAGGCGCTCTACACGATTGGCGTGCTGTGCTGGGAGAAGGTCTACCGGCAGGGGACGACGCTGGAACTGGATCGGCGCAAGGAACTGATCGACATGGGTCTGGACTACCTGCAGCGCGCGGCGGACCTGCGCGAGAACTACTTCGAGGCCGCCTCCTACGTCAACCTCCTCTACCGCGAGAAGGCCAAGGTGGCCCAGCTGTCGGGGGATATCGAAGCGTTCGCGAAGTGGAACCAGGAGGCCGACAACATGGGACGCATCTCGCTGGAGATGCGCAAGAAGGTCATGGCCAGCAAGTCGTAGGAGGAGAGGCCCTTGTTCGACTCGATGGTGATGTCCACCAGGGTGAAGAAGCGGACGCGCCGCTGGCTGACGTTTCCCGTGGCGCTCGTGCTCCATGCCGTCGTCTTCGGTGGCATGATCATCGCCTCCTTCCTGACGGTCGAGTCGGTCCCGGCGCCGCCCATTTCCATCTCCTTCGTGGCGGCGCCCCCGCCTCCACCTCCGCCTCCTCCTCCGCCGGCGCGCAAGAAGAAGACGACGGAGGTCAAACCCAAGGAGATCCCCAAGCCGACCACCCTGGTGCAGCCGACGGTGATCCCGGAGGAGAGGCCGGTCCCGGTGGACGCGCCCGAGGAAGAGGACTTCGGCGAGGACGAAGGAGTGGATGGCGGCGTCGAAGGCGGCGTGATCGGCGGAGTCGTCGGTGGTGTGGTCGGTGGTGTGGTCGGCGGAGTTCTCGGCGGGATGCTCGGAGGGGTGGACGGCGGGATGCTGGAGCAACCGCTCTATGCCGGCATCGGGGGTGTCACCAACCCCGAGATCATCTCCGGCACCAAGCGACAGCCGGCGTACCCGGAGATCGCCCGCAAGGCCAAGGTCGCGGGCCAGGTCATCCTGCAGGCGGTGATCCGCAAGGACGGCACGGTTGGCGACATCACCGTGCTGCGGTCCCCGGGATCGAAGTTCGGTTTCGACGAAGCCGCCATCGCGGCGGTCAAGCAGTGGCGCTACAAGCCGGGCCTGCAGAACGGCAAGCCCGTGGACGTGTACTTCACCATCGTGGTCGATTTCGTGCTGCAGTGATCCGGTCGGTCGAACTATCGTAAGGAGGGTCGTCACCTATGATGGGGCATTCGGTTTGGGACATCTGGGCCCAGATGGGGTTCCTGGCGAAATCGGTCGCCTTCGCCCTGATCCTGATGTCGGTCTACTCGGTGGGTCTGTTCATCGAGCGGTTCCTGCTTTACCGGGCCGCCAAGAAGCAGTCGATCGACTACCTGCCGCTGGCGGCCAAGGCCCTGCGCGAGGGGAACTACGCTCAGGCGATCGAGGCGGCCAAGCGCTTCAACAAGAGCCACCTGGCCAAGGTCCTGTCGGCCGGGCTGCAGCAGTTCGAGTTCGAGCGGGCCGAACAGCCAACGCATGACGCCGTCGAGTCGGTCCGTCTGGCCGTCGAACGTGCCGCGGCACTCACCGCCGCGGAGATGAAGAAGGGACTCAGCGGTCTGGCGACCATCGGCGCGACCGCGCCGTTCGTCGGCTTGTTCGGGACCGTCATCGGGATCATCAACGCCTTCACCGGCATGGCCGCCAGCGGATCGGGCGGCATCGGCGCGGTCTCGGCCGGCATCTCCGAGGCGCTGATCACCACGGCGGTCGGTCTCGGCGTGGCGATCCCGGCGGTCTGGATGTTCAACTACTTCCAGGGCCAGGTCGAGTTCTTCGGGATCGAGATGGCGAACTCGTCGTCGGAACTGGTCGATTTCTTCCTGAAGCGGCAGGGCAACACGGGGAACAAGTAAATGTCGATGAATGTCGGCGGTGGGGGCGGATTCAATGCCGACATCAACGTCACCCCCTTTGTCGACATCTGCCTGGTGCTGCTGATCATCTTCATGGTGGTCACGCCGATGCTCCAGGAAGGGGTCCAGATCAACCTTCCGTACGCCAGGAATACCGCGCAGACCGAGGACGACGAGTCGCACGCCATCATCGTCGCGGTGAAGACCGAGTCGAATGGATCCGAAACGGTCTACGTGCAGAAAAAGCAGGTCCCCCGCGATCAGTACCTGGCGGAGATGACCGAGGTCCATGACCGGATGTCCGACAAGGCGGTGCTGATCAAGGCCGACCGTGCCATGAAGTACGGGGATGTCCGGAAGATCATGATCGAGACCAACGAGGCGGGGTTCGACTCCGTCTCGCTGGTGACCGAGAAGATCCCGGGCAGCGACGAATAGGAGACCCGACCCATGTCCATGCAGTTGGGATCGAGCGGCGTCAAGTCGGACATCAACGTTACGCCGTTCGTCGACATCGTCCTGGTGCTGCTCATCATCTTCATGGTGGTGACGCCCCTCCTGAGCCGCGTCCTCGAGGTGGCGGTGCCGCCGAAACTGGAGACCAACGAACCGGTCGACGTGGTGCCGCTCGAACAGCTCATCGTCACGGTCATCGGCCCGGAAACGGCTCCCAAGGTTCTCCTCAACCAGGAGGAGGTCCTGGGTGGGGCGGACGGCGTCAGGGACCGGATCGCCGAGCTCATGAAGGGCCGGCGCGAGAAGGTGGTCTTCTTCCAGGCGGCCAACGAGATCCCGTACCAGTACGTGATCCAGGTCATGGACGGCATCCGGGGCGGCGGGGCCGAGAAGATCGGGCTGATCACCGACGAGACGCTGGGTCTCACCGGCGCGCTGGCGGGCGGCCAGTAGGCTCCCCCGGATACCGCCATCCAAC
>JANNTZ010000412.1:0-3949 GCA_031394595.1 Acidobacteriota bacterium
TGGATGAGCCGCTCGTTCATCTCCGGCCGCTCAGAGGCCTCGTGGTCATCGACGAGGTCCAGCGGCGTCCGGATCTCTTCGAGACCATCCGGGTGCTGGTCGACGAGCCGGGCGTGAAGCGACGCTTTCTCGTGCTCGGTAGCGCTTCACCATCCCTGCTGCGCCAGGCCTCCGAGTCGCTGGCCGGACGAATCGCCTATCACGAGCGGTCGGGTTTCACGATTGAAGAAGTGGGCCGGTCGGCCTGGGAGAGACTATGGCGCCGGGGTGGATTCCCCCGCTCGTTCCTCGCCCGCACCGAACAAGAGAGCGCGCGCTGGCGCAATGAACTGATTCGGACCTACCTGGAGCGCGACATCCCGGCCCTCGGACTGCGGTTGCCGTCCCCCGCGCTACGCCGCTTCTGGACGATGCTGGCCCACTATCATGGCCAGTTGTGGAACGCGTCCGAGCTGGCGCGATCGTTCGGTGTCTCGCACACGACAATCCACCGCTATGTTGATGTCCTCGCCGAGACGTTCATGGTTCGCCAGCTGCAGCCATGGCACGCGAACATCGGTAAGCGACAAGTCAAGGCACCGAAGATATACGTCCGTGACACCGGTCTGCTGCATGCTCTGCTCGGCCTGGCGAGCACCCCCGACATCGAGTCACATCCGAAGGTCGGTGCATCGTGGGAGGGTTTCGCCCTGGACAGTGTGGTCCACCAGCTCGGGGCCAGACAGGAAGAGTGCTTCTTCTGGCGCACCCATACCGGCGCCGAGCTGGACCTCCTGGTCATCCGCGGCACCCAGCGCCTGGGATTCGAGTTCAAACGCACGGCAGCCCCGACCATCACTCCCTCGATGCGCTCTGCCCTCGCCGATCTCAAGCTCACACGCCTCTTCATCGTCCACGCAGGCTTGCACTCCTTCGACGTCCGACCGCGGGTTCGAGCGCTCGCCTTGGGTCGCCTGCTCGACGACCTGCAGCCACTTCGATAGTCCGCCCCCGGGTCGGTCCGTCCGGGAAATCCTGCCGGCCGCCGTCTCATCCTTCACCGTGCGGGATCCGGCCAGTGTAGAGGTTCGCCAGCAGCCACGGTTTCCTCTTCAGCAGCTCGACGATGGGGGGTGGCGGGAAATTCCTGGAGGCGTTGCGCGCCCGGGCCGGCGACTCCGGCCACTCGAAGGGCAGCTCGACGTAGCTGTCGGGTCCGGACGCGGTCGCGAGCAGATCCAGCGTCGCGCGCAGCACGGCGCGCTGGCCGTCGGCGTCGTGCGGCCTGCCGAGGGGCTGGCCCATCGGGTAGCTGATGCCCGCAAGCCGGGGCACGCCGACGGCGCGCGTCAGCGCAGGGATCATCGAGAGCGCCACGGTCGGAATGCCGCCAGCCTCGAGGACCCGCTGGACCAGTCCCACGGACCGGCAGCAGAACGGTCAGCCGGGCAACAGCACCGCCGCATCGACGCGCTCGGCCCGCATGCGCGCGGCGATGCCCGGCGCCGTCGTCCCGACCAGGACCTTCTGCTCGAGGATGTAGCCCATGATCGAGTAGTGGGTGGGCGCGGGGCGGCCGACGACGCCCTCGCCGGCGAGCTCGGCCAGCCGGCGCATCGGCAGCACCACGTCGAGGTCGGCCTCGCCGAAACGCGGGTCGACGTGCAGGTGGTACAGCCTGACGTCCTTCTCCGTCGTGCCGAGGGGAATCGTTCGAAAGCTCGGGTCGCCCCACCAGGGGTTACGCCGCTCGCCATCCTGGTCGAAGGGCCGGTCATCGTTGCGCGCCACGCCGGACGTCGTGAGCAGCGCCACGGTGCACTCGCGCAATGGCCTGGCGAGCGGCGTGAACGGGATCACTCCCGGATCCTCCCGCGCGGCCCAGGCCTTCATGAGTTGTCGCGTCGCGAAGTCGAGGAAGCGGTACGAGTCGATGGCCATCGGGTCAACACAATATATCGGAAATCCGGCCACTTCAGGGACCTCGTTGGGTAGACTCTGTGCGAGGCGACCCATGCCACAGGATCCATCCCCCATCACGCTCCGGGAGAGCGAGGTCGAGATCACCGCCATCCGCGCGCAGGGCGCAGGCGGGCAGAACGTCAACAAGGTTTCCAATGCCGTCCACCTGCGATTCGACATTCGCGCCTCCTCCCTCCCCGGCACCGTCAAGACGCGGCTGCTCCTGATGAAGGACCGCCGGATCAGCGCGGATGGCGTCGTGGTGATCAAGGCGCAGAGTCACCGCAGCCTGGAGAAGAACCGGGAGGATGCCCTGGCGCGGCTGCGCGTGCTGATCGCGGCCGCGGCGGCCGTGCCGCGCCCGCGGCGCCCGACGAAGGCGACGCACGGTTCGAAGGAAAGGCGGGTGAGCGGCAAGATCAAACGCGGCCGCGTGAAGGCGCTGCGAGGGCGCGTCGACGGGTGAGTCCGCGAGGCTGGGTGCGTGGAAAACGTGACATACTGGTTGACATTCCGCTGAGAGGACGCCGACAAATGAGCAGGGTTCCGGCTTGGACGCTGGTCGCCCTTGTCCTCGCCTCGACCTGTGGCTGCGCGACGATGCGCCGCTTCGCGGTCAACAAGATCGGGGACACCCTCGCGAGCGGTGGATCCACCTACGAGAGCGACGAGGATCTGGAGCTGGTCGGGGATGCCCTGCCTTTCGGCCTGAAGCTGATGGAGAGCCTGCTGGCCGAATCGCCCCGGCACAGGGGTCTGCTCCAAGCGGCCTGCCAGGGGTTCACGACCTATTCCTACGTCTACGTCCAGTCGGAAGTCGACCCGGTCGCCGAGCGGGATCTGGAGCGCGCCCTGGAGATCCGCGCCCGCGCACGCCGGCTCTATCTCAGGGCCCACCGCTACGGGCTGCGCGGGCTGGAGGTGGCCTACCCGGGGATCGGCGTCCGGCTCGTCGACGATCCGGCGCAGGCGCTGGCCGCGACGAAGCGGGAGGACGTGCCGCTTCTCTACTGGACCGCGGCGAGCCTCGGCCTCGCGGTCTCGGCGGGGAAGGACGACGCCGCGATGCTGGCGCGACTCCCGGAGGTCGATGCCCTGCTGAAGCGCGGTCTCGAGCTCGACGAGACCTGGAAGGACGGGGCGTTCCACGAGTTCGCCGTCACCGTCGCCGGGGCGCGCCCGGGCGCGCCGAATTACCAGGTCACGGAGCGGCATTACCGCCGAGCGGTCGAGCTGTCCGGCGGGATCCAGGCGAGCGTCTACGTGGCCTACGCCGAAGCCGTGGCGGTCCGGCGCCAGGATCGGAACGACTTTCAGGCGCTGCTCGACAAGGCGCTGGCGATCAAGCCCGACGCCCACGAAGCGATCCGCCTTGCCAACCTGGTGGCTCAGCGCCGGGCCCGGTGGCTGCAGGACCACATGGAAGACTTTTTCCTCGACGAGGCGGCGGTCGCCCCGGCCGCGGCAAAGAAGCCGTGAAGATCGCGGCCTGCCGATGGGCGCTTCTTCCCTGCCTCCTGGTGGCCATCGCCACACCGGCCCGCGCTCAGGAGAAGATCCTCATCCGCATGGGCACGCTCGCCCCCCAGGGATCTCCCTGGCACGACGTGCTCCTCCAGGTGAGGGAGGACTGGCGCAGGATCTCCGGCGGGAGCGTGGACATCCGGATCTACAGCGGCGTGCTGGGCGACGAGTCCGAAATGATCCTCAAGATGCGGGTGGGCCAGCTCCAGGCCGTGGCCATCTCGGGCGCTGCGCTGCCCCGTATCGACACCGGCATCGCCTGCCTGCAGATCCCATTGATGTTCGACTCTTACGAAGAGCTCGACTACGTGGTCGAGCGGATCGCGCCCCGGCTGGAGCAGCTCGTTGAGAAACGCGGCTTCAAGATCCTCAGCTGGAGCGACGCGGGGTGGGTCCACTTTTTCACCAAGAAGCCGGCCGCGACCGTGGATGACCTGCGCGCGCTCAAGATGCTCACCTCCGCGGGCGACCCGGAGACGGAGAA